>CAYFGI010000007.1:0-17406 GCA_964342785.1 uncultured Thermoproteaceae archaeon
TTGAGGTCCGTACGACCCGGCTTAAAAACACTACGGCGCAATAGGCGCCTCTTAGCTTATTTTTATGTTCATTCTATATATCACCATATGGACGTGGCCCTCGGAGATGCCTTGAAGGCCTTGGAGAGAGCTATAGCGGAGCTCAACGAGTACGCGAAGTCTAGGGATCCCATGTTGTTAAGGGAAGCGGCCGAGAAGGGCTGGCTCGCAGTGAGCAAGGCGGTGGAGTCTCTGCTTAAGGCCAGAGGGATCGAGGCCAGGACGTATAGGGAGAGGAGAGATGCGTTGAGTAAGCTCGGCCTCGACTACCTCAGGGATCGATATGCGGCGAGGGAGAAGTTCCTGCACATCGATTGTTTCTACGATGGATTATGCGACGAGGATTTCGTGAGGAAAGAACTAGATAAAGTTAGGGAGATCATAGACGAGATAAAAGAGCTCATATCCTACTCTTGACGTGGAGGCGCCCTGCCCCATATGATCAATCCGGTGAACACGACTGTCCTCGTCTCGGGGCGCGTCTCGCCCGGCGTGGTCTTCCAGGGCCTTGCCGATATCTCGGCCATGTTTATGTCCAGGACCCCGCGGGACCTCAGGGCGGCTAGGCTCTTCTGGGCGTGCTCGACGCTGGTGCTGAAGATGACTATGACGCCGCCGGGCCTCAGAGCCTCCAGCGCCGCGTCTAGAGCCGCCCACGGGCTACCCATATCCAGCACCACCGCGTCTAAGCCGCTCGCCCCGAAGCCCGTCTTGGCCACGTCGGCTACGGCTAGATCTACGACGCCCTCTAGCCCCAGCGATTTTATGTTGCTCCAAGCCACCTCGGCGAAGTCGCTTCTGATCTCGTAGGTGAGGACGCGGCCCTGGGGCCCCACCCTCCAGGCCAGGATCGCCGCCAGGTAGCCCGAGCCGGTTCCGGCCTCGGCGACCTCCGAGCCGGGCCCTATGCCGGCCACTAACGATATGAACTCGGCGTCGATGGGGTATATAACTTGAGTCGCGTGCCTCAAGCGCGGCAAGACGTCGTATAGAGTAGGCTTTAGGACGTAGAGCTTATGGCCTAGGGAGGTCGACAAAACGCCGCCGTATTCGGCGGAGTCCAACGCGTCGGCCTCCACGAAGCCTCTGATGGTCTCGACCCTCCTCCCCGTATGTCTCACGACGAGTTTATAGCCGTCCTCGGCCACGAGGAGGACCCACTCGCCTCTCCTAACCACGTCGCCTTCTAGCCCTCGATTAAAGCGTTTAATCGGCGGCGCTCCTCAACGCCTCCTCCAGGAAGCGTCGGAAGTCCGCCTCGTCGGGTCTGGATAGAGCAAAGGCGTTCCACCTCCTCACGAATATCTTGTACTCCTCGAGCTCCTTCTCCCTCAGCACGGCGGCTTCCGCCTCAGCCGAGAGGTCGCGGACGGGGCCTCTGCCGACGCCTGGGCAGAACTCGGCCGCCCCCTCGGCTAGCTCGAAGCTCACAACGTCGCCGGGGATGTAGACGTATGGATAGAAGCGACATGTGGCGGGCCTTGCGTCGTAGATGGAACACACGAAGCGGCCGTCTCTCAGCTTGATGAATATACAGAAGCCATCTAGCCGTTTTTTAAGCACCAGGTAGTGTTCGCGGCCGTCGGAGAGCAGGAACGCGGGGACTCCCCACTCCCCCACGGCGTCTTTGGGCACGTGCGTGGCGAAATCGCCGGGATCGAGGCCGGCGGCTTTATGTATCCTCAGGAGGTCCTTATGGGTTATCGGCACCCAATATAGGCGGCAACATTCCCCACATAGGGAACATTTAAACCGGATCCGGGGGCCCCGCCACTCCGGCATTCAACGTTTTACATAGAGCCAACAAGCCGTATAGACGCCGGGCCTGACCTCCACCATGGGCGGCTCCTCCCTCCTGCATATATCCATGGCGAAGGGGCAACGGGGGTGGAAGCGGCAGCCGGAGGGCGGGTTGGCCAAATTGGGCGGCTCGCCGGGCGCCACCTTCCTCGGCCTCAGCCTGTTCTTCGGGTCCGGGTCGGGTATGGCTTCTATCAACGCCTGCGTGTAGGGATGCGCGGGCTCCTTTATGACCGAGCGGAACGGCCCGTACTCCACGAGCTTCCCTGCGTACATTATGGCTATGTTGTCGCTGAAGTATTTAGCCGTGGATATGTCGTGGGTTATGTAGAGGAAGGCGGCGTTGTGCCTCCTCTGGACGTCCTTGAGCAGATTCAATATCTCCACCCTCACAGATACGTCGAGCATCGAGACGGGCTCGTCCGCCACCACGAAGTCGGGGCCTAGGATTATGGCGCGGGCTATGGCTACGCGTTGCCTCTGGCCTCCCGAGAGCATGTGGGGGTACTTGTTTATGAAGTCCTCGGGCGGCGTGAGCTTCACCTCCTCGAGCGCCTTGTATACCCTCTCGATCCTCTCCTCCTTGGGCACCTTATGCACTATCAAGGGCTCCTCGAGGATGAAGCCGATGCTGTGGTACGGGTGGAGGCTCGAGTAGGGGTCCTGGAATACGATCGATACCCTCCGCCTGAACCATCCCCTCAGCTCCGACTCCTCGGCGTTTGTCACGTCCCTCCCGTCGAAGTAGAGCTCTCCGCCTGTCGGCTTCAAGAGCCTTATGAGGGTCCTGCCGAGCGTCGACTTTCCCGAGCCCGACTCGCCCACGACGGCCAGGGTCTCGCCCTTAGCCACGCTGAGGCTCACGTCGTCTACGGCCTTGACATATATGGGCTTCGAGAAGAGCCCCTTCTTGACGGAATACCATAGCCTCAACCTATGCGCCACAACCAACGAGTCCGGCCGAACCCAAGGCGCGTCGGACATCTCAGCAAGCTTGACGGCCATGGCCTCTACGAAGTCCCCGATTTAAATTGATAGAGCCAGCAGGCAACTAGATGGCGTCTGCCGCTCCACGGCTTTATCTCGAAGGCTGGGGGCTCCCTATCGTCGCAAAGCCCCTTCAAGCTCTTGTCGCTCGAGTAGTAGGGGCAACGGGGGTGGAAGCGGCAGCCCCTCGGCGGGTCGATCAAGCTCGGGACCTCGCCGGGTATATACGTCAACTGCTTGTCGGTCCTCAACGTGGGCATGCTGGCCATGAGGCCTTGCGTGTAGGGATGGGCGGGGGCGGTGTACATATCGTCGGCGCTTCCTATCTCCACCAGCTTGCCTGCGTACATGACGGCCACGGAGTCGGCCAGCTCGCTTGCGAGGGCCAAGTCGTGGGTTATGAATATGTAGCTGAGCTTGAGCCGCGCCTTGAGCTCCTTGAGTAGATTCATTATGTTGGCTTGCGTCATGACGTCGAGAGCCGACGTGGGCTCGTCGAGTATCAACAACTTAGGCCTCACCATTATGGCCATGGCTATCACCACGCGTTGCTTCATGCCGCCTGACAGCTGGTGGGGGTACCGGTTGACCGTATCCCTCGGGAGTCCCACCGACTCCAACGCGTCTTGGGCCATGCGGAGGGCCTCGGCCTTGGGAATGCCTTGAAGCACGAGGGGTTCTATCATCTGCTCCCCTATCGTGATGACGGGGTTTAGCGCGTTCATGGAGGCTTGCGGCACCATGCCGATCTTACGCCAACGGATCTCCCTCCTGAACCGATCCTCAGGCATGTGGAGCACCTCCTCGCCCTCGAGGTATATCTCGCCGTCTACCAGCACCACGTTCCTCTCCCAGACCCTCGTTATGGCCTTTGCCAAGGTCGACTTGCCGCTACCGGTCTCCCCCACGACGGCGAGCGTCTCGCCCTCCTCAAGCTCGAGGGACACGCCGTCTAGCGCCTTCAGTACCCCCTTGGTGGTCCCGTAGTAGAGCCTTAGGTTTCTGATCTCTAGGAGCGGCATGGTCACGCGTGCCTCAACCTCGGGTTGACCACGGGCTCGAGGCCCATGGCCACGAATATAAACGTAACCGCCACGAAGGTGATGAGCAGCCCGGGCGGGACGACCCACCACCAGTAGCCCGACGTCAATGCGCCGAGCTCGTTGGCGTAAGCCAATATGTTGCCCCACGTCGGCAACTGGGCTCCGGCGAGGTTGAAGAAGTTTATGGCGGATAACGTCAATATGCCGCCGGGGACGTTCACCACGAATAAGTACAAAGTATACGGCATCACCATGGGCAACACGTGGTTGCGCAAGATCCAGCCCCTGCTAGCCCCCAACGCCAAGGCTGATTCTATGAATTGCGAATTCTTTATCTGGAGCACCATGGCGCGTATAACACGCGCCGAACCGCCCCAAGACACTGCCGCAAGGAAGACTATGGCGTCCCATATATTCCATTGGAACAACACCGAGAAGACTATCAACAGAGGGAAGGCGGGGAGCAGTATGAAGAAGTCGGTTACTCTCGTAAGTATCTCGTCGACGAAACCGCCGTAGAAAGCAGATACGACGCCTATCAAGATTGCGAGAGCCACCACTATGGCGGCGGTCACGAGACCCACGGCTAGATCTATGGGGAAGCCGGCCAGGAGGCCTAGCCATAGGTCGTGACCTAAGAAGTCGGTGCCCATGAGGCCGTACACCTCCCCCTCGAGGATAACCGTAAGATCCTTCCTGTTTATGACCGTGGATTGGCTGAAGGAATATATCGTTATGGTGAATTTATAGATGCCCTTCAATGGGGTGAGCTTGCCGTTCTCGACGGTATAGAATATGTAGGGGATGGCTGAGGAGCCTTGCGGCACTACGTTGCTTAAACCGAAGTTGTTTTGGTAAAACACGTTCACCTGGGATATTAACTGCGGCGTAAGCCCGAGCCCCACGAACTGGCTGTTAATCGATATAGGTCCTAGCTGGATCGATTTACCGTCAGGCCGCAAGATGGTTAGATAAGCGATAGTCGTCGTATTATACACGCTTGGGTTCTTGACGATTAGATACATATCTCTCCAAGGATTTATATATTCATCATCAACGGTAAATGAAAGTATTGCGTACGCGACTCCTCCGCTGGAACCGCTCGTGAAGTTGAAATCGCGTATGTTGAGCTGCGGCGCATATGCGTTGCCGGTGAACGCGTTTATCCAGGCGGGCGGCGCGTACTTAGGATTCGCCTGCCAATACGAGGGGGTGTTCCAGAGGGCCCCGAAGTTGGGCGGGAGCGCCACTAGGGCATATACCGAGAAGGCCACCATCACGGCGAAGAAGGCCAGCGCCACTTTGCCCGTCGCGGTGGATACGAAGCCTCGCCATATCTCGCCGGGCGTCATCCCGAGTATTCTGAACTCCCTACGGGCCGCCATGGTCACTCGCTCCTGATCCTGGGGTCTAGGATTATGTATAGGATCTCCAGCACGAACACGATCACTATATACAGCAGAGTTGAGGCGTAGGTCAGCGCCACTATGACGGGCAGATCGGGGGTCGGGGCGAATATGGCCAAGTTATATACGTAGCCGAGGCCCCACCAGCGGAAGACCGCCTCTGTTATTATGAAGCCGCCGAAGATTATGAAGGGAAGAGACAACAGTATGCTCGTCAATATAGCGGGAGCGGCGGGCCTAAGGATATATCTACTGGTTATACGCCCCTCGGGGAGGCCCTTCATCCTAGCGAACGTGACGAAGTCCTCCTGCGCAGTGTTTAAGGTGACGGTCCTGGCGAAGTAGGCCCAACTGCCCATGTTGACGATCAAGACGGTGGCCAGCGGCAGAGTGAAGTGCCAGAGGAGGTCCGCCAGCGCTTTCGGGTTCGTCAAGACGGAGAGAGGCGACGTAAACCAAGTGGAGTAGTACTGTGGGCTCAATATGCCGCCTGACGGGAAATATATCGGCGATTTTATCGCGCCAAGGTAGAAACTGAAGACGAGGAGCATAAGTATGCCGACCCACCACTGCGGGAGGCCGTTTGAAATAGCGCCGTAATACATGACCGCGCGGTCCGTCTTACTGCCGTATTTAAGCGCTGACCTCAGCCCTATCTGGATGCCTATAAATGCGCTGAGCAGTATGCCGAAGGTATCAAGTAATATAGTGCCTGGAAGCGCAGATGTTATGATGTCGACGACCTTGCCGGAAGCAACGCCATAGATATTTGGATAATACGAGTAACCCCAATTAAATATAAGCATATTATAAATGATATAGAAAACACGTATATAAGTAGGTTTATCTAAACCATATGCTTTATATAATTGTTGTACTAAAGTATTATAGAGTTGCTGGATCTGTTGCGGCGAATAATGACCTGATTTCGCTAGCTGCGAGACGGCGGCTCTGGCATCAGTTTGTATTTCAGCCTCAAGCAACTTGGAAGCTGGACCTGAGAGAGCATATGAGATCACGAACAACACGATGAATAACAGTATCACAAGGTTGACGGCCCTTAGAGTTAAGGTCCTAAATAGACCCATAGAAAATATATAGGAAAAAAGAGGTATTTATTTTATCTCTTAACGCCGCCTAATCGCCAGAACCGCCACTACTATGATCAATATAACGACGATAGCCACCAACGCCCATACCCAGCTCGGCACGACGGCCGCCGTAGTAGTCACGACCGAAGACACGGTGGCCGTAGTAGTCATGACGGAAGATACGGTGGTAGCCACCGTTGTAGTAGCCACTGATGTAGTGGCGACCGTCGCCGTTGTGCTGGTCGTTACGGTGATCGCGCCAACAGCTGCGAGCGTCGCCGAGTATGTGGTCGGCACAGTCACCTGGTCGGTGTATAGCAACATGTTCAACGTGTAGACACCCGGCGTAGAGACGGCGCTGGCAGGTAGTGTGAAGGTCAACTGGCCTGGTGTGCTGGACTTGACCGTCTGGCTGAACACAACCTGGCCCTCAGGATTCGTCACGTAGATATAGGCCTCGGGCAAGCCAACGCCTTGCACCGTCACGGTTATGGTGTTGTCTTGGCCGGCGACGAGCGTCGTCGGGGAGATCGACACGACTTGGGCCAGCGGGTTGGGCGGCACCGAGGGCAGAGCGCCATATATCCGGTGGTACCAATACGTGTAGTTGAACGGGTAGCCGCTCCACAGCACGAACACGGCCGACTGCGGCGTTGTAGACACTATGGACTTAAGTATATACGGACCGTTGCTGATGAAGAAGTTGCCGTAGGTGTTGTAGAAGTTCAGCGCGGCCTTGTAGTCCTGCACCGCCTCGCTGGAGTTCAACACGCAGCCCAGCCCGGGCACGCAGGCCCAGGAGCCGTTATCCCAGATGAAGCCGGTCTGGCTCCATTGCTGTAAGTAGCTCGCGATCAATTTAGCGGTATCCGGCGCAGTCAAGTCGAGCTGGGACGTCGACATGGATTGCGCCTCGCTGCTGGTAAATGCGCCTTTACCGTCTTTAACGGCTTGGAACATAGCGGCGTAGATCTCCCACGGGACGGACCAAGTGTAGTAGGGGGCGTAGTAGGAGCCCACTATGTTGGGGTCGGGGAACCAGTAGTTCGAGTACACGACGACAGTGCCGTTGTTGAAGAACTGGACGCCCACTATCGTGCTGACTCCCGGCGACAATGCTCCTTGTACGTCGCTAAGGTATTGGGCGTTCGCGCCGAAGTCGGGCGCGCCTTCGGCTAAGTCGAAGGTCCAGTACCAATACATCAAGATGTCGGCCATGGTTATGGGCTGGCCGTCCTGCCAGTCCGTGCCCAGCCACGTGCCGTTGTAGTAGTACCTTATCACGGCCTTCGCGTATTTACCAGGCCCTACTGTGACCCATTTGCCCAGGGTGGCGTTCCATATCACCGCGTTGGGCGGCACTGGGAATATCGCCGAGCCGTTAGGACTTAGCTCGACGCTCCAAGCGCCTCTATACGGCATCGGCTCGCCCGAGAACGGGTTGTATGCCATGAAGGGATCGAAGAGCCAGCCCAGAACATCGTCGGCAGTATATGCATCAATCGATACGATCCAGCCGATAGGATTCCACGGGAACTGCTTGACGTGCAACATGCCGACGGTCAACGTGCTCTTGCCGGGCACGTAGGCGAACTTAACGCCGTAAGGAGTCTCCAATCCGAGCACTGCCGGCATGTAGTTCTGCAGGTTATTAACTATGGGATATCCCGCCGATCTGGCGACCTGCCAGACCCTCACAGCCTCCGCGAAGCAGTCGGCTAAGGCGGTTTGGGAAAGCTGTTCGAACTGGGCTAGGCTGGTGAAGTTGCCTGTGGAGACCCACGTGGTTATCTTGTCGATTGTGGCGTTCATGTACTGCCAGTAGCCGGTGGTGCCCCAGCCCGGCATGTTGCCGGTCCAGGAGGCGCAGAAGCTAGCGCCGGCGCCCGTGTCCCAAGGCTCTGGCGTTATGGACCAAGCCTCTGTGTATATCTGCCACTCCATATCGGCGGGGTTGGAGCCGTAGACCGTGCTGAGGGCGTCGGTCAACGTGCCGTATATGGGCTTTATCTGGAACCCGAGCGACTGGAGGGCCTCGGAGAACATCAAGCCCATCTGGTAGCGGTAGGGGTCGTCGTTTCTTATGAAGAACTTTATCGTGACGGGCTGAGGCGTCGTGGAGTTAGGCGGTATGTAGTACCAGCCGTTCCTCCACAGTATTCTGCCGTGCCAGACTGGGTCGGTCTGGTTTATCTGCTTGAAGAGAGCCCATATCGAGGCGTTGACGTAAGTGGGGTCGTAGTGGATGTTGAACTGAGATATGAATGGGACCACTAGCTGATAGCTATATAAGGCGAAGGGGCCGGGCCAAGCCACCATCGGGGTGGCTAAGCCGTGGAACACCTGCTGGACTATGGCGCTTCTGTGCACCAAGTAGTTCATCAGGAAGCGGAACTGCCTATAGGCGAACGGGTTGAACGTGGTGTTGCTTGGGTACGGGTTGAATATCAGGTCGTAGGCGGATATCATGCCGGGGCTCACTATGGTCACGTTAGGATTCTGTTGTAGTTGAGCCAATACGTTGACTGGCAACGCCCACGGGTTAAGGTATAGATCGATCTTGCCGCTCTGGAAGTACAGAGCTACCTGGTCTTTCGGCACCTCGGTGATGGTGACCGTCTGCGGCATCGGCGTCGCTTGGGCGGTAGAGAGATAGGCCGAGAGCACCACGATGGCGGCCAAGACGGCCGCCAGTATTATTGTTTTCCTTCCGAGCATAGAAACCATCTTGTGCATCTTTTTAACTATTTCTCCTTAACGCCTTCGCGGATCCTCCCAGTTTTATATGTAATTTGAAATAAATATCCAACTACTAGAAATGCGAACATAAGTATAAAGAGTATCACCATTATTATTGTTAATATCTTATTAATAAGTGGAATCTCAACACTTTGTATAAGTATATTTACATTTTTAGAGGAATTCATTATATATATATATTTGGCGAAAGTGAAGTTATAAACCGTCGCGCCGCCGGGAGGCGCCGTCAGCGTTACGTTGCCTCTAACCGATACGCCGTATATCGATTCCCCTACCACGGCCGGGATATACGCGGTTTCGTTCCCGGTGTTGTTTAGATAGATGAACATAACTCCGTTGACGGTGATGTTGATAGGCCTAACTGGGCCCGAGTAGTACGTCGAAACAGAGTAGGGGTTTAACAACAGATAGAGGGCGGTAGCGGCGGCTAGCGCGCCAAGTATATAGGCGAGTTTAACCATGGTGCTTGGAGTCACTAACGCTACTGGCGGTCTTTAAATATAAGTCAGCCGGGACCCACGCTGACTTGACAGGAGGCGGGGCCGGCTTTAAGCGCACCCACACGGCTCTGCGTCGCCGCTCCTACGGGGGCCATGTGGCCCCGCGGGAGGCGCTTCCACCGATGGAGCTCAGCGCTTTGGGAGGCTCTATTTAGTTGCCCTAAAGTGCGCCTGGAGGCTGCCGATGGGGGCTTTCGCCACGAGCGATGCCTATCGGCTTCAGCCCTCTCTAAGGATCGGCGCGGACCTTAATTACTCCAGTCACGGCGCCCAGCAGGTTGACCCGCCTCCAGGCACCACAAGCGTGGCGGCGCCCTAACCCCCACCTCGTCCACACGTCTCTTGATCGTCTAGTCGTCAGCTAACCCAAGCACCACAGCCGCTACGCCCAGCCGCTCAGGAAACCCCCGGCACGACGTAGGTAGCCCCGCGTCTGTAAGTAGCTCGCCTCGCTGAATCCTGCGCGCTCCATATAGTGGCCCTCGCCGGGAGCCCCACGTATACGCAACGAAAAACAGTGGCGTTTGAATTTTTGAAGCAAGGAGGATCGCCGAGGGGCAGGGGCCTCCGACGGCCTTCTATTTACGAGAAAGGCGTGGGCGCCTCGGCCGTCGAATGGGCCCCTACGGAGAAAAAGATTTAAGGTAGTGAATTAGGGAGGACGGGGCCGGTAGTCTAGCGGAAGGATTGAACGCCGTTCCCTTAGGCCCGCTTGGCGCGCGGGAGATCCCGGGTTCAAATCCCGGCCGGTCCACCAAGCCCTCCTCGGACCTCTCTCCTCCACATCCCATCGTCCCCCTATTACATCGCTTTTAGCCGTTGAGCGATCGGCCTAGGCTCCCGGCTGAGGCTCTGTTGCTGTGTTGGCAACGCGTCTTGTGGAGGCTCGGCCGATCAGCTTCCCATCCGTCAGAGCTCCCGCCCGCGGATCCCCCGGCGTAATCCCTCGCGCCTATCGGCCGACGTCTTGCCCGCGGTCTATTCGTGTTCCAGCCTCTCCAGGGATTCCCTCGCCTTTTCTATATACCAAAGCAGCTCCTCTACCTCCTCCCGGCTTAGATCCGCTCTCCACTTCTCAAAGAGCGTCTGTAGCGCTTGCGTCAAGTAGTGGGCTGCGGGCCAGTAGGGATGGTGCTCGGCGACGCCGGATAAAAGGGAGTCTATTTCCCTGGCCCTCTTGAGGAGGGCCTCCGCTACGTCGCCCGTCATTCGGCCTCCGCCGTCTGCGCGGCCGAGGCCGCGTAGACTATCCTCCGCCTGTAGTTGCGGGAGTTCCTCCTCCTGGGCGTTAAGTTCTTCTTGGGCTTCGGGGGTATCTTAGGCGTCTGGGATCTCACCTTGCCCGCCTTGGTCAAGCTTCCGTGCGAAGGCATATGCGCTTGGCCGCATCCATATTTAAGCTTAGCGCGCTCCGTTGGGCTCTACGCATAGCAACGCAACCAATATATTACCGGGAGATCATGGATTCCATGAGGTTGTATATCATCATGTCCTTGGCTTTAGCGATATATCTCATCTACTCGATGCACGTCTCCACCTGGGCCGAGGCGCTGTCGGCCGTGGAGCTGGCCATCGCGGCTAGCTTCGGCTTGATCGCGTCGTTGATGCCCGTGGCGGGCCCCGTGCTCTACGTCCAGCTGTTGACGCTAGTCCAGTCGTGGATAGGCGTGGCCCTGCCGCCGTTGGCGTACACGGTGCTGACCTGGCTGTCCTTCGCCCTATCCTCTATGTCCACCTTGTTCCTAACGATGTACGTAATGCAGACAGGCCGTTGGGCGGCCAAAAGGGCGTTCAGGTTCCTCCTCCTGTGGTGATCAATACTGTTGTTGGTAATAGACCTCGTAGTATTGCTGATAGTACCTCCTAGCTTCGGCATCCCTCCTCGCCTCTCGCCTCTCCTTCAAGCCCACCTCCAATAGCTTCCCTCCGGTCAACCCCAGCGCCAGTAGGGCGAGCGCCCTCACGGCCGCGGCGGCCACGGCCGAGGGGTCCGGCATATCGCCTAGCTGCAGAGGCCCCAGCTTGGTCTGTATCGTCAAGGTGGTGGTGGGTATCTTCTCTAGGTACAACAAGGCCCCGGCGACTACCACGAAGGCCACCAGAGCCGCCCCCAGCCCTATCGCTATGTAGGCCTCGACCGCCTCGTTCATGTACCTAGAAACATGCTATATTTCAACAATTTGCCAAAAGCCGGGGGAGATCTCGTCGGGCTTCACCACGGGGAGCTTAGGCCCGCCTCTAGCCATCTCGTAGTACCGCCTCTTGGGCACGTCCAACACCTTCACCACGCCGGGTCCCCTGACCTCGAAGAGCCTCGTCAAGGCCACCGCGCGGACCCCGCCGTCGAGGGCGCCTCCCTGTATGATGATGCCGCTTCTCCCCTCGCCTACCCGCGCCAAACGTGTTATATATTCGCGCCTCGGGTCGTCGCCGGACACGAAGATAGGTCCGTATTTAGGCAGATGGTCGAGCGCCTCGAGGACAAGCGCGGAGTGCACCTTGGCGAGAGCCTCCGCCGGATCTCTAGGCGCTGGGAAGTACACCTTGGCCGCCACGTATTCAGCCGCGGCGTTGTCGGCGAGGGCCACGACGTATTGCCCCGTCTCGGCCCCGGTGCCCCCCACCACGTTGCCGAAAGCCCATCTAGATATCCTCTCCAGCCCCCTGGCGGCCGCCCAAGCGCTGAAATCGTCGAGGAGGAAGGCCTTGACCTTCACGGCTATATGGCCCTTGGGGACGTGGAGATGGGGCTTCTCCTCCTTGACCCACCTCCCGCCTCTGTATAGGAGCTCCCACATCACTTAATCAACGACTTTATGCCGAAGGCCGCGCTCAGCGCATCGCCCATGAAGTAGGCGAGGGCCGCGACGCCCAGGAGGAGGCCTACCGTCTGGACGAACTCCCGCGCGAAATCGGCGTCCGTATATACGCTGCCTTGATATGTGAACATAAGGGCCAGCAAGATGCTGACCGCTAGAGACGCCCCGAACGCGGCGAAGATGTTCTCTATCAAGAAGTAGGGAAGAGACATCAACGCGGCCGCCACCACGTAGCCGAAGCCCGTCACGAGGGCGGCCACCGTGGGCGACTTCCCCGTCTCGTGTTTCGTCTGTAGATACGAGGCAGACGCCATGGATATAGCCGCCGAGACGCCCACGACGAGGCCCACGACTCCTGTTATTATGGCCGAGCTTGTGGTGCCCAAGGCGCCGGCGTGGGTCCCCGTGATTTCTATAATGGCGTCGGCCATGCCGAGGACCAAGGCGCTCATGTACTTCACGATAGCCTCATCCAACTGCTTCACGAACTCCTCCTCGTGCTCCATCTCGTCTTTTATTATCCGTTCAAGCGCCTTCCTGTCCTCCGGCGTCTCCATGAGGTCCAGCGCCATCTTGTACTTATCCACGGCGTTTTCCTCCCCCCTCTCCAGTAGCTTCACGGCGAAGGTGGCGCCGAAAAGAAGGCGGAGGAACGCCAGGAGGTAGGGGTAGAGGCGGGCTTTAAGCGAGGGCTTGTAGGACCCGGCGAATTTAAGCCAGAACTCGAAGTGTCTATGCTCTATATCCGAGAGCTTCCTCAAGACCTCGCGCCTAGCCTTATTCCACTCGATGCGGGCCAACACGGCGTAGACCTTGTGGTCCGTGTATTCATCGTCGCAGAACTCCGACGCAAGTTCTCGTATCTGTTTCGATCTAGAAGTAACTTCCATATCGAAGTTACTCGAATTGACTTTAAAAGTCATGACTTAATGTCACCGGGATAAATTAGAGAACGCTGTGGAGAGATATTACAAAAAGGGAGTTTACAAGCGCTTGGTGCAGAACCACCAAGTCTTGCACTCGACGCCGGGCTCCTTGAGCCTCTTCTCGGCGTCTGGGTAGTTGTGCGGCGGAGGCACTATCACGGGGTCGCCAGGCTTCCAATTGGCCGGCGTCGCCACGCCGTGTTTATACGTGGTCTGGACCGCGTCTATTACGCGTATTATCTCGTCGATGTTCCTGCCGTTGCTGAGCGGGTAGAGCGCGAACCAAGCCAGCCTCAGGTCGGGGTCTATGAGCGCCACCATTCTGACGGTGGTCGTGGTTCCCGGCGGTATCGAGTTGAATAAATTCGCCACCTGGAAGTCAGGCACGTCGGCGATTATGGGGAACGGTATCTCGACGCCCCACAGCTGTTTGATCTGCCTCTTCCACTCGATGTGGCTTATGTCCGTATCGACGCTGAGGCCCAGCAGCTCGACGCCTCTCTTCTTGAACTCGTCGTATTTCTTGGCGAACTCTATGAACTCCGTCGTGCAGACCGGCGTGAAGTCGCCTGGGTGGCTGAAGAGCAACAGCCACTTGCCTTTGTAGTCCTTGAAGCACCTCCTCCCCATGTCGGTGTTGAAGCATAGATCTTCCGGTATCTGCATCCCTAGGTAGGGACCTTTCACTTCCGGCATGAGGTCTACTTACTATGGTCTTTATAAATGTTTCTTCTCCGAAATAATTTCGGCAATATTAAGATAGCCGCGGCTAGGAGATACGGGGATAGGGGGGAGGGATATAAGCTGGCCGAACAAAGGGTCTCTACGTCGCTTATGGAGACGTCATATACGCCGAGGGGGCCGGCCAGCGCGGCGGCCGTCTTGTCGCCGCATCTAAGCACCGCCACAGATAGGGGGTCGGGTAGCCCGAGGATATCTCGGGCGACGCCGCGGTATATAGCCGTGTATAGCGCCGAGATGTTGGCGGGGCCTTCCGCCGTGAATCCCTCCGATAGGTTTCCGTTTATAACTAGGCGTTGGGCTACGTAGCGCACGCCGCCTATAGTGAACGAGAGGTTAGAGGGGTATATCCGCTGGCCGCGCGCCGCCCACAGCGTCAAGTAGCCGGCCGGAGTCCTCGCTGAGATTAGGTAGAGCGCTTCGTAGCTAGGCGCGATATGTAGCGGCCCTCGCACGTCTACATATATCGAAGCTACCGCCGGCTCGTATATAACGGTGCCTAGATCTATCCGGGGCAGTTGGATGAGGTAGCGTCCAGGCCGAGCCCATAGATACGTGGTGCCGTTGGGCAGATCTAGGGTAACTAGGTACATAACGCCTCCGCACTCCGCCGTTTCGTTGAGGAAGAAGATGCAAGGCGGCCTTATGTACAGTTGCCGGGCTTCCGGATATCCGGGCTCCACGATCGCAGAATAGTTCGAGGCGTTGACCGACGCGGTTACGGCCTCGCTCGTAGATAAGCCCATGCTCCATAGGGCTGGAGGCGGCGTGAAGGCCGTGCCGTTCCAGATATAGAGTTGCAGCTCCGCCGAGCCGTTGACGGCCTTCGCCGTCGGCATATCGGCGCCGTAGCCGCCCACCACCAGCTCGAGATCTATCGGGAGACCTCTAGCGTTTACCTGCGGGGCCACGACTATCCGCCCCGGCGACGGGAGGCGCACCTCGTCGAGGAGCTCGCCGTCTACCAAGAACCTCACGGCGTTTTGGACCACCTGTATCTCGAGGCACCCCGAGCTCGTAGGGGGCATCTCTCGGAGATAATAGTAGTATTGGTCGCGGCCCAAAGTGGTCACGAGGCCTCGCCCCTCGATCCCCCTCAACACGGACGTGGGGCCCGTCATGTTCCAAACGTTGTCGAGGAACTCGAAGCCCCCGTCCCTGTATCTTATCAAGGCCTGGACCCAGTAGAGGCCAGAGGCCTCAACGTAGGCATTCAGCTGTATCGAGTAAGCCTCGGCGGGCCCCAAGGGGGAGTAGCTGAGAGCCGAGAAGTTCTCCAGCTTGAAGCAGCCCATCACGGCGTCGCCCACGTAGGGCAGAGGCAAGAGGACGCCGCCGTAGTACCCCAGCCCGTAGTAGGCCAAGCCCATAGGCGCTGCGGGCCCCCAAGGCGTTTCCCCGGGCTTCAGCCTAGCCGCCAGTAGTTGAAGGTCGAAGCAAGCCGTTAGGTTCAAAGGACTGGAGGAGCTCGCGTTGCCGGAAGCCCACAATATGCCTCGGCCTGCGCCCGGCAGATACGCCGCGACCGAGCCGTTGGCGTAGAGGACCGTTGGCTTGCTCCACTCGACGTAGTAGATCCCGGCGCCCACCTGGGTCCCGACGTAGGTAGCGCATATCTGGGCGTATGCTAGAGCTCCCAGCAGAAGCAGGAGTAGGGCTTGGCGCACGGAGGGAGGGAAAAAAGCGGGTTTTTATTGAGTTGGGACTTGCGGCTGGGCCTTGGGGCGCCAGGAGAAGACTAGGTAGATGCCTCCAAGTAGTATCAAGTTGAATATGATGAACATAGCCAACGCGAAGTCGAGTAGCCACGGCTGGGCCGCTATGAGCTGCACGAGGGAGTTTATGCTCGGCGTAATGAGGGCGGAGACGGTAAGCGTGTTGGCTACCTTCAAGGCGAAGTCGACGCCGTATGCGTTTATGAGGGCGGCCGCCACGGGCGGCGACGGCACTATGGCGTAGGGTAGATGGGCCAGTCCGTTCATGACCTCGGCGCCGTCCATCAAGGCTATCACGGCTATAAACGCGATCATCGCCAGAGGCGCGTTGGCGGATTTAAGGGCGCTGGCTAGGAAGGCCAGAACTATCACGCCCAGCGCTATGTTGAGGTAGAATAACCAACTGAGGTTGAGCGTGGGTTGATACACCGGCTGTAGCTGGGCCGGGAGGTAAGACGGCGGGGAGCCTAGTATGGACCAAGCCACGGTGGGGCTGTATTGGTATACCTCGTAGAGGTACCAGACGCTGGCTAGGACGTATATCACGCCGAAGATTAGGCCGACCTTGGCGCCGAACTCCTTACCGAGCTTATAGTGCTCCTCCTTGGTCTTGGCGTAGCGCCACGTGTACACGGCCGAGATTAAAGTTGCCGTGAAGGCTATGGCGCCGGCGAGTGTGGCTATGAGCAACGGCGGATAGGTCGGGTTGCCTATAGCTTGCCAGAGGTCTACGCCCAGGTCGAAGCCGACTACGGAGTTGGGGTCGGGCTTAGCGATAACGCCCATGGGGTAGTTTATGAAGGCGAATACGAGCCTGAACATGGCGGGTATAACCGAGGTGGCCACGGCGAGGCCGTAGCCGAGGGCTATGTGATGTGCCTCGTCTATCTTGCCGAAACTGCGGTAGTAGAAGCCTATGAGCGGGAGGGATATGGCTACGCCGAATACTATGGCCACGCCCCACACCGGCCAGAGCAAGACGCCGGCGGCGTTGGTGAATATCGGCATCAGCCCTGCCAGAAACACGGTGATTATCGTGCCGAAGACGCCTCCTATAGCGTAAATGAATATGAGGTAGCGGGAAAGGTTTTTGGCTATATCGAAGTAACGATCGTCGTTTTTCCTAAGCCCTATGAGCTCGAGGGTGGGCAGAAGCCAAGTCAAGCCCAGCACCGTGTATACCAGCGGTAGATGCACCGCGAAGGCCCAAGCGATTAGCCCGACCGTGATGGTCGTTACGGCGTCCATATCAATACTCGCCCAGCGCTCTCTTTAATATCTTGGGCGGCCTCGCCAAAGCTAAATACACCATGTAGCCCGCGAGCGCCGGCATGGCTACCTCGACGATTATTATAAGCGCGGCTAGCCACGGGGAGAGCTGAAGCGTCGGGTTGAAGAGGCCTCCGGACCCCACGGGGATACCGATTATCTGCGGCGGCCCGTCAGCGCTCTGCACCGACTGCACTAATATGAACGGATAGCGGCCAGACTCCGCTGAGACGGCGCCTCCTATGGAGGCGAGGGCGGCGAGTATCGGTATCAAGTAGACGCTGGGCTTCAGCAGAGGCGGCACTATGCG
>CAYFGI010000007.1:17506-35962 GCA_964342785.1 uncultured Thermoproteaceae archaeon
ACCGCTATCGTGGGCACCACGACTCTGAGGAGCTTGTACTGCCACTCCTTTTTCTCCTTAAGGTAGAAATAGAGAACCACCCCAGCTACGCCCGACCAGCTGAGTATGACCGCGGCCAATATGCCGTGGAATATGAAGACGTTGGCGCCCCACCAAAACACGTTCCAAGCATCTGTCGGGTTCTGCCAGACGGCCAGCCAAGTGATGGCGCCCGCCACGTTCTTGCCTTGTTCCGCTAGATTGACCAGCTGTAGGCCGGGGGGAGCCACGCTGAGCGCCGACATGACGGCGAGGATGTTGTAGGCCGAGTAGTAGCCGCCTATCGCGGCCAGCAGACCGATTATCCAGTGCACCCACTGGTTAGAGAAGCGGTTCCAGGTGAAGGTGTATAGCGGGAGGAATATGACCTCGAAGAGGAAGGCGAATAGCTCTAGGAAGAACGGAAGCGCTATGGCGCTCCCTATTATCGCTATGAAGTTGGACCATATGGTCACCAGCCCGAACTCCACCAAGGTCCCGAAGGCGGCTCCTACGCCGAAAAAGATCGTGGCTACTATGTTGAACTTCCTGGCTAAATTAAGCCAATCTTGGTCGCGTCTACGGAGCCATATATACTCGCCTATCACCGCTAGGGCGATCGTGCCGAGAAACGACGACGCTAGAGATAGGTGCGCCAAAACGCCTATGGCGGATACTAACCTAGCTAGTTCTAGTTCGAGAGGCATATATTGTTGAAATCAGATCCTTAAAAGAATTTCTTCGGGAAAAATTTCTTCAAACCAAAGATATCCGGTTTTCCGCGTATTGGCTTAAGATCTATCGCTGCGTATTTCTTCTGTATACCTTGGACCTCCTTCTGCCCACCGCCTTCAAGTCGTAGGAGATCAAGCCCTTAGCCCTTAGGGAGTCCAACGCCTTGTAGACGCCGCGTAACGTGGGCCGTCTGCCTAACGCGTCCCAGATCTCGTACGCCGTCATCTCCTTGCTTTTCAGTAGCTCCAAGATCTGGGCCTGGAGTCCGCCCAACCTGCGTCTGTTGAAATAAGGCCTCCTCAAGCCTGTGCCGGTCACCACAGCGACGGCGTCTTTCTCGGACGACGCCGCTACATACGCCATGGCCGATAGAGGCTTCGCGTAGAGGCCCCGCTTGGCGAGCCTCACGGCAGCTTCGACGGCCTCTGAGTCCTCCACCTCCACTATCTTGGCCCCCCTCGACGCGAGCCAGATCGCTACCTCCGATAGGGACGCGCCTTTATGTACTGCGAGCAACAGCTGGGGCATCGACATGAGGCCCCATTCCTCCAGTTCCCTAAAGCCTTGATATATAGCAAGTGCCAATATGCCTTTTTCCAGCGGCACGGCGACGGCCTCGAGGTCGCCGAGATCTTCGTACAGCTCGTAGGCCAGCGTCTTGACGCCGGCTAGGAAGTAGGGATCGCCGTAGGCTATGTCGGGCGTCGCGCCTCCGCCGAAATGTATGTTGACCTGCGGTAGGCTTGCCAACAGTATGAAGTCGGCGTATGTCGCCGCCGCTGGATCCATGTGGACATCTACCTCGACCCCCCTCGCCGATAGATACGTGGCGATAGATAGGGTGAAATCTTCGTGGAACTCCAGCGAGGCTCTGCCGCCTTTATACGCAGAGGCCAACACAGCCGACCCTCTATCCATGATGGAGCCCGTGGGGTTCCTCGACTCGTCTTTAACCATGATCCCCTCCACCTTCTTGAGGGGCGTGAGGCCTTCCCCCAGCGATATCCCCTTACCGACGCCTAGGGCCGAGGAGTACCTCCACAAGGTCGGCTCCGATCTATCCACCTCGAGCCTCCCGGGCGGCTCCGGGATCAACGGGAAGCCGCACTTGGGACAGATCTTCTCGACTCCTCTATAGCCGCACCTAGGGCAGCGGAGCATCGAGCTCTCTAGCCAGCTCGGAGGCGGTGCGCTCCACGGCCTCCTTAGATCCCATCCTCGGGGTCCAGGAGGCGTATTCCTCCAGCTTCCTTATGCTGAGGAGCATGGTCTTTACGTCGCCCGGCCAGCCTCTGCCGTCTGGAGTGGCAGGCTTGTAGACGAATTTAGGCGAAAGGCCCATGGCCCTCGCGACGGCCGCGGCTATGTCCTTAACCGAAGCCGCGTCCTTATTGCCTACGTTGAGGGCTAGGAACGGCGATCGATCCTCCAGGAACCTCCTCCAGGCGGCCACGGTGGCGTCGACGGCGTCGGATACGTAGAGGTACGACTTCGTCTGGGTCCCGTCGCCCAATATCTCGAGGACCTCCGGGCTCCTCTTCAGCTTAACGATGAAGTCGTATATCGCGCCGTGTCTCAAGCGCGGCCCCACGATGTTGGCGTACCTCAAGGCGAGGCACCTAACGCCGTAGAGCCTCCCGTATGTGCCGCAGAGCACCTCCCCGGCGGCCTTGGCCGCGCCGTAGACCGATATGGGCGCTATGGGGGCCTCCTCGGGCGTGGGCAGAACAGTGGCGTCTCCATATACGGTGGACGACGAGGCGAACACGACGACGCCCACGTCGTTCCTCCTAGCCCACTCGAGGACGTTGAAAGTAGCGACCACGTTCTCGTCGAAATGTACCTTAGGATCCGTCGTGCTTACCCTCACCTCGGGGTTGGCCGCGAAGTGGAAAACCGAATCGACCCGCCCGATCCCCTCGCCCCAGCCGCCTTCCTTCAGATCCCTCACGAGTAGGCGGGCCTTGGGGTTGACGTATTCCCTTCTCCCCGTCGACAAGTTGTCCACCACTATCACTTCGTGGCCCATCTCGACCAGTTTATCCACCAGATGGCTCCCGATGAAGCCGGCTCCCCCCGTTACGAGGATCCTCATATCACGAGAATAGCCCTCTATTATTACCTTTCGCCGAGTTTCTCCAAGATCGAGGACAAGCTCCTCAACACAGCGACGAGTAGCTCTCTGAAGTTCCTCGAGAGGGCGGCTGAGATGGCTATGTACACAACCGCGGTTATCAACAACGCCGCGATCACCTCGGCCAGCGAGATCAAGACCGAGCTACTTAACGGCATGGTCAAGAACCGCGACGTTAAGTACAACGCCGTGGAGGAAGCCGCAAGAGGCGGCAGGTAGTCGGCTAGGAAGGGCCCCCAGTCTATCAATCTCGCCGATCTTCTATCTGTCACGATCAGCCTGAAGGCCAAGGCGGCGACGTTGGCCAACAACGACGCGAGGACGACGCCCATTATGGCGTAGTACTCGACGCCGGCGGCCTTCGAGAGCTCCACGAGCGGGATCAAGGAGCCTAGGTACACCCCTGTGAACAGAAGCTCGGCTAGATGGGCGTAGAGGACCAAGCTGCCGAGGTAGGCCCTCGCCCTTATCTCCCCCGCCTGTATATCTCTCTTGTCTATTCCCTGCATCACGTTGGTGAGGAAATAGTTGAGGTTGCCCAAGATGTTCGTGGCGGCCCAAAGAGCTAGGGGGAGGAATAGAGCGGCTATATACTGGCGTTGTCCAGGTCTGAGGAAGTTCACGTAGTAGGGCTCGAAGAAGATATAGGATAAGGAGATGATCGTGCTTAACGACATGACCATCAATAGATCCTTTTGGAGCCCTCCCCTCCTGCCCTCAAGAAGCTCGCCGTAGGTTATGCCCGATAGAAGCGAGGAGAAGCTGTAGGGCTTCGACAACATGAAGAATATATACCAAAGCCCCACTTGCTCCAAGGCGCCGAATATCCCTATGAACGCGGCGTCGAGCGACCTAAAGGAGTTTATGGCGTATCCCATCAACGGCACCCAGGAGGCGTGGGCGATCTCCCTTAGGTAGCGCCTCAACGACGAGGGGGCGTAGTACTTCGCCGCGTAGCGTAGCCCATATAACGCCGGCACGGCTGTTATGGCGACGGAGCTCCAGAGGACGGCCGCCACGGACCATCTGGCCGCGTATATACCTCCGATAGCCGCCAGCTTGGCCGCCACTTGGAGCAGATTGGAGTAGACGAAACGGCCTCTGTCCTTCACCATAAGCACCGAGCCGGCCGCCGAGGAGATATACGTGAAGAGCTCCGTCCCCAACGCCGTGAGCGCCACCAGAGGACCCGAGGACCCTAGCTTGCTCCATACGGTGGCTAGATATCCGACGGTCAACCCGGCCGATGCGAGGAAGAACAACGTGGTGGCGCCTAGAACGGCCTTGAGGTCCAGCCCCCCGTCTCTAGCCGTTATCCTAGGCAGGGCGAAGCCGAGCACTGCGTTCGGCAGAAGGGAGAAAGCCGTCGAGGCGTTGAGAAACGTGACCAAGCCTAGGTCCTCTATGGGTAGTTTACGCGTTATCGCTATGTTGTAAAGAAGGCTCACGGCGAGGGATATAACGGAGGTCAACGCCCCCAGTAGCCTAACGTGTCGAGCCACGCTGAGGGGGCCTCCCCTCTTTATTATCTTTTCAACGCCTTTATCAACTCCTCCCGTAGGCCCATCTTGCCAGGACGGAAGACCCTTCTATCCATCTCCTCCAGCGCGCCCATTACGGGCCTAAAGCCCATTCTGGCCAGAATATGGCGCTCTACGTCGACGCCCGGCGCGATCTCTGTAAGCACCAAGCCTTCTTTCGTTAGCTTAAAGACAGCCCGCTCGGTTATGTACAGCACCTCCTTCCCCTCCTCGACCGCGTATCTACCGCTGAAGACTATCTTGTATACAGATTTCACGAATTTGACGATATCTCCGTCTTTCGATATCTTCAGAAAGCCGTCGGAGACCTCGATGGCCCTCTTGCCGGCTGTGAACTCGCCGGCGAAGTACACCCTGGGCGATCCTATCGCTATGACGGGGAACCCGCCGGGGCCCGTCATGCGGCCCGGGATGAACGCCGGGTTGACGTCCCCCTTCTCGTCGACCTCCAGAAATCCCAACGACGTGGCATCTATGGCGCCTCCCTCGTATAGAAGGAACTGATCGGGCATAGGTATCACCGCGTAGTGGCCGAGGACCGCGCCGAAATCCGCGCCCGTTAGGGCGTAGCCGCCCCACTGGCCGGACTCCACCGTTATGTGGATGAACTCCTCTACGTCCTCCTCTCTTATCACGTCGGCGGCGATCGCCGGTATGCCTATACCGAGGTTTATCACCACCGGCCTCCCCAGCCTTTCGACCAAACGGGCCAGCTCCAAGACGACCCTCCTGGCTATCACCTTGTCGACGTCCAGAGGGCGGGGCTCGTAGGTAGCTCTATACGGCGAGTCGCCGCTAACTATGGGGTTGTAGTCGAAGCTATAGGTCTGCCAATGGTGCCTCTCCGCCTCGTTGCCTCTACGCGACACGACGACGTAGTCCACGAGGGGGCCGGGCACGAAGACGTGCCTCGGGTGTATCTCGCCGGCGGCGACCATACGGAGCACCTGCGCTATGACCACGCCGCTCGGATGGGCCTTCGCGGCTTGCACTATGGCCAGCACGGATCCGTACATCGCCTCGCGCTCCATGCTTAGGTTGCCCAGCTCGTCTGCTGTGGTGGCCCTCACCAAGGCCGCGTTGGGCTTCGGTGCTTTATACAACAAATACTCCCTCCCGCCGATAGTCACCACCTCGACCTCCGCGGTTCTCCTCTCCCTCGCCAAATCGTTGAGCATCCCTCCGTCTTGTCTGGGGTCGATGAAGGTGCCCAAGCCGACCCTTGTGATGACGCCGGGCGCGCCGGCCGCCACGTCTCTAAACCACCTCGTGACTATCCCGATGGGCCACGTGTACGCCTCCACCAAGTTCTTCAATACAGCGGCTTGGAGGGAAGGCGCCCATCCGTAAAACGGGAGCAGGAAGCCCCTCACGAGCTTCTGGTCGGGGTTCTCGAGTATGAAACGGCCGAGCACATCGAGGCCGAAGCCGGGCACCGCCGGCAAGGCATCGGATATTATGAAGAGATCCCGCGGCCTCCCCGTCTCTTCGTAGTGTTTAATTAAGGAGCTTATCAGATAGAAAGGCGCCGTGGCTGCGTTGAAACCCGAGATCGCGACGACAGATCCATCTCCTATCTTCTCGAGCGCCAACCTAGGGTTTACGCATTTGGTCACATGTTAAAAACATAAATTATCTTATATATCTATTCTCGTTTTCATATGTAAATTAGTTCGACAATATAAAAATTTTATTACATGAAATCGATTAATATACTAACATTTAAGCTTTACCTTCCCTGGAGTTTCCGACATCATAAACGGCGTGCCTGGCACTAAGATCGTCCTCTCGCTACATCTCAACTCCATTATGGCGCCCCTCATGCGCCAATGGGGCTGGGAGGCCACCCACTCCACGGACTTCACGATAGCTATAGGCGGTTTCCCCTTCTCTCTGCTCGCCTTGACGAGATCCTCGCCCTTGAACTTAGCCACCTCGGCGAAGACCTCCTTCTCCAGCTCCTTCAGCTGCGCCGGGTCCTTTTCCCACACCTCGAGCGCCTTCTTCCACCTCTCGGCGAGGTCGGGCCTCCCTATTATCTCGAAGAACGCCTCTATCTCGGGCCATATGACGGTGGCGAGCGCCACGAAGCTGTCCTTGGCCCTCGCCGTGGTGTACGTGACGAGCAGATTCGCGTCGATCGTGGGCGACCTCTGGCGCGGCGCGCCCAGCACAAACGGCGCGCCTATTTGGTACGGGTGGTCCACCGAGAGCACCTCGTTCACGGCCACGTCCACGAACTGGCCCCTGCCGGTCTTCATGCGCGCCCAATAGGCGGCAAGGGCGGAGAGGGCGGCCGCGGCGCCCGCGAAGGCCCACGCCAGCCATATCCCCGCCCTTATGGGGTAGGAGTAGGGCTCCGGGAGCGAGGGATTGCCGAGCATGGCCATATAGCCGTTGTATGCCTGCCCTGTGAGGTCCGAGTCGGGCATATCGGCGTATTCCTCGGCCTTCTTCCCGAAGTGGCCGAACTGGGATACCGCCACGTATATCAGCCGCGGGTATTTCTCGGCCAGCTGCGGGTACCCCATGCCCATCGAGTACAGCTTGCCCGGCCCCAAGCCGTCGAAGAGCACATCGACCCCCGGCAGAAGCTCCTTTGCCTCCTCGAGGGATACCTCCCTCTTCCCCCTGCTTTCCAGGAAGTAGGGTATGCCGACGCCGTTTATCGTAACGCCGTGCGGCGTTATCTTCTTCGCGTCTTCGTCGGGCACGGTGTACACCTCGGCGCCCAGCTCGGCGAGTATAGAGCCGGCTATTCTACAGCCGAAGTTAGTGCCGCAGATCTCCAGCGCCTTGACTCCCTCGAGCGCCGAGGGCTTGGCCTCCCTACCGCCGAACAGCCTCGTGAGGACCTCCTCCCTGTCGCTCATGGCTCCACCTCGTCCTTCTCCCCTTTGAACACCGGGTCCTCCTCGGCTTTCCATCCCGGCGGCGGCATGTTGCCCGGCTGCCCGTCCCAGTAGCCCAACACGCCCTCTTTCTCGAGCCTCTCGACTTCGCCTTGAGGTAGGCCTAGCTTTCTGATGAGCACAAGCCTATTGTGGTAGCCGACGGGCCGCGCGACCCATTTGATGGATAGAGGAGTTCCGCTCATCTTCACGATGGGGCCCGGCACCACGATCTCGCCGTATAGCCTATCCTTTATCCTCAAGACGGAGCCCCTCTCGGCCCTCCAGGGATCCTCCAAGACCTCCTTGTCGTTAAGGACCGGCTGTATCGGGATGCCGGCCTTCTTCCCCAACTCCAGAAGATCTCCGAGCGTCTTAGTCGAAGCCCAGGCGCGTAGCGCCTCGTATTTCCTCCAGAGAGATTCCCTATCACGAGCATCCCTAAGCCCCTTGAGCCCCGGCACGATCTCGGCCAGGGCGTCGTACTGGCGTTCGGTCATGGCGGCTATGGCCACGAATCTGCCGTCGGCCGTCTTGAAGACACCCGACGCGTAGGCCGATGGATCGATGAAACCGCTCCTCTTCAACCTAGTCCCGGTTAGAGACATATAGGTGAAATGGTACATGAACCTCTGCATGGAGGCCGCCTGGGATAGATCTATGTATTGCCCCTTGCCCGTCCTCTCCCTATATATCAAGGCCGCTATTATCGCCGATACCGCCATGGTGGATGGAAGCCAATCCCCCGGGTAATCCGGCAATCTATACGCCTCGCTCACGCCGTCCTCCCACCCGGTCGTGTCTATCAAGCCTGACTCGGCTTGGCCTATGATATCGTAGCTGGGGAGCTTGGACAAGGGACCCCAGTTGCCGTAGCCGCTGGCGCTCACGTATATGAGGCGGGGGTTTACCTCCTTGAGCTGGAGGTAGCCGAGCCCGTATCTATCCAGGGTGCCCGGCTCCATGTTCTCCACGAAGACGTCGGCCCTCTTGGCCAGCTCCACTATTAGCTTCCTCCCCTCCTCCTTCTTGAAGTCGATGCCGACGAAGTACTTGTTGGAGTTTAGATAGAGGTAGTCTATCCTCATGCCCTTGTAGAACCCCTTGCCTCCCCACATGGACGCGTATTTCCAACGGTCTCCTCTCGGCGGCGGCTCTATTTTTATCACCTCGGCGCCCAGCTGGGCGAGGAGCCTCGGTATGTTTGGACCCAATATGTAGTGCGCGAATTCCACCACCTTTATCCCTTCGAGCGGCGGCGGCCCTCTTGCATTAAATATAATCTCCTCTATTATTTTGAAGTAGCTCATAAAATAATATTTGCTTAAGTATTAAAATGTTGTTATTTATAGGTTATGGAGGCGGGAAAAACCATATATGCGGGACATCCCTAGGGCCTATGGCCAAGGCGCTCGGCTACTTCCTACTGGGCCTGGGGATAGCCTTGATATTCCTCTCGGTGTATATGGTCTACGCGTCGTTGGCGGGCTACGTGGAGCCTCCACACGTCTTTTCCTTCAGCGATGTCGTCTTGGACTACGGCTCTGCGCATGTGAAGATCCTGGACGGGGCGCAGCTAAGCAAGATGGCTGATCTATCCTTCTGGGCTTTGCTCGCAGCGTTTGTCATCTCGGCGGGCGGCAAGATCGCGGAGCTCGGCGTCAAGCTGGTGACGGGCGTAGAAAAGTGAATACTTATATATGCTAAATAGGACCTCCATATGCCTACGTGGACGGAGCACGTCTTCGCCAGGAAGCTTGGGAGGGTCCCCTCCCCCGGCGAGATAGTCGAGATAACGCCCGATCTAGTGGCCTTCCACGACCTAACGGGCTACCACGTCCTCGAGATGATGGAGAAGATGGGCGGCGTCGAGGTGTTCGACAAGGACAAGCTCGTCGTCGCCTTCGACCACTTGGCCCCGCCGCCGACCGTCAGAGCCGCCGAGATACAAGTCTATATACGTAGGCATGTACGTTCGCTGGGGCTCAAGAACTTCCACGACGTCGGCGAGGGCATAATGCACCAACTGATATTGGAGAAATACGCGCTTCCAGCTCAATTCGTCTTCGGCGCAGACTCTCACACGAACACCGCAGGCGCCGTGGGGGCCTTCGCGCAGGGCATGGGCGCCTCCGACATAGCGGCTATGTTGAAGCTGGGCCGGACGTGGCTCGTGGTCCCGCAGCCCATGAGGGTCGACATAAGGGGGGAGCCGCCCAAGGCCGTGACGGGGAAGGACGTGGTGCTCCACCTCCTCTCGGTGTATAAGGCGGAGGGCCTCAACGGCTACTCCGTGGACGTCTACGTGGAGCGCCCGTCGGCGTTTCCCATGGACTACAGAGCCACCGTGGCCAACATGTCCACGGAGCTCGGCGCCGACGCCTTGATGTTCGTACCCGACTCGGAGACGGCGGCGTATCTCGAGAAGACGAGGGGCGCCGCCCCGAAGGTAGACTTCGCCCCGGGCGGCAAATACGCCGATGAGTACACAGTGGAGCTGGGCAGGCTGGAGCCCTTGGTCGCGGCTCCCCACAGCGTGGACAACGTGAAGTCGGTCTCAGAGGTCGAGGGGGTGGAGGTGGACCAGGTGTTCATAGGTAGTTGCACCAACGGCAGGCTCAGCGATATAGAGGCGGCCGCTAGGATCTTGAAGAGAGGCAAGGCGAGGGCGAGGTGTATAGCGATACCGGCGTCCTACTCGGTGTTTAGGCAGGCGCTGGAGGCTGGCTACGTTGACGTGCTCACCAAGGCGGGATGCGTGGTGACCTACGGCACCTGCGGCCCCTGCATAGGCGGGCACTTCGGCGTGTTGGGCCCCGGCGAGGTGGCCGTCTCGACGAGCAACCGCAACTTCGTGGGCAGGATGGGCGCCAACGACTCCAAGGTCTACTTGGCCAACGCCTACACGGCCGCTGCGGCCGCCCTCGAGGGGAAGATCGTGGATCCTAGGAAGTACCTATAGGCAAATAGCCAGAGCCCGCGCGGGCCCTCCCTCGCCTCCTCTGATTTTGATGGGGGCGAAGACGAAGAGGGCCTCCCCTCCGCATTCCCTCAACACCGCGTCTAGATTCGTCAAGTTCTCGATTATTATCACGCCGCTGGATAGGAGCTTGTGGTGGACGTAGACCACGTCCTCCCTGGGGACCCGGGGCGGGTAGGGGAATCCCTCCTTGCCCGAGTACCCGGCCACCGACATGCCCTCCACGCCGACAGCCGCCACGCCGACCTCGGCCAAGTAGTCGGCCGCGCCCCTGTCCAAATAGGGCCAATTATATAGGAACTCCTCGGTGCCGTATTTAGAGGAGAAGCCCGTATATATCATCACGGCCTTCCCCCGCGATATCTTGTCGGAGAACTTGCGCAGATCGGAGGCGGTGATGGCCTCGCCGGGCTTCTTCCAGCTGAGGTCCAACACGTGGCCGTACACCACGAACTTCTCCAGGGGGATCCTCTCGATGGTGTCGCCGCCCGGCACGAAGTGGGCCGGCGCGTCTATATGGGTCCCCGTGTGGCTCCCCATCTCCAGCCTCGAGAGGGTGACCTCCCCGTATCTCCCAGCCTTCGACACGTACTCGTGCCTATAGGGGGGATCGCCGGGGAAGATCTGCATCCCGTTGTAGAGCTCCCTCGAGAGGTCTATCACCTTCATAGGAAGATAGAGGTAGTTATTAAAAACCGCTCGCCGCGAGCGACCTCGATCCCATCAACTTGCCTCCGGCGAAAGATCGCGTAGATTACATCGGCCTCGAGACCCCTTTCGCGAAGAAGGCTTGGAACTCGCCCACGAAGGACTTGAGGACCGCCTCGTCCACGGGCCTCTTCTCGGCGGCGTAGTCCTTCACCCTCTTCAACACGTAGTCGACCAGCTCCGGGCTCGGCTCCACCCCCATCTGCTTCAGAGCCCACTCTACCGAGTGCCTCCCCGAGTGCTTCCCCAACACTATCCTCCTCCTGTTCCCCACAGCCTCCGGCGTCATGGGCTCGTAGGTGAAGGGATTGCTCAAGACGCCGTGTACGTGTATGCCCGACTCGTGGCTGAAGGCGTTGTCGCCCACCACGGCCTTGTTGGGCTGTAGCTGTATCCCGAACAGCTTGGCCACCAGCCGCGACGTCTCGTAGAGGCGCTCCATCTTTACGCCGACCTCGAGGCCCAGCAAGAAGCGGGCGGCCGCCGCGACCTCCTCCAACGCGGCGTTGCCGCCCCTCTCGCCGAACCCGTTGACCGTGACCTGCGCCACCTCGGCGCCCGCCTCGATCGCGGCGATGGTGTTGGCCACGGCCATCCCGAAATCGTCGTGGCAATGTACGTGCATGGGGATCGGCGGGAGCCTCGCCTTCAGGTACTCCACCAGGTATTTCATCCTCGTAGGCGTCATGACGCCGACGGTGTCGGGCACGTTTATCTCGTCAGCGCCAGCCTCTATGGCCGTCTTAAAGGCCTCGACGAGGAACTCGAGGTCGCTCCTCGTGGCGTCCTCGGCGCTGAAGAGGACCTTGGCGCCTCTAGACTTGGCGTATTCTATCGATTCAGCTATCTTCATCAACACCTCATCCCGCGTCATCCTCAGCTTGTACTTGATATGGATATCGCTCGTAGCTATGAAGACATGGACCATGTCCACGCCGGCGTCGATCGCGGCGTCTATATCGGCCTTGTTGGCCCTCGCCAAGCTCACCACCTCCGCGTAGGCAGCCTCACGGGATATCCGAGATATGGCCACCGCCTCGTCCCTGGAGACCGCCGCGAATCCCGCCTCTATGTAGTCGACCTTCAGCTCGTCTAACGCCATGGCTATCTGGAACTTCTCATCGACTGTCAGAGAAACGCCCGGCATCTGTTCGCCGTCGCGTAAAGTCGTGTCGAAGAACTTTACCGGACGAGCCCCGAACTCATGGACTCGCGAAAGAGTCTATATATAAGCTTTTCGAGCTATATATTCGGCGGACTTCCTAATATATAAATCTACAGATCGGGGAGTTCGCATGGCGCAAAGAACTAGAATCGAGATCAAGCCGGATGCGGCCGTGGAGAGCCTCCTTATATATCTCGGCGAAGATCCCTCCAGACCTGGCGTCGCCAACACGCCGAAGCGCTTCGTCAAAGCCATGGAGGAGCTGACTAGAGGCTTGAGGGAGCCGCCCCCCGAGGTGGTCTTCTTCCCTCTGGAGTACGAGGCGGAGGTGGGGCCCGTCGTTATCGAGAACATAAGGGCAGTGTCCCTATGCGAGCACCACCTTCTTCCAATAATCCTCAACATATCCGTGGCCTATGTGCCCGGCGACGGAGTTCCGGGCCTCAGCAAGGTTATACGCTTGGTGAAGTGGGCGGCGGCGAGGCCCACCATGCAGGAGAGGTTCACCGAGTGGCTGGCGGATCTCTTGATGGAGAAGCTGAAGGCCAAGGCCGTCAAGGTCAAGGTATGCGGAGTCCACATGTGCTCCTTCATAAGAGGGATCAAGGACGAGCACCACACCATGATAACCGAGGCTACTAGGGGCGATATAGGCGTGAAGCTGGACTGCAAGAGGCCGCTGGCTTGTAGATGAGGATAGTCGTCTCGGGGGCCAGCGGAGGCATAGGGAGGGCCCTCGTGCGTTTGGCTAAGTCCAAAGGCGATTTCGTGGTCGGCATATCCAGGAGGCGGTCGGAGGCCGACGTCCACTACCCCTGCGACGTCTTGGACCTCAAGTGCCTCGAGGGCGCGGCCAAAGATGCTGGGCCCGTGGACGGCTTGGCCATCCTCCACGGACACGGCGATCCCTCCATCTGGAACAAGGGAGTCGAGGACCTCGGCGAGGCGGACTTCGTGGAGGTCTTCCGGGTCGACGTCGTGGGCGCCTTCAACGTGGTGAAGGCCTTCTTGGGCAACCTAAGGCCCGGCTCCTCCATCGTCTTCGCGGCGTCCACGCCGGCCCTCATCGGCGATATCTACGGTATGCCCTACGCGGCCGCCAAGGGCGCGTTGATAGCGTTGGCGAAAAGCCTCGCCAAGGCGTTGAGAGGCGTCAGGGTAAACGCCGTGGCGCTCGGCCCAATAGCCACGGGGTGGACCTCGTGGATCACTGGGGAGGAGCTGAGGGAATTCGAGGGGAGGACCGTCATGGGGAGGCTCGGGCGCCCCGAGGAGGCCGCCGAGGCGATCTACTGGCTTCTGTCGCCGGCCTCCAGCTACGTCACGGGGCAGGTGCTCGTCGTCGACGGCGGCGAGTCCCTCTAGGGGTTATAGCTCTGGAAGAACTCGAGGACTTGAGGAGAAAGAGCCACGCCGAATGTGGGGTCGTTCCAAGCCCATATGCCCACGTATTCGGCGCGCGGGGCGAGTTGAGATATCGCCTCCTTGTAGAACTGGATCGTGGCCGAGCAGTTCCGCTCCCTGATGGGCAAAGTCCAGTTCCAAGGCTGGACGTAGCCTTGGGCGTCGCACAGCCGGAACCCGACCTCGCCGACCATTACCGGGAGGCCAGAGGACCTCAGAGCCTTGAGGTTATCGATGAAGTAGCTCGGCACCGTGATCTCGCCGTTGGAGTAGACGTAGTCGTAGATATCCTCGCCGACGAGGTCCAAGCCAGCCGCCTTGGCTAGATCTAGGATATCAGTTGGTTTCTCCGAGGAGGTCCCGTAGTAGAATAACCGGGCTTCGGGGAACATCTCCTTGAGTTCGGCGTATGCGGCCGCCAGCTGCGACCTACATGTGGCGTTAGCGATGCACGCCGACATCTCGCTGAACCCGATATATACGCCAGATCCATTCCCTAGATACTCCTTTAACGCATTTAAAAACGTCGAGGCGTAGGAAAGATCCACTTGTTTCAAGTTGCCCCTCCAGTCGGGCGCCGCGCAGAATAGATTCACGAAGAGGACGCCGCGGGATCTGTACTGTTGGATGAAGCTCAACGAGATCTCGAATTGGTTGAAGTCAGCGCCGTACCCGGAGGTACAAGGTATGACTACCACTATGCCCGGTATAGAGCAGTTGGGCAGCTCCGCCACGTCGACTCTACCCCAGGGGACTAGCCAAAAAATCAACTTGGCTCGGCAGGAGGCCGCCGTCGAGGAGCTAGGCGGTGTAGAGCTCGAAGTTGTGCTCGGCGTCGATGTGTTCAGCGGGGGCCGATGCGCCGAGGACCTATTGGCCATAGTTCCGGCGATCAACCCCTCGTATACTAGGATGAGCACCGCCGCAAATACGACGAGAGCTATCAACAGGGCGGATCTCAACATCATCCATATAGGTGACAAGCAACTAGGTGCTCCTTTTCGGCTTCGATCAATTTAGGCTTTACGTTCCTACACGTCTCTGTGGCGTAGGGACATCTATCGGCGAAGGGACAGCCTCTGCCGGCCAGCGAGAACTCTATCGTCACGCTGGTTATCCTAGCGCTCCAACGCTCCTTGACTTTAGGCACCGAAGATAGCAATAGCTGCGTGTAGGGATGAAGCGGCTTGCCGAAGACGGCGTCGACTGGGCCGTACTCCACCATCAGCCCCTTGTAGAGCACCAAGATCTTATCGCCTATATACGAGGCGAGGCCCATGTCGTGCGTTATGAAGAGCACGGTCAACCCCATCTTCTCCCTTATCTCGTGCAGCAGGTTAAGGACGGACACGCGGAGGGAGGCGTCTATCATCGAGACGGGCTCGTCGGCCAGAAGCACCTTGGGCTGTATCAACAACGCCCTGGCTATCGATATCCTCTGTAGCTGGCCTCCCGAGAACTGGTGGGGGTACTTACCTATAACATCCCTAGGCGAAAGCCCGACGAAGGACAACGTCTCCTCTATCAGCTTAGTTCTATCGGCCTCCGAGAGCTCCGGCCTATACTTCTGCAACGTCTTGTGCATTATGCGATCTACTCTATAGAACGGGTTGAAGGAGGAGTAAGGATCCTGAAGGACGGCTTGGACCTCGCGCCAATACTCCCTGGGCCTCCAGTCCTTGAGGGGCCGGCCTCTGTACTTTATCTCGCCCGACGTCGGCTCGAGCGCCTTGAGCAGTATCCTCAACAACGTGGTCTTGCCGCTGCCCGACTCCCCCACGATGGACAAGATCTCCCCCTCCCTAACGTCGAAGTGGACCCCGTCGAGCGCCAATATCTTCACCGTGCGCAGGAAACCCGACGTGAACACCTTAGTGAGGCCCCTCACCTCGTAGACTAGCTCGCCCGAGCTCATGGCCTCGCCCCCTCCTTTTTCCCTACGTAGAGCCAGCATTTGACCTTAACGCCTCCCACGTTAACCTCCGGCGGATCCTCCTCCTTGCATATATCCATCCTATAGCGGCAACGGGGGTAGAACCTACAGCCCTTGGGCGGGTTCAACAGATCGGGCGGCTCGCCCGTGAGGCCCTCCAGCTTCACCTTCCTTATGTTCATCCCAGGCTCAACCAAAGAGGACATGAGGCCTTTGGTGTACGGATGCAGAGGCTCGTGGACCACCCTATCGGCCGGGCCGCTCTCCACTATCTGGCCTGCATACATAACCGCCATGTCCGTGGCTATTTGATACGCAGTAGCTATGTCGTGGGTTATGAATACCATGGACTTCACGGCCCCTTCCTTGAAGAGATCTTGTAGGTATTGTATCACCAGCCTTTGTATCACCACGTCGAGCGCCGACGTCGGCTCGTCGGCTATCAACACCTCGGGATCCAGCAAGGTGCTCAACAATATGGTGACCCTCTGCCTCATGCCCCCCGAGAGCTCCACGGGGTATCTATCCAACACCCACTTGGGGAGCCCTATCTGCAGAGCTCTTTCCTGCGCCTTCCTTATCATATCGTCTGGATGGAACTTTATGGAGTCCCTATGGGAATCCACGAGATCTTCTATCAAGTCCCTAATCCTGATCGTGGGGTTCAAGGCGTCCATGGCGAACTGCGGTATTATGGAGAGGCCGACGCCCCTTATTACTCTCAACTCCTCCGGCGACATGGAGTATATATCCTTGCCCTTAAACAAGACGGCGCCTTGCACCTTAAGCGGCGGCTTGATCATGGCGGTCAACGCCATGCCTAACGTCGACTTGCCGCTGCCCGACTCTCCGACGACCCCGAGGACCCTCCCCTCGCCGACTTCGAGGTTCACGCCGTCGACAGCTCTCACGGCCCCCCTCTTCGTGAAGTAGTAAGCCCGGAGGTCCCTCGTCGATAACATGGTCACTCCTCTCTGAGCCTCGGGTTGAACGCCTTGTCCATGGACATGGCTATCATGGAGAGAGCCGTGGTGGCCAACATCACTATGAGGCCCGGAGGCAGGAACCACCACCACGCGCCGTAGCTCGGAGCACTGAATGCGACAGCCCAGAACAGCATGAAGCCGATCGTCATGGTCTTGTAGGGCAGGAGGCCCAACGCCTCGAGACCCACGTCGGCCACTATCGCTCCGCTGAACTGTAGGACGAACACGAGGAAGATATAAGCCATCATCTGCGGCATAACCTCGGTGAACGCCACCTCTATCGGGGTCTCGCCGCTGAGCTTCGCCACCAATATGAAGTCCCTCCCCCTTATGCTCATGGCTATCGCCCTCACGGCTCTCGCCGACCACGGCCACGAAAACAGCCCGATCAATATGCCGAGGAGCGTGGTCGTGACCCACTGCCTAGGTAGATATATCGCTATCAGAAGGATTATCACGACGTTAGGTATCGTCAATATGGTATTCGTCAAGAAGTTGAGAACCACGTCCGTAAACCCTCCGAAGTAGCCTGCTATCAAGCCTATGGTGACTCCAATCGCCGTGGCTATAAGGCCAGCTATAAGGGCTATGTACAAGCTGTTGCCGAGACCGTGCACCAACTGGGAATACACGTCGCGGCCGAAGGCGTCGGTGCCGAGCCAATACTGTAGAGTGGGGGGATTGTAGGGCGGCCCCACCGTATCGAAAGGACCATATTTAGTGGTGAATGGACCCACGATGGCGAAAACGACGAGGGCGATTAGTATCCCTAGACCTGCCTTGAAGTAGCCCTCCTTGAACAGACTTACGAACAGCTCCTTATAAAGAGGGGCGCTCATGATACCACGGCTCTGATTCTTGGATCTATGAATGCATATATTATCTCTATCAAGAAGTTAGCTATTATTATCATGGTCACCACAAAGAAGAATACGCCTTGTATCAAGAAGTAATCGTAGTTGCCTATGGCGTTGCCGAGGATCAAGCCGACGCCAGGGTACTGGAACGTGAACTCAAGCACCGAGTTGCCGGCCACTATATAGCCCAGAGTTATCGCAAGGCCGGTTATCTGGGGCAATATGGCGTTCTTGTACGCGTAGCGCCTCAAGGTGCCACGCGTTAAGCCGAGGGCCTCGCCGTAGGCCATGTAGTTGCTTCTGACCTCGCCCAACATGTTCTGCCTCATGCCTATGGCCCAGCCCCCTAGGGAGACCACGAAAAGCGTCAAGAAGGGCAATGCCATATGCCACAACAGATCGGATATGTAGGACCAAGTGAGCGAGGGGGCCTTGGAGTACGGCGTGCCGGTGGGCGGGAAGATGTGTAGATACGCGGAGAAGAGCATCACCAGCAGTAGGGCGAACCAGAAGAACGGCGCATTGTTGAGCGCATAGAACGTGGGCAACGCCACCTTGTCGGTCAGCGCCCCCCGCTTGTCGAAGCCCAAGTAGGCTCCCAGCTTGTTCCCGACATACCAGGACAGAAGTATCGCGGGGACGAGGAGGATTATATCATAGGGCAGAGCGCGGAGTATTATGTAGGAGACCGGGGTCCCGAAGAGCCACACGGATATCCCAAGGTTCAAGTGAAGGGCGTTCCATATGAAGAGGAGGTACTGCATATAGAGAGGCTGGTTGAGGCCGAACATCGCCTCGATTCTGTTCACAAGCTCTTGCAGAGCTTGAGGCGTCATGTAGCCGGTACCTGCCGACATTATCCTCGACACCATGATCTTAACAGGATCAATAGGGAGGAGGCGAGGTAGAATGAAGTCGAGGCTTATCGCTACATACCAGGCTATAAAATACTCAATAGCTCTTCGCCTAATATATTTCCAAACTGACATAAGAATAAAAAAGAATTGTATTTAAAAATCTTTCGCGTTACCTACGTCTAAGAGCTAATACTGCTACGACAATTATAATGACCACCAATATGCCCACGACTCCCCACACCCAGCC
>CAYFGI010000008.1:0-31913 GCA_964342785.1 uncultured Thermoproteaceae archaeon
ATGATGAGCCAGGCTTAGGCGAGCAATGAGCATCTGGACCTACGCTGAGCCTTCACGTCAAGTGAGCAAGTTTTTTAATAGGAACCAGAACGCCGGGTATGAAGAAGGTCGTTGTATCGGCTGTAATAGCCTTGACGGCCCTAGCCGCCCTCGTCTTCGCCTTGACTTTAACGCCGTTGAGATCGGGCCAGACCCTCCACGTGCTGGGGACCGTCCGCATAAACGCGTTGGCCGTTAGCTCGAGCGGGGGCGGCGCTGTCGTCCCAATAGAGGTCACCTTGTTAACTCCGGGCAACGGCAGGGCGTATGTGGCGGGCGTACCTGAGGCAGGGGAGGGGTTTGGCCCGTCGGCGCAAGTAGCGCTTTACGTAGCCGCTAGGCTCGCCGGAGTCCCCGCGGCGAACTATACGGCGTTGGTGAGGGTAGCTGGGCTTGAGGCCAGTGTGGGCGGGCCGTCGGCTAGCGGATACATAACGGCCGCTATGTTCGCGTTGATGAAGGGCTTGCCTCTGAGGAACGATACCGCCATGACCGGCATAATACTGCCCGACGGAACCATAGGCTGGGTCGGCGGCGTCAGCGACAAGGTGGCCGCGGCGGCGCAGAACGGCATAAAACGCGTGTTGGTGCCTCTAGGCGAGCAGAGCCAGGCTAGCGGCGTAAGGGGGGTGAAGGTGATACCGGTCGCCACAATACAGCAGGCGGTCTACTACCTCACTGGATACAACATCACGTTGCCCTACGGTCCCTCCAATCTAAACGCGACTACGTTTAACGAGACAGCTCGGTATCTTTACCAACAGGTGCTCTCGATATATAGAAACGCCACGGGCTCCTCGGCGAACATCTACGCCAATATGAGCCTTATCACGTCCCTCGCCAATAGAGGCCAATACTACACCGCGGCGTCCTTGGTATATAACGCGCTCTATAGCTACTATTCGTCGCAATTATCCAACGGGGCGTTAAACGCAAAGACTCTATACAATAAAGCATTGCAATTAGCCAAAAATTATGAAAATATAATAAAGAAAATACCTATAACATCAAATAATTTAGGAATAATAATAGGTATTTATGAAAGAATTTACCAAATATATCAAGAGGCCAACTCGACAAATCCCGATGTAGCGCTTATGTACACCCGCGCCATGACGTTGCCGCCGTGGATCAACGCGGCCGAGATGCTAGCGTATGGCCGCGCGATAAACGAAACCTCGTTGCAAGATATGGCCGAGACGTATCTCGAGTACGCCTACGTGATGTATTCCTACGTCACCACCACCTACCAAGGCCAACTTCCGGCGGATTTGCTCAACAGCCTACAGAACAGCTTCCAGCTGGCCCAGACTTTATATAGCAACGGCCACTACTTGGCCTCGCTAGCAGCCTCGCTGGACACCATATCGCTCGCCGAGAACGCCTTGGCTTCTCCAGGCGCCGATAGTCTCGTCCCAGTGGAGCGGCAGGTGGCCCTTCAGAACATCTACAGAGCGGCTGCCTGCGGGTCGCCTAACATACTGCCTCTCAGCTATGTCCAATTCGGCGATTATTATATGGGCAATGACAACATAACTGCTCTATATATGTACGAGGAGGCTTCTATGTATGCTGCTGCTATTGGCGATATTTTATGTTCTATTAATGCTACATATATAATAACACCTCCTGCCAACTTTACTAGCATGTTAGCTCCGCCTCCGCCCGTAACTGGGACCGCGCTGGGCGAGGCCTATGTAGCGAATTATATAATAGCTATAATACTTATAGTATTTGTATTATCAGTAGTTATAATTTCTATAAAAAAGAAATAATTATTACCAATATTCTACTTTTTTAATTTGTTTTGTAGTTTTTACTCTATTCTTCTCGCGTTTAGGCGGAGGTAAGAGCGCCAAGGCGAATGCGGCTATTGGGATCGCGTATTGCCAATAGGGCGAGTAGGCTAGAATCGCCGCTATTATTCTCTCCATTAAATCGCCGTTGATAAACATAGCGGGCACAGCTACGAGGAAGAAGCCTATGACGCCTAACGCCGCGAGGGCCCCGTCCCTTACTCTCCTCAAGGCTAATCCCAACAATATGGCTACGGCCGTGAGGGCTAGGAGGGGGATTAACATAGGCCGTTCTACTCCTTCTCCTAAATACCTATCGGATAATTTAATGCATGTCCATAAATAACGTTTATAATCCCCTCGACGATCCGGGGCCATGTGGTTGCTTCCATTATCGAGAGCGGATGCCGAGAGGATAATACGTAGATCCTACAACATAGCTTCCGAGCACGCCAAGAAGATAGGGGCCAAGGTGGAGCCGCTTTCGCCTAGGCATCTATACGGGAACGACGCCGAGAAATACGGCTATAGCTTAGCGCTAGGCAGGATAAACCCGCCTTTAACCGAGGCGTCCGTCGTGGTGATCTGGGGCATATATAACTACGACGAGTATTTCGACTATATTAGGTTCATCGAGGGCGGAAGGACCGTGGAGTGGTTCGTGGAGCCTGTGGCGTATTACCCCGAGAAGACTGCGGTATGGATAGATGAGCCCTTGGTGCTCCACAGCGGTTTCTCGATAGAGACCCACACGACTGCGAGCGAACAGAGGGATCGGGTCTATGGCTGGCCCCTGGGGTACGTCGCCGTGCCTAAACAACCTCCTGCCCCCGTGAGGCCTGTCAGGGGAAGACGGGGTAGACCGCGGCAGGAGAGCGGAGAGGCTCAGAAATAGTCCAGTAAGCTCTTAGCGCCGCTCTTACCCAAGAGATCTCCTTCCTTCACTCCTATCACCTCCGCTATCCTAAGGGCGGCGGGCACTATTTGTTTCTCTATGTAATAGCTCGTATCGATCTCCTTTAGATCTTCCACTAATATGTATGGTTTAGCTCTTAGGCTTAGCTTCTCGCCGCCTCTAACGATTACGTAACCTATCGTCATGCCTTTACGTATCTTAAAGCCGTATTTCTCTAACATCTTGGCGGCATATACGTGCGGCGGAGTTACCTTGTATTCATCTAGTTCTTTATCTAAGGTTTTCCATATAATTAAATCATCAATATCTATATTGTAATTTTTAATTTTATCTATTATAGATTTAATATAATTTATTATTTTATTCTTAGCCTCAAGAACATCTTGCGATTTCAGTACATAATCTATAACGTTGAGCTGCACCTCCTTGGCTAGCTCGCACCAATCACCTCTAACGACCTCGAAGCCTACTATGTCGATACGGCCATCGTCTAGAAGACCCGCGTAGCGTTTCTTGGACTCTGTAAATAATATTTTTCTATATATTTTTTCTAATTTAATTTCTATATTAAATTTATCTTCTACATATTTTATTATTTTATCTATATTTGAGGAATATTTAATAAATAAGCTATCTGTATCGCCATATATAACGGTCGTCCCTATACTTCTGGCGAAGTTTATCACATCGAGGAGGATGTTCCGCGCAAACGCGGTGACGGATTCGGCGACTTCGCGTTTGTACCACCTGGCGCCTATCCAGCCCATGTAGCCATACATAGCGTTTGCCATCACCTTTAATGCCCTCTGTCTTTCATCCAACAACTTGTACTGAACGCTGTTGGGATCTAAACCAGACATGGCGTTCTTAACCTCTCTACGTAACTTTACTAAAGAAGCCAGAACTTGCGGTATGAAGCCTGTAGGCGATCTTCTAAACCTATGGCCTACCTCTGGCGCCTTATAGATTCCTTCAGGCGGGTCGGGCTCCCCGGGCTCTAGGTACGTATCGGGCGATAGGTTGTATTTCATCATGATGCTGGGGTACATGCTGGTGAAGTCGAGGACGGCTACGTCCTGGTATATACCGGGTCTCGGCTCCAGCACTATGGCGCCCTTGTAGGTCTCATACGGCCTCTCCTCTCTATTTGGCGCTACCTCGCCCATACGGTAGGCGTATCTCATCAAGAGCCACTCGACCCTGGCGCCCACGGAGGCGGCGGCGACTTGATCCAACGGGATTCCCGAGACCGAGGATAGTTGTATTAAATATGGAAGTAGCTTCTCGCCTAGCCCGTAGGTGGACACCGCGTCCTCGATGGCGTATTTAATTAAGAGGGGCCTTTTGGAGGGGTCGTCCCAATATTCATATATCCTATGTCCTGGTATCAATGTTCTCTCCTCTCGCTTCATTACGCCGAAGTACTCCGCCGCTCTGTCCAAACTCTTGATCTTTATCTCCTGTATCTCATCTATCACGTTGTATAGATCCACGTTGGCTCTGCCCACCACCGACCAGTGGCCGTATACGCTTTGTTGAGGGATCCCGCCGAGTCTGTCCACAGCTAGGGGCACGCCTATCCGCCTAGCTCTTTCCACCAGATAGGGCCAGTCGAAGTTGTTAGAGTTATAGCCTAATATGACGTCTGGATCGTATTCATTGATGTACTCGACGAATTGACGTAGAGCCTTCCTGTCGTCCTTGCCGTCCGCCGTTATGGCCTCGGCCTTACCCGTCGAATCCTTAAACGAGATAACTATTACGGGATCTCTCGTCGGATCCGCGTCGCCTCGCGCATTATAGACCTCTATATCGAACGCCAACACCCTCAGATCGGGGGGCACGCTCCTCTCGGGGATAGGTACCGGGCGGCTTCTAGCCACATATCTCCTCATCTTGCCCATACGCCCCTCCTCCTGGGCGTCAACGACGTGCCATGTAGACGGCGCGACGTTCGTATCGATCATGTACCTCATGTAGAACCTTATATCGGCCTCGAAGACGCCTCTTACGTCTTTTTGCGAAAGAGCCGCTTCCCTCAATCTCCTAACGTCCTCAGGTATCCTGGCCGTGACTTTAAGCAACTTAATGGGCTTGCCGAAATATCTCCTCTCGACCACCTCGAAGCCCTCCACCGGGGCGGTCTTAGCTAGGGCTTGTCTTAACTGCGGCGAGTCGCCGTCTACATAGAAATAAGGTCTAAAGCCTCTATCGACCACGACGATGCGCTCGCCGTCTCTAGTTATCCCGAACATCCTGATCTCGGGGACGCCGCCCGCGATCGAATACGTTATATCCAGGAGCCAAAACTCAAGATCCATAAATTTAACTTTACTATTTTTATCTATGCCCTCCATATCTAGCTGCCTAAGGGATTTCGCCAAGATGTTCCCTCCAGGCTCACTAGCACGCGAGATCTTAGAATGGCAGCTCAAGGAGGCTATAACCGTCGACGAAAAGAGGGAAAACGTTAAATATCCGAGGTGAGGCGGACGCCATGTCAAGCGATACGTCTAAATGCCTCGCTACGCTCGGCGCGACCCTTCAGGACTCTATAGGCAAAAGAGTCCTCGTCAAGCTTAGAGATGGGTACGAGATAAGAGGTATCCTTAAGTCGTTTGATCAACATGTAAACCTCCTCCTAGAGGATGCAGAAGAGGTGATAGATAACAACGTGCTGAAAAGAGGCACCATGGTCGTACGCGGCGAAAACGTGCTCTTCGTGTCGCCAACATGAAGGGCACACCCTCGATGGGTAAACACAGCAAGGGCAAGACGCATATACGATGCCCTAGGTGCGGCCGCCATTCTTATAATGTGACTAAGGGCTATTGCGCGCACTGTGGGTGGGGCCGCTCGAAGAGGCTGCGTAGCTACAACTGGGCTAAATAATCTAGAGCGCTCTTATCCTCTCGCCTACCCGCGGGATCACCGTCGTGATCTTATACCTAAGCTCTATCGACGTAGCTAAGCTCACGATCTTCGAGGGCTCGCCGTGTATCAGCACTACTTTACGCGGCCTCGGCTCCAAGGTCTCCACGTATTTCATCAACTCCCTTCTATCGCTATGCCCCGAGAAGCCTGGTATAGAGACGACTCCCATCCTCATGGAGATTTTAGTTTCGCCCATAGAGATGCTACGCACGACGAAATCCCTCTCGCCGTTTAATATACGTCTGCCCAGAGTGTTCTCGGCTTGATACGAGACGAAAATAAGTTTATTCGCAGGATCCGGCGCTAGGTGCACGAAGTAGTCGAGGATGGGGCCGCCGTTTAACATGCCGTGGGGGGCTATTATGATGGCAGGTCTTTCGTCTTGAGTTATACGCGCTATCTGGTTTATCCTATCCTCTATCCTCTTAGCTCTCTCAACGACCTCTATGCTGCCCGAGGACGTGAAGGGATTTATCCCTCCGTAGATCTCGTCTGCAACCTCTCTATTGAGGAAATGAGGATACATCAAGTACGCATTTAGAGTCTCCACGATCATGCCATCTACATAGATAGGAACTCTCTTCAGATTTCCTTTATTAATCTCCCTATTCAATATATACAAGATCTCTTGAGCTCTCCCCGTGCTGAACGCAGGTATGAGGACCTTACCTTTGTTCTCTATAGTCTCGGTTATGGTCTTCACTAAGGTGTTCTCGGCCTCGACTCTCGGCGGCTGCACATCGTCGCGACCTCCGTAGGTCGACTCCATTATTAACATTTCTACTCTTCTGAATTTATTAACGGCTTTATTCAGTAGGTTGGTTTTTCCAAATTTGAAATCTCCTGTATATAATATATTGTAACGTCCATTGCCTATATGGAGATGTATCAACGCAGAGCCTATCTCGTGGCCTGCATCATATAAAGTCAACTTAACGTCTGGCGCTATATCGGTGACCTCCTCGTAATCTAACGTCACTATATGGTACATAAGAGTTTCTATATCGCTCTTCGTATACGGCGGTACTAGTCCTTCTCTTTCTTTAAGCTCTACATAATCAGTTAATAAAATATATGTTAAATACTTAGTTGGATCTGTCATATATACAGGTCCCTTGTACCCATATTTATAGAGATATGGGAGACATCCTACGTGGTCCATATGGGCGTGGGATAGAACCACCGCGTCTAGCGAGTCGATATCTATTTGGTCTAGCAACGGGAATTCCTCCTCGTATTGAGACGGCTTTAAGCCGCAGTCCAGAAGTATCTTGCTTTCAGTTGTATCTACAAGTATGGCGCTTCGTCCTACCTCCATGGATGCGCCGAGAAACGATATGGTTATAGGCCCCTCCTTCACCACCGGCTCGTGGTGTATCCTGGCTCCTAGTTCTCTCATCATAGAGATCCTCTTGTCCAAGGCGTTGTGGTATATCGTCCTGACGTCGATTATGTCCTTCGACGGTAGCTTCATCATGCTTGGAACTCCCATCTCGACTATGGCGCGCCAGCCGGTAGAGGCGAATATCTCTCTGGCGAGCTTCTTGAAGTCTTTCTCGGGCACAGCTTTAGAGAGATATACGTAAACATCGCCTATATCTTCGAAATATATGCTCTCGATAAGGTCAGGCGCTAACGAGGTTATCACCTTCTCGGCGTCTTTCTTGGGCAACCTAACCGACGGATCGCTTCTTATTACTATTCTCTTCCTTAGGGTCTTCGCCAGCTCTGCCACCTCTTCGTTGCTTAAATTAGCCGGATTCCTTACATATACGCAGATAGATGGCCCCTCAACCTCTACCTTAGATACTTCAACGCTCGATAGAATTTCTTTGATTTTCGACTCTAGATCTAGAGAATAGGCCACAGCGTACGGACGTTAGACCCTTATATACTTTCCTACTCGGCTACAACTACTCTTTGTTGCGCCGAGATCACCCGCCTGAATCCTTCCTTGGTTATCACCACGACGTCTATACCCTCGCCCGAGCCGGGATCGTTGCGCATAGCCGCCTTGACCGCGTTCTCGGCCAGCTTGACCGCCTCATCTATGCTTATATCGTCTCGGTAGCCTACCTCCAAAACGCCCATGGCGTAAGGCGAGCCGCTGCCCGTAGATATATACCGCTCCTCGCTGTAGCTTCCCAGCCAGTCCAGCATATAGAGCTGAGGCCCTTCGTCGTCGAAACCTCCGAATATTGAGTGGACTATGTATATCATAGGTCTCGAGTAGAACAACAGTAGAGAGGCGTAGTTCACCAACGTCCTCACGGGTATCGGCCTTCTGTGTTCTATCTTGTAGTCTCTCGCCAATATGGTCAAGGTGTTTAACAATCCTTGTAGATCGGCGACGCCTCCGCTCATAGTCGCCGCCACATGTTCGTCTATCTTCCAGATCTTCTCGCCGCGTTTATGCGCTATATAATAACCGGCCGTGACCCTTCTATCTGTAGCCAGGACTACTCCGTCGCGTGCCTTTATGCCGACAGTGGTGGTCATAAGCGGATCGGGTGGCTTCTTTTTATTTCTTAAGCTCTACCTCCTCCGAGAAGCTTATCTTCTTCAGATCTCCGAACCTACCGCCTAAATCCGACGCTATCTGTAGGAGTATATTGCCTATCTTTTCGTAGAGGAGGACCTCAGCCGGCAACTTGATGTGGGCTTCGGATCCATCTTGTGTTATAGATACTGAGATCTTGTCGAGGGCGATGCGAGGCATATATTGCTTCACGATATAGGCTACCTTCTCCTCGTTAGACGCCAACCTCTTGACGATCTTGCCTCTTACTATCAACGTCTTGCCTGCCAGCGGGTGGTTGAAATCCAACGTGACCCTGCCGCCTGATATGGAGATGACCCTAGCCCTGTTGCCTTCGATCTCCACCACGTCGTCGACGCGAGGAACTATGCCGTGTCTATGGAACTCTCTGATCGAGATTATCCTAATTTTATTAGGATCCCTCTGGCCGTAGGCCTTCTCAGGCGGTATCTCTACCTCCACGTCCTTGCCCTCATCTGCGTTAAGCAAGGCGTTCTCCAAGGGCTCCCATAACTTCGTCTCGCCGAGTATAATCAGCCGAGGTTCGTAGATCTCCTCGGGCCTGTATACGCCGGCCTCCTTGGCCACCGCCTCGTTGGTGGTCTCCACGACCTTATTATCGTCCTTCACTATGACCGTGTAGTCGAATAGTATGTAATCTCCTTTGTTCAACGTCATGGCGACTTAACCTCTATCTCCTCTCTTTGTTTCTGAGAGGCGCTTCTGGCCTTGACGAGCCTCGTTATATACCCAGCGACCTTGTTCCTAATGCTCTTGCTCTGCAGATCGGCCAGCTCCGCCACAGCCTTTTTGTTCTCCTCGAAGCTTTCGGTGAATCTATCTGGGTACATCTCCAACAGTTTAGTCGCTAAAGACTTTATGTAACGTGGCTTTACTCGACCCATTGGAGGGGCACGAAACCAAATCTTAAAAATACTTATGCCGGGATCTAACGCTCCCCTTCTGCTCTGGCATCCCGGGGGCTCGTACAACTCACGTAGCCGCATCCAGAAAGATATCCGAGGGATCGGCTGCCCCGCGGCTCCGCCTTGACGAACTCCCGTCCTCGATTCATCCGCTAGGACCGGCACGAGGCTGAAATCGGTGGATCCATTACGTATCTTACATTAACTAGATTTTCTTCCTCTTTACATACAGGGCTTAGCTCAACTAAAATCCAGCGAGGGGAGCTTGATTTAAGTTTTTAGATCGTGTTTAAATCGAGCTTTTAGACTTCTTTTCCTTTTGAGTTTCGACGATGGATTGACGCGCGTTCAACCTCCGGCCGAATTACTGTACCGAATCGAGCGGACCGAGTGGATGGTTAACGCGGGTTATGAGAAACGCGACGGAATTAGTCCTCATCTTGCGCCGTATATCACATGGTCCGATCGTCGGTTGAAGAAAAGTTTTTATATACGCGAAATTCGTAAAACCCATGAGCTCGCAAACGGCGTATTTGACGCAAATAGGCGGGGTCCCGGTACTGATATTCAAGGAGGGCACACAGAGGGCTTTCGGCAAGGAGGCGATGAGGCTAAACATAATGATAGCGAGAGCCGTGGCGGAGGTGTTGAGGACTACGCTAGGGCCTAAGGGCATGGACAAGATGTTGATAGATTCTCTGGGCGATATAACCATAACTAACGACGGCGCCACGATACTCGACGAGATGGACGTACAGCACCCCATAGCTAAACTGTTGGTGGAGATCTCCAAGTCTCAAGAGGAGGAGGCCGGCGACGGCACGACGACGGCGGTGGTCCTGGCCGGCTCGTTGCTCGACGAGGCCGAGAAGCTCTTGGAGAAAAACATACACCCGACGGTGGTGGTCTCCGGCTTCAAGAAGGCGCTTGACGTCGCGATTGAACATCTGCGCAAGGTGGCGGTGCCCGTCAACCGTACAGACGCCGACATGTTGAAGAAAATAGCCATGACGGCTATGGGCGGCAAGATATCGGAGACCGTCAAGGACTACTTCGCCGATCTCGCCGTCAAGGCCATACTGCAGGTAGCGGAGCAGAGGGGCGATAGATGGGTGGCCGATCTAGACAACGTACAACTCGTTAAGAAACACGGAGGATCTCTACTGGATACTCAGCTGGTATACGGCATAGTGGTGGATAAGGAGGTGGTGCATCCCGCCATGCCTAAACGCGTGGTTAACGCCAAGATAGCGTTGCTGGATGCTCCTCTGGAGGTCGAGAAACCTGAGATAGATGCCGAGATTCGCATCAACGACCCGACGCAGATGAGGGCGTTCCTAGAGGAGGAGGAGACCATACTAAAAGGCTACGTCGATAAGCTCAAGGCCGCTGGCGTCAATGTGCTCTTCACCACTAAGGGGATCGACGACATAGCTCAGTATTATCTAGCGAAGGCGGGCATCCTGGCCGTCAGGCGCGTGAAGCGCTCCGATATAGAGAAACTCGTGAGAGCCACGGGGGCTAGGCTCGTGACGAGCATCGAGGACTTGACCGAGGCCGACCTAGGCTTCGCCGGGCTGGTCGAGGAGAGGCGCGTGGGCGACGAGAAGATGGTGTTCGTGGAGCAGTGCAAGAACCCGAAGGCCGTATCGATCTTGATCAGAGGAGGCTTCGAGAGGCTGGTGGACGAGGCCGAGAGGAACCTGGACGACGCCCTCTCGGTGGTCGCCGACGTGGTGGAGGAGCCCTTCATACTACCCGCCGGAGGAGCCCCCGAGATCGAGGCGGCTAGAGCCGTCAGATCCTTCGCCACTAAGGTCGGGGGCAGGGAGCAGTACGCCATAGAGGCCTTCGCCAACGCCCTAGAGGCCATACCGAAGGCACTGGCCGAGAACGCCGGCCTCGACGCGGTCGACATACTCACCGAGTTGAGGCACAAGCACGAGCAAGCCGATGGCTGGAAGTACGGCCTAGACGTGTACCAGGGCAAGGTCGTCGACATGATGGCGCTCGGCCTAATAGAGCCGCTATCCGTCAAGGTGAACGCCTTCAAGGTGGCTGTGGAGGCGGCGTCCATGATCCTAAGGATAGACGAGATAATCGCGGCTTCGAAGCTAGAGAAAGAGGAGAAGAAAGGCGAGAAGAAAGAAGAAGAAGGCACAAGCGAAACTAAATTCGATTAATAACTAATACTTTTATTAATAAATCTTTTTAATATAATCAATTATAAGAACTATCAGTATTATATAAATAATTTTTATAATAAGGCCGACAGGGGATATCACGAGTAGGACTATGCTTGACACTAATCCAGCCAATGAGGATAGCCATATCCGCGTCTTGACTGAACTAAGCACGTTCCTATATAGCTCACCTAGGGCAATTAACCTCCTGTATTCCGACTCCTCTATATCCGATAATACATCAACTTTATTTGATTCAAATATTTTAATATAATAAAGATTATCCGGTATATATTCATCATATATTTTTGTTATATATGATCGAAATTCTTTTAAGGTTAGCGCTTTATTTAAAATATTTATTATTTTATTGTTTAAATTATTTATATTCCTCTTAAGTATATATAAATATATAAAGTAAACCAATAAAGAAAAATATACCAGAATATTGGAGGCGATAAGCGAAAACCCTAAGGCAAGAGTTCCTAAGAGCAACAAGGCCCCATTTACTAAAATAAATCTATTGTATTCTCTCTCTACTATTTTCTTTATCTTTATTGTTATTAATTCATCTAACATATATTTCTTTAATTTTTCTAATTATTTTATTTTTATATATTTTATCTAATTGAACTAACACTAGGTTCTCTACCGTGATTCGATGCTCCTCTAGCCTTTTTATCGCCTTCTCTAAGCTCGATGCATGCGTCGTAGCTAGGCTCTGTAGGCCGATGCTCCTAGCTACGTTATAGGCTTGGAAATGCTCCGGGTATTGAAGCTCTCCGATAATAAATATATCTATATTTCTATTCATAGATGTAAAAATTTCCTTTAATTTATTTGTATTATTTATTTTTATTTGGTTAAAGTTGGGTAAATCGAGCAACTCATCAGCTTCATCGATATAGACCCTTTGAAGCCAAGGCGGAATTTCGAGATCTATAGCTTGCAATAACGTCGTCTTGCCGCTACCAGGAGGGCCCGCCACGACCAAATCCTTACGTCTCTCTACAACTTCCTTCTTTAACATCGTCGCGTCGTCGTCCTTCATGAAGCCGCTTGCAACCAACTTATCTAACGTCATGACGCCTCTATGTACTCTAATATAGACGTGAGGCGATAAGACTATCGGAGGGAGATCAACCGAGATCCTGAGCCTTAAGGGACCTAGCTTTAGTCCATACCTAAAGGACGGATTAGACTGCAGAAGCCTATAGCCCTTAGCCCTAGCTAATAACAAGAAGCGGTTCACCAACTCCGTGGAGGCTTGTATCTCTGTCGCGGTTTTTCCGTTTTTAGTAGTTATATAAATATATTTATTAGGTATTAATATTATATCTTCAATATTTTTATTTATAAAAAAATTATATAATTGTATTATATTTAATGATTTTAATAAATAATATAACGCCTTTTCCTCATCTCGAAGCAAGTAATAATATAATTTATATCTAATTCTAATGGTAGTTTCTATATCTTTTGAATATATTCTTTCAATTATTTTTATTATTTCATCTTTATATTTATATGTTTTATCTTTTTTATTTATATATTTTAGTTCTATGAGCTTTATAAGCCCTTCTAACGCAACTCCCTGCATATCTTTCTCAGATACGTCGCTGTATCTCTAATGCTCAACTTACTAATGCCCAGCCTCTTAGCTATGAGATCCTTATCGTAGCTGAGGCCATGCTTATTCGAGATCAAGTAGAAAATAGTAGCTGCGACCACCCTAGGGTTCTTCCCTTGTATTTTCTTTTTGTCTATAGTGTTGAGTATACTCAACGCCTCGCTCAAGACATCGTTGGGCGCATCGAGATCTTTATATAATTCTTCTATATATTGTTTTATTTTCTCTTTTATATTTATTTTAGCTTTAACATTATATATAGTTTCTTTATTTAATTTATATAATAATATTTTTAATGAAATTTTCTTTATATGGTTATCTAGCTGAATTTTTTGATACGGTATGTAGAGGACTGGGCCTATAACGCTGCCGCATTCCGCGCAGACGTATTCTCCTCTTGATACGACGATCTTCGTGGATCCGCAATAAGGGCAATTCATGTAGAGAGATTACGTTAGAGGAATAAACTTGCTATGTAACTGAAGAGAGTAGACTGTGGGAGTTCTCAAGAAGTAAGTTTAATACCTATATATAATTTATCTCCTATATTAAATGGTAGATCTGAATATATTTTGAATATAAGTCCTCCAATAGATATATATACCAGATTATTGCTTTTATTATATAATATACCCCACATGTAGATATCATATTTATTTTTATAATCTTCTTCTTTATTTTTATCTATATTAATAATTAATTTATTATTTTTATTTAAATTTATATTTAGAAGAGCTATTGGAAGCTCAATTTCGGCCTTTACATCGCCCTCCAGCGATATCCTCTTCAGAGGCCGCTCGAGGTCGGCTATGTCCGCCACTATTTCTTTAAACAACATAGAGCGACCAAATCGCCGAAAATATAAATTTTTAATTTCTTTCACCTGCAATATTTTTATTAAAGATAAAATGAATATAATAAATTTTAAAATAGAAATCTAATAAGATATTAAGTTAGTTATAAGAATAAAAGCTTTAAAACTAATGAATTGCACGACACATGTCTGTGCTCGCAGAAGCGAACAAAAGGTTCGTGGCCGAGATAAACAATCTACTAGGCAAGGAGGTGCTTGTAGGTCTCAGCAACGGCGACGAGTATAGAGGCGTGCTCCACGCGGTAGATAGCCAGTTAAATATAATACTTACAAATGTTATAACTAAATCAGGTAATAAATATACAAAATCTATATTATTTTCTCGATATATTATATATATAAATTCTGTTGAGAAAGAGCTGGATCTCAGAAGCTTCGCTAAATACGCCGAGAAGTACTTCCCCGGTATGGTTAAGTATGTCGAGGAGTCGAACGTGGTGCTTATAGGCGATAAGGTCAGAGTTAGCGAGATAGGCATAGAGGGCGCCGGCCCCCTGGCCGAGAGGGTGAGGCAGATCTTCGAGGAGTTCGCGAAGAAACAACGCGCCGAATGAGCTTCGAGATAACAGCGAAGGATCTTCTGGGAAGGGTAGGGAGGCTTCACACAAAGTCTGGCGTTCTCGAGACGCCGACTATTTTCCCGGTGGTAGATCCGAAGAAACAAGAGCTTTCATTAAAAACAATAGAAAAATATTTTGGAAATATTATAACAAATTCTTTTTTCATATATAATATATATAGAAAACCTATTAATATAAAAGAGGTTTTGAGGTGGAGCGGCATAGTAATGACGGATTCGGGCGCCTATCAGCTCATGAGGTACGGCGTTATAGACGTAGAGCCCGAGGAGATACTTAGATACCAAGCCGCGATAGGCAGCGATATAGGCGTCATGTTGGATCTACCTATAGACGCCGAGGAATCGTATTTCTCGGCTTCCGTGAAGGTCGAGGAGACCTTAAGAAGGGCCTTGATCGCCGTTGGGACGCGCGACGAGCTGGACGGCATGTTGCTGGTGGGCCCTATACAGGGCGGAACCCATAAGGACCTGTTGATACGATCGGCGAGACGAATATCGGCGATGCCCTTCGATATATATGCCGTCGGTAGCCCGACGACTCTTCTGGAGGAGTATAGGTTCGACGAGATTGTAGATATAGTGTTAACGGTGAAGCTTCAGATAAGGAGGGAGGCCCCCTTGCATCTTTTCGGCGCGGGCCATCCTTTGATATTGCCTTTCGCCGTAGCCGCCGGCGTCGATCTTTTCGATAGCGCCTCCTATATACTGTACGCAAGAGATGATAGGATAATGTTAAGGGATAGGACCATCAGGCTGGACGAAGTGAAGACCGACTACTTGCCTTGTAGCACCAAGCTCTGCAATACTCCGGTCAAAGAGATCAAGGAGATGCCTAAGATGGAGCGGGTGAGCTTAATCGCTGAACACAACTTAGCTATACTTAGAGAGGAGTTACTTGAAATAAAACAACGAATATATGAAGGCACGTTGTGGGAATATCTGGAGGAGAAGGCGAGAGCCCATAGGTCTTTATATAGCTCGTTACGGCTTATGAGGAGATACCTAAAGCTATTGGAGGAATACGATCCGATCACGCATCCGGAGCCCAGCGGGTTGTTATTCTTCGGCGATACCGCCGGCTCGAGGCCGGAGCCCTATAGGCATAGATCGAGAATTAGGTTTAACTATAAACCGCCTGAAAAACCGATAGCTATTCTATTAAAAGTAGATTTTAAACCATATAATAAATCATGGGAATATATTTATTTAAATAAAATATTAAGTAATTATAGAAAGTATATTCATATATATTTTATTGATAACATATTCGGCGTAGTGCCCGAAGAAATCGCCGAGATATACCCAATATCGCAACACGAGTCGTGGGGCGACCTCGAGGCTATTTACGACGATATAGCTTCCCTTCAGACAAAATATAAGTTTATTATCAGTTATAATTTCTATATAAGTGGTATAAATACCGTAAATATCAATAATTTAGATAATATAGTAAATATTATAAGTAATATTATATATAGTAATGAGATTCCTCCCTCCTAGTTTCTTCGAGCTGACGCCTAACCTCGGCGTACTCCCTCTCAAGCTCCTCGGCCAGCTGCCTCAAGTCCGAAGTATCTACGTGAATGCCGAACAACTTCCCGAAATGTTCAAGAGCTACGCTCGCGGCTTGAGGATCGGCGGGCCTATCGGCGTAGGGCAAGATCACGAGGGCGGGGAAGCTGTTCATCTCGAGATGTGACAGGAGGAGGCCCAAAGGCCCCACGATCTGTAGGCCTTGCTCCAATCTTTTGCCTTCGAGCGGATACCCAAGCCTCCGGTACGACGATGTGTACGCCACCCTAAGGAGGTCGCCCGGCTCCCTTCTGAATCTGCCGTCAAGACCTCCGAACAACACGGCTAGCCTGAATCCACTTCTTACAACCCAGTTCGATAGAGCTTCAACGAAGTCATAAATAGCGTCGTCTAGCAATCCGTAGTTATTCACCACGCCTGTCACCCTATCGCATGAGAATATCTCCGACTGCAACGCGAGCCTATCCCCCTCGTAGGCCACGACCGGCGGCATCTTCTTGTACCTCATATAGCCGACGATGTCGCAATATCTGGATAGATGTTTAACCGCTATGTGGCCGACTAGCCCGACCCCGTGGAAGCCTGCTACGAATATCTCCCTGGAGAACGGCTTTAATATATTAAATACTACTTTCATATTTCTCTAATTTTTCTATTACTTTTGTTATTTTATTTATTTCATCTATATTATTTATATAAATAAGTTGAACTTTGCATACAGGACATATGCCGTTATAGGCTAGCTCTTCGTCTAAAGAATAACGCCTATGGCAATTAGGACATACGTAATATGTCCCTTCCGTCAATGCCCTAACCAACAACCCTAGCTTGCTCGAGACAAGCTCTATCCTCTTCTTTATCGCATTAGTTATGACCGAATCGTCGACGTACCAAGAGTACTCCGTCCTGTAGTCGGGCGTCGTTGATTTCACCACGCCTATCATGTTGATCCTAGAGAGGAACTGGAGTATCCTCCTCGCCTCGGCCGTCGATATATTCAACATGATAGCTATCCTATCGTCTGAAAGCCGCTCCTTTCTGGAGTATAGGAGCTCCACGATTTTTCTAGCTAGCTTGCCGTACTCGGGGCTGTTAAACTCGAAGGAGACGCTCCGCTCGACCATGATGAGATAAGCGTTAAGCCTCTCCTCGCTCACAAGACCCTCCTCAGCTCAGTATATAAACTAAGAGCCGCATCCTCGAAACGTTTCACATCGCTTATCTTGACGGGCAGATACGACTTGCCGTCGAGCACAAGCCCTCCGGCGGGCGGTCTCGCCTCGTAGATAGCGTATCCAGGCGTCTTCCAGAAGAGCAACAACTTAAGCGTGTTGATCCCGAAGCCGGTAACCGCCGAAACCGGGACGAAGAGATCGAAATACTGTCTCACTATAGAGGCCTTCCGCGCCACCTCGAGGAGGGGTACCTTATCGACTTTGCTCAACACAGGGAGCACGCGCTCTTTATATACGCCGAGCGTTGAAAGCACATCGAGCGAGGTCTGGAGTTCCCTCGCGAACTCATCCTCGTCGTCGGAGACATCTAGCAACAACAAGACAAGGTCGGCGTCGGCCACCTCTTGAAGCGTGGAGTAGAAGGATTCTATAAGCACCGGCGGAAGATCCTCTATGAAGCCTATGGTATCGGTCACCACGATCTCCTTGCCCCACAGGTTTATCCTCCTGGTGTAGGTATCTAAAGTGGCGAAGGGCCTCCCGTCGACGTATTTACGCTCGGCCGTTAATTTATTGAATAAAGTGGTCTTCCCCACGCTGGTGTAGCCCGTCAGGACAACCTCGGGCACGCCGAAGTCCTTCCTCCTCCTTATCAACGTAGCTCTATTCTCCCTCATCTTATCCAACCTCTTCTTTATGTACGAGATCCTGCTCACCATGTGTCTATAGTAGGCGTCCACCGCGTATTCGCCGGCCCCCATATAGCCTATCTGCTCCCCCATCTTCGCCCTCCTCAGATATTCCTTAACTGTCGGCAACCTATATTTAAGCGAGGCCAGCTCTATTTGTAGCTTAGACTCTATGTTGCCGGCTCTCTTCTCGAATATCCTCAAGATCAGAAGGACTCTATCCATCACATCGACGCCTAGTCTTTTCCTCAGGTTGAAAAACTGTAGAGGCGTCAGCCCATGATATGCTATAAAAACATCGAAATCCATCCTGCTGACTTCCTCAAGTTTTCCTTTACCTAAATAAAAACGGCTGTCCTGTTCGCCGAACTGGACCACGAGGTTAGTCGGCGCGTACCCCGCGACCTCCGCCAACGCCTCGAATTCAGCTAGCTTTTTATCCAATCGCTTGTCCTTAGGACCTACGTATGCTAGCAACGCTCTATTCCTCATCCCTAACTTCGGCTACGTCGCCGAGCGTGAGCTCCTTCTTGGCGGGAGGACCGCCGGCTGCCTCGGCTTGTTGTGCAGGGACCAACAGCTTGACGCCGAGCGCTTTCTCCAGCTTTCTGGCCAACTGCACGTCGGGCACCAGCTGTCCGCTCTCTATACGTCTCAACACGCTCTCCTTAACGCCTATATAAGAGGCCAAGGCCTCTCTGGTAAGCCCTAACGACTCCCTAGCCCTTTTAATAACCTCGGCGTATTCCTCTACAACCTCGTATCTATCTACCTGCGCCCTCCTGGGTTGTTGCACTGAGACGCGCCTAGGCGGCTCGACCCTCCTCTGCGGTTGTTGCTGTACGGACACGGCGCCGTAAGATGCCGCACAGCGTCTACATACATGCAACACGGCATTATCGAGCTTTATTACGTACGGCTGCCCCTCTATAGGAGCTCCGCAGATATCGCAATACTGCATTAATACCTCCCGTATGTGTTATTAAAAACATGACGCCCGAAGAACAAGCCTATGGTCTCTTGACATATATTTATGGATATAAAAATATTAATTTAGATAAAAACAAAATAATTATAAAATTTAATAAAACAAAAAGAATAAAATATATCTATTATGGAGGAAAACCTATATTCGCCTTTAGGAACTCAGACGGATATCTGTTGCCCTTAGCCGATGGCGCGCGGCATCTACGAGCCCCCTACGTAATCGTTGACAGCGAAACGGCCAAGTTCGTAGCCCAGGGCCGTAGCGTGCCGGCTAAGTTCATCAAGGAGCACTCGGGTGATATAAGGCCGAACTCAGAGGTTCTCGTGATCGCGGAAGACGGCGCACTTGTAGCGATCGGGAGGTTGATATACAGCATAAGAGAGTTGACGCTAGCTAGAGGCTACGCCGTAAAGCCCAGAGCTGTGGTTCAACGCGAGGCGCGAGAAGAAATCGAGTAGAGGACGAGGCCGTTGCTGACAGCTCTACGTATTTTCCCCTCGCGTTCAAGCACATATAGATGCCACTGCAAGGCGCCCCAGCCCATGCCCAGCAACTTAGCGAGTTGGCCTTGTGTAAGCGGCCCCCTCTCCTCCAGCAGTCTGAGGATGGCGATCCTTTTAGGATCCATCGCGTTTGCCGTCTTGCCCCTGGCCATGTAACCACCGAGGCATCCACTGATAAAATTTACGTAGTGCTTATATGCGCGGGATCGAGGCGGCGGCCGACATATCGTTAAAACAGCAACGAGTGGATGATCGGAGGGGGCCGCGAGGCGCCCAAGTGTCGGCGTAAAATTAATAAGCGTTTGTTCAGCCTTGGGTAAGCCCCGGTAGCTAAGCCCGGTATAGCGCCCGCCTTGTAAGGCGAGGCCCAGGCAAGCGGGAGGTCCCGGGTTCGAATCCCGGCCGGGGCTTGTCGCTACAACCTCTTGCTTATAGCTATAAACTATATCATGTAATTTGTCTATTTAGGCAACTTTATCTCAGGAGGATAAAGATATTTAGATGTAGATATATTTTATTAGCTCTTAACTTCGTCGAACGATATTACCGCCATGTCCTCGGGCGCTTTCGTTATGGGCCCGATCCTCGCCGCTATTATGTACTTAACGCCTCTTTTTGCGGCTAGATCGACGATCCTTTGAGTAGCGATTCCGTCCATCAATATCGCGTATATATTGCCTTCTGTAGACGTCAAGAAGTCGGGCAACTCCCTCACGGCGAGTCTCTTCACGGTGCTCCACTTATCGTCGTAGATCTCGGCCTCCAAGGTGCCCAACATTTCGTCTATCTTGCCCTTGAGGAAATCCGGTAGGGCTGACGTCTGTTTCGAGGTATCGACTTTCTGTTCTGTTTGTTGCAACTGCTGCTGGGGCTGCGTCTGTTCCTGCGCCTTCTGCTGGGCTAGATACTCCTCGACGGATAGCTTGTTCCTCAAGGCTCTCGCTATCTCCTTGGCCGTCAGCTGTTCGACCTCCTTGCCCGGAGGGGCTCTGGCCACGTAATCGACGTGGGCTACCTTAAGGAGATCGCGTAGGACTAGCTCGCCGCCCTTATCGCCGTCTACGAAGGCCGTGACGGTCTTCTTCTTAGAGAGCTCTATTATGGTCTGAGGTATGCCTTGGCTTATACCCTCTATGGCTATGACGTTACGATAGCCGTGTTTAACTAAGTTTACGACATCTGCACGGCCCTCCACGATGATTATGCTGTCCGATTTATCCACGTCGGGCCCCGCCGGCAGTTTCTCCGGCCCGTATTCTATTATCTCAGCCTTGGCCACGTCCTCCTTCAGCTTCTCCAATATCTCCTTGGTATCGGGAAGAACCTCCTCCTCCAGCATCTTTATCAACTCCTTTGCCCTCTCGACTATCTTATTCCGCTTCTCCTCCCTCAGATCTCTGATCTCCAGGATCTTAACGGTGGCGGGATACGGGCCGACTCTCTCCACGCTTTCTATAAGCGCAGCGACCAGCGCCGTCTCGTATCTATCTAGGTTCGAGGGTATGTTGACGCGCGCCTTGGTGCGGCCGTCCTTCTCCAATATATCTATCTCGATCCTGCCTATACGCCCCATCATCTGGAGCTCTCTGAGGTCCATATCCTTGCCCAAGAGCCCTTCGGTCTGCGAGAACAAAGCGCCTATTATATCGGATTTATCCACCGCTCCGTTTACTTCTATCTGCGCTACGATCAGATACTTGGAGACTATGGTTAAGGCTCCCATGTGAGGCCCTTGCTTGAATCCTTTAAATTATTTGTGTTCCTATGCCTAAAACCTCAATCTTTCTTTTAATTATAAATATAAATTATAATATTAGTAATAATGTTATTTAGTTTAAATTTAATATTATGGAATAAAATCTTATATATGTTTATCGGAAGACGTTTTCATGAGAGAACTCGTCGAGGTGGGGGAGATAGTCCACAAGGCGTTGAAGTACGCCTTGGATATCATACATCCCGATATGCCGGTCTTAGAGCTATGCGAGAAGATAGAATCGTTCATAGCGGCCCAGGGAGCCAAGCCCGCCTTCCCCGTAAACATAGGCATAAATAACGTGGCCGCCCACTACACTGCCGTCAAGAACGATGGGTTGAAGATACCTAAGAACTCTGTAGTGAAGATAGACGTAGGGGCCCATAAGGATGGGTATATAGTAGATGCGGCTGTCACCACGTCGCTGGGGACTAACGCATATGAGGGGCTCGTCAAGGCGTCCTACAACGCGTTGAAGAAAGCATATGAGGCCATGAGGCCCGGCGTCAAGGCGTGGCAGATCGGGGAGGCCATAGAGGGCGTTATTAAGGCTTCTGGATATAGACCTATATATAACTTAACTGGGCATAGGATAGAGCGTTATAATCTACATGCAGGCGACGTCATACCTAACTACGCCGACAAGTCGGCGTCGCAAAGTCTCAAGGTCGGCGATATCTACGCCGTAGAGCCATTCGCTACAAACGGTAAGGGATATGTCGTAGATCAAAGAAATATTACTATATTTAGATTAATTAGAAATAAATCTAAAAAATATCAAAAATATGTAGATATAATATATGCATATTCTAACGCCCTGCCGTTTACCCCGAGGTGGTTCCCCCAGATACCCGACGAGTTCTATAGAGATGCGATCGCCGAGGGGGTTTTGTACGGCTACGAGGTATTGGTCGAGGAGGGGGGCGGGTTCGTGGCGCAGTTCGAGGATACTTTCGTGGTGGAGGAAGGCGGCGTCAGACCTCTGGCGAGGACCTTAGAGCTGCTGTGATCATCTCTCCAGAGTTAGCTTTATCGTTGAATTGCCCAGCTTGACCACAGCGCTTTCCCCCGCCTTAGCTACGTTTATCTTTTTGCCTTCAGGCAGTAGATACGTCCCGTTAGTGCTCCCTAGATCCTCTAATATAAGCCCCTCGGACGATATCACTACCCTAAGGTGTCTACGAGATATGGAGGGATCCGGTATCACGAAGTGGTTATCTAACGCGCGGCCTACGGTCACTATGTTCCCCACCGCCGTCAGATCTATCGTCTTGATAGATCCGGCCATCCCCCTTATGGGCGATTCGAGCACCTCTATCCTTAGCCTCCTGTAGTACGTAACAACGCTCGGACGGCTTTCGGATATGTTGACGGTAGTGGCGGTGGGCCTATACGCTCCGCATATCCTGCAGGTATCCACATCGTCGGGGTTCTCCGTGCCGCATATAGGACATTTCCACGGCATCCGCCTATGAGGTCTCCTTGGTTAAATACATTTCGAACGTCCGCAATACGTCGTCGATAGAGGGCCTGGCCTCCGGCTTCAAGGACAACATAGACATGATCAAGCCGGATAACCAAGCTGGGATCTCGGGCCTGTACCTATCGGGCGGCGGTATCTCGTAGCCATTTAACACAAAAGACTGCGGGTTTATCCCCGTCAAGCTCTCGTACATGACGCAACCCAACGCGTAGATGTCCGAGGCCTTGGAGGCCCTCTGGCCGTACAAAGTCTCCGGCGCGGCGTATGCAGGCGATAGGTAGGAGGCCGCTACGGCTTTCCCCACGGCCAGCTTCGCTATCCCTAGATCCCCTATCTTCACGATGGTTCTGTCCTTATCTTTAAACATGATATTTTCTGGCTTTATGTCTAAATGAATAAGATTATTTTTATGTATATCATATACTCCCTTTATTATTTGAATAAATATTCTATAAAATTCATCTAGTGTAAGGATCTTCTTATCGATCAGATATTCCCTCAAAGAGCCGCCCTCCATGTACTCGAGGATCATATACGGCGGGTTCCTCATGTAGTCTCCTATCGATCTATATTCTGTCGACGGTATGGAGACCTCGTAGGCGCGTACCACGTATTCCGATAGGACCTCTAGGTATCTATTCATCTCTTGTCCGAAGATCTTTATTACGTCCCAATTGGACGCCAATGGGGTACCTCTATCGTCGACATATCTGAGTACCTTGGCCGCGAATTTCTGCCTACCTAACGAAACCCTCAGGACGTAGCTAAAACCGCCTACGCCGACAACATCCTCCACGTAGTACTTCCCGCCGAGCCAAGAGTTAAGCCAGCCTACAGGCGGCGTCGGCGATCTATAAGCTATTCTTTTATTAAATACAAAAAATGATATTAAAAATAAAAATAAATTTACAAAAACAAAAATTATATTATAACTTATATTAAAAAATCTAATTATTATATAGTAATTGATCAAGTAAGATAATAACGCCAAAGGTCCGTAGAACTGTATCGGGATATCGAAAACAGCGAAGATAAAGCCCTCAAGCACAGACAACGCGAACGTGTAAGGCCCTTGTAAAGCCATGGACGCCAATCCGGGCACCGCTATGTCTCTGATCTTATCAACTTTATAATAAGTATATTCATATAGCTCTATTATAAAAATACTTATAAAAACAATTATAGAATCTATTATAATATTAATAATATTATATTTTTCTAATAGAAATATATTTACATCGAGGGCCATCTTGGCTACTATAGCCGCATAGAGGAGCACACGTAGTAAAATGTTAAATCTACCAATAATTGTTTTAATAATTATTATAGATAAAATCAATGAATATAATATATCATCAATATTATTATTCAAAATATATGACTGTATAAATACTAATATGGATAACGCCAGAACTGGAATAAAGAATCCCGAGAGCATCCGCCTGGCTTGATATGCAAGCGCTAACGACGATAAAAGCATCCGACTTCCTAACTCCACAGATCTTTTAAGTATACGTATACTACACGTCTACATAAAAACCCGTATCGACAATAACTATCGGTGCTGGTGGATAGATATGGAAGGCCGTTCCTGAAGCTCAGGGTAGTCGTCAACGACGTATGTAACTTCTCCTGTATATTTTGCCACTTCGAGGGACAACAAAGAGGCGTCGGCCGGCGCCTAGATGCGAACGATTATGGTTTCCTCGTGGACGTCCTTTCCAAAATAGGCGTTAGAGACTACAAGCTCACAGGCGGTGAGCCACTCCTCAGAAGCGATATAGTCGACATAGTGAGGAGCATGAACAAAAACGACGTGGAGATCTCGATGACGACTAACGGATTCAGGTTAGCCGAAACCGCTAGGGATCTAGCGAACGCAGGCCTCAAGCGGGTCAACGTATCGCTACATTCCGCCGACCCTGAGAGGTTCTCCAAGGTGACGGGGGTCCCCAGGGATTGGTTCAACAAAGTGTTGCGCGGCGCGATGATGGCCAAGGGCGTGGGCATGAAGGTGAAGCTAAACGCGGTGCTCTTGAGAGGGGTGAACGACGATAGGGACTCCTTGAAGTCTTTGGTCAAGCTTGCAGCGTCCATCGGCGCCTCTCTACAATTAATAGAGCTGATGCCCGTAGGCGTGGGGAGTAAGATCTTCGGCGAGCTCTACGCTCCTGCAGACAGCGTTGTGACGATATTGGAGAGCATGGGCGCTAGGCCTGTATACACCAGGAAGGATCTACACAATAGGCCTATATTGAGGTTGGCGGGGATCGACATCGAGGTCGTCAAGAATTGGAATAACCCATATTTCTGCGCCGGTTGTACCACGATGAGGCTCACCAGCGATGGTAAACTGAAACCTTGTCTCTACAAGGAGCCGGCGGCGGACCTCTATAGCGCCATCAAGGAACGCGATGCAGAGAGGATCCTAAGGATGGTGGCCGGCGTGGTCTATATGCGCGAGCCCATGTTTAAACTTTCCTACTCCTCCTCGCTGTAGAAAGGCAACTCCTCTTCTGCCTCCTCCTCGCCCTCAGCCGCCTCGGCCTTATATTTCTCCAGCGAATCTATCACGGCTTGGAACTTACCCTCCCATGCAGGCAGAAGCCTGTTTATTTCTGCGTTCATCTCTTCGTAATGTCTCAACAAAAGTTGCCCCACCTCGGTTAGCTCGGTCCTGCCCCTCTCTCGTCCACCTCTTTTTGATTGAACTAAAGGTACTTGTAGAGTATCTTCTAGCTTCTTTAAATATGTCCATATAAATTTATAGGAAAATCCCAATTTCCTAGCTGCGGAGGCTATAGATCCGGTCTCGTCTATAGCCTTCAATATATCGTATATGCCGGGCCCGATTATCTGGTTGCCGTTCCATTCAACCCAGATCCTGTATTTCACCTTAACATCATTAGGCACGGACTAGATTGATCGTCGTTATTTACTTTATGCGCCAATGATTTTTCTACCGGAGGGGGACTAAGTTGTATGATGGTGGACGTATCGGCGAAGGAGGACGTGCCTAGGTTCGCCGTAGCGTCGGCCGAGGCCAAAGTCGAGGACGCAAGTAGTTGCGTAGTAGCTGCTGCGGTAGCCGCCAGACAAGCATACAAATACATACCTTTACTGCATCCGGTCCCCCTATCGGCTTCTGCCCTATGTGGAGACGCTAGGGTGGAGACGAGGGCTTGGACTCTATGGAAGACGGGGGTCGAGATGGATGCTCTATTCGGAGCGCTTGTCGGCTCTATCGCGGCCGGGGCCACATCGGTGGGGAGATTACGCGTAGAGCTGAAGGTAAAGGGCGAGGAACACGAGCTGGAGGAGCCCAAGGGGGCCGTCAAGGTCCCCCGGCCGGATCTAGGCTACATAGTCAAGGCTGTGGGATATATACATCTACGCTCGACCGAACCCATAAAGTCCGGCTCCGTCGAGAAGGGCGATCCCATATGCGCGGCGCGGATAGTAGCACCTCTGAACGCTAAAAGGCTCTGCGAGCTGTTGCCCGTGGAGTGCGCGAGGCTGGAATACGCCAACAGCAAGATAGAGGTCGGCGGAGATATCGTGACCGTGGAGGTCGTGTTGAAGAGCAGAGATATCTCGCCGAGCCTAGAGGCTTTATTCGCCGCAGGCTCGGCGCTTCTAACCATATGGGATATGGTGAAGAAGTACGAGAAGGACGAAAAAGGACAGTACCCCTACACCTACATAGAACTAGGGCTTTAGGACATCGCCTCTGAAGGGGGACGGCAGAAGGTCCTTTAGATTAGCAGTGACGACCTTCTTGCCGTCGGCGGTAGCCATTATTATCGTGGCGTCTGGATTGAACTCGGCTATGACTTGCCTACAAGCACCGCAGGGCGCCACGGGCTCGTCGGATTCGACCACGACAGCGACGGCCTCTATCTCCCTATCGCCCTCCGACACAGCCTTAAAGACGGCGACCCTCTCGGCACAGATAGTTAGGCCGTAGCTGGCGTTCTCGATGTTGACGCCAGTATATATCTTCCCGTTTTTCGTCAAAACCGCCGCCCCCACTCGGAACTTTGAGTACGGCGCGTAGGCATTCTTCAAAGCCTTCCTCGCCTCCTCTACGAGCTTCTCCATAAATTTTTATGGGAAAAGAAGCTTTAGTGGCGGAAGCCGTAAGGGAGGCTATAGTGAAGACAGGCTTGGGCTTAGAGGATAAAGTCCTAGCCGTGATGCCCAGAGATTTGAAATACACAGCTATCCAGATAAGATCCATAATAGAATCATATAAAAATACAGATATTTTAACTATATCCAATAATTTATTAAATATAAAAAATATAGATGAAATTATTAAATATATAACTATCTTGGCTTATCTAATAGGATACAGCAGAGCGAAGGCCGAGGACATCCTAGAGGCCTATCCGCGCGAGTATGAATCTCTCGACGGTCTCTCGGCTGGCAAGTTGCGGCAATTTATTGAAAAAATATTAAATAATAAAATTGACAATATAAATAATCATGTAAATAATATAATTAAAATATTAAATTTTCTAAAAGATAGAAAAGGAATGTATATATGGATATTAAAGCAAAGAAGAGTGGAGGAGTTTGAAGACGAGATTAGAAGATATATATTTCAAAATGATGGAGGTTATTCAATAGATAGAGGTGTTAAACTTTTTCTAAGATTGTTTATAGATAAAAATAGTATACCTTTAGCATATAAAATAGCATATAATGAACGCGAGGTTAGGAGGTATAGAATTCACGGAGATATCTACACTACTCTCGTGACCTTGCGTAGCGGCGCCTTCGAGGACATGAGATCAACTACTGTAGACAAAATAAGGCAGAGAGTAGCCAAGGCTCTAATCTGTAGAGAGCGCGGAGAGCGTTGCAAGAATATAAGGATACGTCTACGATCCGTCCGCGGGCTTGTCAGATCCGTTGCGTACTTAAGCGGCGATCCCATAGCCTACGAGAGAGGGGCATACCATGTAGGCAGGAACTATTGTGCGAGGTTGAAATGCGACGAATGCCCCATTCGGGATGTATGCAAAAAATATATATTCATAAATATTAAATAAAATATGTTAAAGGGAAAGACGGCTATAGTTACTGCCGCGAGTAGAGGTATAGGGAAAGGCGTCGCGAGGGTTCTAGCGCGCGAAGGAGCTAATTTAGTGATAGCGTCGAGAGATCTAGAGAGGCTTTCCAAGACCGCCTCCGAGATAAAATCGGAGACGGGAGCCGAGGTAGTGCCGGTCCAAGCCGATCTGACGAAGAGAGCCGACGTATCTAAGATAGTCGAGACGGCGATCAGAACTTTCGGCGGCATCGACGTGTTGGTGTACAACACGGGTCCGCCTAAGCCCGGCACGTTCCTAGAGCTGACCGAAGAGGATTGGGATTATGCGGTCAAGCTTCTGCTTATGAGCGCAGTTTGGCTTACGAAGGACGTGTTGCCCCATATGATGAAGAAGAGGGGAGGGCGCATAATATACATAACGTCTCTCACCTTGAAAAGGCCGCTTCCCAACTTAACTCTCTCGAACGTGATACGCCTATCTATAGCGGGTCTAGTCAAGACTTTGGCGTATCAACTGGCTCCATACAACATCTTAGTTAACGCGGTCCTTCAAGGATATGTGGAGACCGAGAGGGTGTTGGAAGTGGCTAGAGATAGAGCCGCCCGGGAGGGAAGACCCTTGGAAGATGTGTTGAAAGCTATGGCGGGTGAGATACCGCTTGGCCGTATGGCGAAGCCCGAGGAGATCGGTGAGCTCGTGGCTTTCCTAGCTTCTGATAAGGCCGGCTACATCACCGGCTCGTTGATTAACATAGATGGAGGTTATGTTCAATGTATTTAGAGTAATATACCTATACTTCCTAACAGCTTCTGGGCGAGCTCCTTATCCACTGAGTATCCGTACTTAACCTCCAAGAACTCGCTCCTGAACTCTACGACTTTTCTACGTACCTGTCCCGGCTCGCGGCCTTCTATCAACAACTCCTTGAAGAAGCCAGCTATCTCGACCATGTCGTCTTCGCGCATGCCCCATCTGGTCACCTCCTGGACCCCCAGCCTGATCCCGCTCGGCTTCACCGCGCTTTTATCCCAGGGCAACATGTTCTTGTTGACTATGATATTGGCTTCTTCCAGTAGCTCGGAGACGGGCTCGCCTCCTCCCAACTTAGATACGTCGACGGCTACTTGATGCGTCTTCGTGAACCCTAGGTGTTCGGCGACCACCTCGAAGCCATTTGCGTGCAGAGCCTCGGCCAACGCCTTGGCGTTCCTTACGATCTGCTCGGCGTATTGAGGGCCGAACTGCCTCATCTCAGCCAAGGTCACGTACGTAGCGGCGTATCTATGCATGTGGTAGTTGGAGGTGAACACGGGGAAGACCCCTCTGGATATAGACTCGTTGATCTCGCCTTCGAGCGCTGAAGCTATAAGCCCTCCCTGCGGCCCTGGGAACGTCTTGTGGGTGGACGACGTCGTCACGTCGGCCCCCTCCCTCAACGGGTTGGGGAACTTGCCCCCCACTATTAAGCCGAAGACATGCGCAGAGTCGTGCACGACGTAGGAACCCACTGAGTGAGCTATCTCCGTTATCTCCTTGATCGGATGGGGGAAGAGGTAAAGCGAGGCGCCCAACACGACTATATTGGGTTTGTTTTCCTCCAAGATCTTACGCGCTTTATCTACATCTATGTTAAAGCTCTCAAGATCCCAAGGGAGCTCTAACACCTTAAACTTCAAGGCCTTGGGTCCGCCGACCTGGTTATGGCTTATATGTCCTCCGGCCCTCGTGGGCAGAGAAGCTATGGCTCCCCCCTCCGGCGCCAAGCCGTAAAATGTGGCTAAGTTTGCTATCGTGCCCGAGATAGGCCTGACGTCCACGTACTTAGCGCCTAGAACCTCGGCGAAGCCTCTAGATAAGGCCTCCTCGAGCAGATCCACGTATTTAGTACCTCTATAGTACCTACGACCCACTGTGCCCTCGGCGTAACGCCCCATCATATCGTTAAGATAGACGAGCTCCGCCAGAGGCGACATGACGTTCTCGGCGGCTATGAGGTTCACCGAAAGCCTACGCCTCCATTCGTTGTGTTCCATCAATAGGTCGATCGCCCTCTGGAGATCCTCCGGATACTGAGCCATAGGACTAAAGTCTTGTTATTTATAGAGATTTCCAAGTGCGTTACTGGCCTTGCTCCTCGTCCTCGCCGGGGAGCTTCATGAGCGAGATCCTCTTAGGCCTCTCCTCCTTCACCTCTTGTTTGAGCTTATCGGAATATTTAGAGGCCAGAGTGTCCACTATGGACATGATATGTCTAACCGTATTGTTGTCAACGGCTAGGAACTCATGTAGCTTCCCCTCATCTAGATGCTTAGAAAGCACGGGGTCCATGGGGATCTGGCCGAGGAACGGCACGCCTGTCTTCTCGGCTATCCTCTTGCCGGCGCCCTCGCCGAAGATATAATACGTCTTGCCGTTGTCGGGACACACGAAGCAACACATGTTCTCCACGATGCCGGCGATGGGGATCTGGACCTTCCTGGAGAAATCTATGGCTTTTACCACGATTCTACGCGATACCTCCGAGGGTATAGTGACGATTATACTACCGTCTATACCTCCCTGAAGGCTCTGGGCTATCGTTAGAGGCGCATCGCCTGTGCCGGGTGGCAGATCCACCATCAACACGTCCAGTTGCCCCCAGTCCACCTGCGATATGAAGTCCCTCAAGGCTTGGGTAACCAAGGCGCCCCTCCAGATGACGGCCGTGTCCTCGCTGGGCAACATGAAGTCTATGGAGACGACCTTGACGCCGAAAGGACCGGAGACCGGGATTATCTTGCCCGTCTTGGAATCGACGTAGAGAGCAGAGTCCGTAAGCCCTAAAAGCTTGGGTATGGTAGGCCCGTATATATCGCCGTCTAGAATACCCACCTTGTAGCCGCGTAGCGCGAAGCCCAGCCCGACCGCGGCGGTCACCAAAGATTTCCCCACCCCTCCTTTGCCCGATATAGTGACCAATTTCAGCTTTACATTCTTCAAATAATCGGCGAGTGAGCCCGGAGGGGCAGAGCCTCCGCGTATATTCACCCTGATATTGCTCATATGGATCCCCCTCGAAGGTAAGTATATATTTTATACCGCCTTAGCGCTCCCGGCTTAATATCTCCTTAAATTCGCCGATTATATCGCCGCCGAGGCGCGCCCATTTGTTCAACAAGCCACATGCAGTTAGGAAGAGGAACCCCCTGTCGTATAGATCAACGCACGGGATCTCTCCTCTTAACGCTATATTTCCGTCCAAACACGTAGTCTTCAGCCCCAGCTCTTCCGCCAGCGGCAGATCAACCGCGAGGGCCTCCTCGTGGGATTCGGCTAGATTGCCCGCGCTGATCTTACGGCCCTCGGCGCGGCAAGGAATGGGGAGGCTACAATAGATAAGCGCCCGGTCGCCCGCTCCATAGATCGCCATACCTACAGGCACGCCGCCGGCTACGCGCGACGTTCTGCAGAAATGCACGCCGGCAACCACGAGATCTCCTAAAGGCGCTGCGTAGGGCTGGCAAAGCCCGAGGGCCCCTGAGTAGTTTTGATATAGCCAATCCACGAAGTGTATCAACTCTTCGCACATGTATTTATTTACGGCCTTTTATTTAACGTGGTGAGGTAGGCCCGTCATCGCTGATAGATGAGGATAAATCTGGGTTCTGAGGAGAAAAATAATTTAAAAAGAGGCCGATCGACCGCTTCGATGAGCGAAGGCGGAGAGAGCTACGAGTATCTAGTCCCGCTGGAGAGGTACTTATCTTCAGGCATCAGGCTCGGCACTAAGATGTCGAATAAATACCTCGAAAAGATGGGGTTCATATACGCCGTGAGGCCCGACGGCCTTAGGATTTTCGACATAAGGAAAATCGACGAGAGGTTGAGGATAGCGGCTAAGTTCATAGCTAGATACAGCCCGGATAAGATATTGGTACATACAACCAGGCCCTACGGATTTAAGCCCATAGAGATGTTCTGTAAATACGTCGGCTGTAAGTACATAGCCGGGAGGTTCACGCCAGGCATATTGACGAATCCATACCTGCCGGAGTACATGGAGGTAGATCTATTGATCGTAGTCGATCCTAAGCTCGATTCGCAAGCCGTGAGGGAAGCCGCCATAATGGGAATACCCGTCGTGGCGCTTGTAGATACCGATACGCCGCATGAATTCATCGACCTAATGATCCCCTGCAACAATAAGGGGAGGAGGAGCCTCGCTTTAATATTCTGGATATTGGCGAGGCAAGTACTCAGGGAGAGAGGAGAGCTAAAGCCGGATCAAGATCTCCCCGTGCCGCCCGAGGAGTTCGAGACGAAGCTTGTG
>CAYFGI010000009.1:0-3979 GCA_964342785.1 uncultured Thermoproteaceae archaeon
GGCTGCTAGGAACGAGATCGTCTCCTCTACGTCGGGGCCTAGAGCTAGGATCTCGACCCTAACGGCCGTCTGGGCGCCTGGAGGCATGTAGTAAGCCACCATCGTTTCGCCGAGAAGCCTCAGATGGGGGTACGCCTCGGAGGAAAGAACCGCGGCGAAATTCTCGCCGAATTCTCTTATCCTATTACAAAGCTTGGCGGCCTTCGCCGAGCTCGGCATATGGCCTCCTTTGGCGCATGCAAGCACCTCGTCCTTGAGGCGACCTCCCTCGCATTCTGCGTAGTGTATCTCGGCCCAACGGGGGAGTACGTCTTTGAGCTTGCCGAGTATCATGTATTCGCCTGGTTTAAGCGCTAAGGACGCCGCTGCCCTATCGTTAACGGGAAGACAGCCTCCGTAGAGCACCGAGAGGTAGCGGGATCTCACCCTCTTGGCTAACCCCACGAGGGTGACCCCGGCCGACTCCGCCGCGGCCAACACGGAGTCGACTACTTTGTTTACCTCTTCGTACTTCCCTCCGGGGACCGCTAGGTTGAAGGGCAACGGATGCAAGGCGATCTCGCCGTCGAGAAGAAGCATATCGAACTCCTTAACGCCCTTAGCTTTCTTCCTAAGGAGTCTGGCCGCCAGACGTCTCTCTAACAAAGCGGCGAAGCGAGAGACGTCTTGCTCGTCTCTATCCTCGAAGTAGAGAGCCCCTCCGAGGAACTTATCGACTCCCTGCCGGGTCCTCCCCACGTAGCCGTACGCAACGACCGTGAAAACCCCTCCGATGAGCTCCAGGGGAGGGCTTCCGTATGAGGAGTCTATCGCGTAGACGAGGTGCTCGCCCTCAGGTCTCCTTAGAGGCTTGACGTCGACTTTCTCCCTTATTGCCGAGATCCTTCTCGCCAACTCGCTCAACCGCGCTAACTTCTCAGCGTTTTTCTCCACATCGAACCTAACGGCGTTGAGGAGATCTGGCTCCAGCCAATACTCGATGTCCTCCACAGATGCGTTGGAGCTCTCGTAAATAACGGTGTCGAAGGATTTGGCCTAAATACTTAAATATGGGATATTTCTCCCTACTATGAGTTCGAAAGTCTGGATAACAGCTATAATCGTCGTCGCTATAATCGCCGGCATCGCCGGATACTACGCGAGACAGCCGACGCCGCCGTACACCTCGACGGTCACCAGCGTCTCGACCACCACGATTACCTACGTGAGCTCCACCACCGTGACCATCACGGCCACCTCGACGACCACCGCCACGACTACTGTAACGACTACGACCAGCTACTACCCCATAACCGTCGAGGACGCTTTGAACCGAACTATCACGTTGACGAGCGAGCCAGCCACCATAATATCGCTAGCGCCGAGCATAACGCAGATGCTGGTGGCCCTAGGCCTTTGCAACAGGATCGTAGGCCTGGATCAGTTCAGCTACCAGCTCCTGCAGAGCCTAAACCTCACGTCGTGTCTTCCCGCCAACGCCCAAGTGATAGAGATAAACGCGATGAGCCCCACGGGCTTTAACGGCGATGCGATAATCCTACTACATCCCGACATCGTGTTAGCCGATAGCGGCATAGAGGCCATGTGGGTTAACGATCTACAGAAGTTAAATATCGCCGTATACTTCCTTAACGGCACGCGCGCCGCGACGTACACAGATATAGAGAGGGATATCTTGTCGCTGGGGAAGATCTTCGACGAGATCCAGAGGGCCCAACAGGTAGTGAGCTGGATGAACTACGAGCTAGCTAGATACAGCACTCCTATCAATACGACGGTAGCGTATATAGTATGGGTGAACCCCGATGGTTCCTTCTATGCCGCCGGCAACAACACGTTCATAGCCGCCGAGATAAAGGCGGCGGGAGGTATAGATGCGATAAATAAAGGCGGATGGGGGCCCTTCGAGCCCTCCCTCCTAGTGGCCGCCAACCCCGACGTGATAGTGCTCAGCGATATGGGCGTGAACTGCACCTACGCCCTGAAGGCCTTGAGCAACGTGCCCGGCATAACAGGCGTGGCCGCCTACAAGAACGGCCGGGTTTACGTGGTAACCGGCCTAGCCGCCGACGCCGTGGAGCAACCGTCGTTGTTGGCCGTATACGGCGCCGCCATATTCCACATGGCCATGACCGGTAGCGCGCCCCAGTGCATGGACAGCAAGTGGTTCATGAGCCAATTCGGGCCTAGGCCAATCGGATGAAGCCCAGAACCTTGATCCTCATCTCGTTTTTATCCATACCGCCTTTAACTATCCTCTTCTTGTCCACTGGCGCCGTCTTAGTGCCGCCCGATAAGCTCCTGGCGGGCGGGCCCTACTCGGTGATCGTCTGGGGGATCAGGCTGCCGGCCGCAGTCGCCGCGGCGCTGATAGGCTCCATACTCGCTGTCTCGGGGGCCGTGATGCAAATCCTATACAGGAACCCCCTCCTCGACCCCTACATAACGGGCACGGCCTCGGGCGCCGCCTTCGGGGCCCTCTTGGCCTACCTGCTCGCGGCCGCCGGGCAGGCCTACTTCTTCCTCTACCAAGTCCCCCTGGCGTTCTTCTTCGCGGCGGCGGCCAGCGTCGTCACCCTGGCGGTGGGGAGGGGCAACGTATATGCCACGGTGATAGCCGGAGTCGCCGTCTCGTACCTATTCTCGGCCGCGACCACCATTGGGCTGTCCTACCTCTCGTCGAGAGTCCCGCAGATCCCTCCTCTCGCCTTCTGGCTCTTCGGCTACATAGACTACGTCCCCTACCACGTCGACGCGGTGCTGGCCGCCATCGCCGCCGCGTTGACTATCGCCGCGGTCAAGGAGGCCAGGCGGATGGACCTAATAGCCATAAGCGACGAGATGGCCAAAGTGAGAAGGATACGGCCCGACGGCTATAGGCTGGCGTGGATCTCCGCCATATCTCTATCGACCGCCTTGATAGTGTCTCAAGTGGGGGTGATAGGCTTCGTGGGCCTCATGGTCCCCCACGTGGCCAGGCTGGCGCTGAGGAACGGATCAGCCACTGCCGTGATCCCGGCCAGCGCGGCGCTGGGCGCGCCCGTCTTGCTCGCGTCCGACGCAGTGGCCCGCGGCCTCTTGGGCTTCTCGGTGCCTGTGACGGCCGTAACGTCTATCTTCTCGGTGCCCGTGATAATACTGGTTCTGGCCCATGGAGGTAAGAGGGTTGAGCGTTAAGCTCGGCGGCTCGTACGTGCTGGAGGACGTCTCTTTCGACATAGTGGAGGGGCTGAACCTAGTGCTGGGCCCAAACGGCGCCGGCAAGACGACGTTGTTGAGGGCGCTCGCAGGCATATACAAGCCGGCCAAGGGGCATGTGGACATGAGGGGCGAGATAGGCTATATGCCGGCCGAATTCGCCGACGCGTACATGCCGGTGATAGACGTATTGCTGGCAGGCGGCGGGAGATCCCCCGGCAGATACCTAGCTTGGCTCAAGGCCGTGGGCCTAGAGGGCTTCGAGAACCGGATATTCTCGGAGCTGAGCACCGGCCAGAAGCGGCTTGTTTTGCTCGCTAAGGCACTGGCCGAGGGCGAAGTCGTCTTGCTCGACGAGCCTACGGCCAACCTGGATCCGGCCCACAAAGCGTTAATAATGGGCGTTCTACAAAGGGTGAAGAAGCTCAAGACGTTGGTAGTGGCCACCCACGACCTAGACTTAGTGAACATAGCCGACAACGTCATACTGCTTAAGGGCGGATCCGCGATACAGATAAGGCCAGAGGAGTTGAACGAGGAAATCTTGTCTGCGGTCTACGGCGTGCCCATCCTCGTCGTCAAGGCAGACGGGCGCAAACTGTTCCTGCCGAGATACGACGTCTAGCCCCCGTAACGTCGGCTCCCGCGAGGAGCGCCGCAACCGGCGCGGCCCTACAGCTTATATATCCGCGACGTTTAAGGATCACGTGAGCGTCGAGGAGCTCGTCAAGAAGCTGGCGAGTAAGGGCGTCGACGTGGTCGACCTGCTCCTAGACGCGCT
>CAYFGI010000009.1:4079-18636 GCA_964342785.1 uncultured Thermoproteaceae archaeon
GCCGTGCTGGCCGCCGCGATAATACTCGCCGCGTTGTTCCTGCTGTCTGTGCTGTTGTTCCTCAGGAGACCTACGCAAACTTAACAACTAGGAGCGGCATCAAGAACAGCAGAATCGCAAAAATAGTCAACGCCAGCGCGAGGATCAAAACCACCTTCGCGATCCGCTGGCTTGTCCCAAAGACTATGGGCACAGGGCCTATTATGACCACGCCGCCGGCCTCCGCCCTACCGCGCTCCTCGCCCTCCTCTTTCGAGGCCTTGCCGGCCTCGAGCAGAACCGCCAGGAACATGACGAAGATCCCGAGCAAGAAGAGCGCCATCCCGACGGCCAGCCACTCGGCCAACGCCATGTGAGCACCGGATCACTCAATAAAAACCTTTTTCGCCGCACTCGCCATGACGTGGTCCGGGGACTTGAGGGGACTAATCGACGTTATAAACAGAAGGATCGCCGAGGTGGGGATCCTCTCCTTCATAGGCTATAGGCTGGTGGATCTCGGCGAGGGGTACGCCAAGGCCGTGTTCCAGCACGACAAGAGGCTGGAGAGGAGCGGCGGCATAATACATGGCGGCGTCATAATGACGGCGCTTGACACGACCATGGGCTTCGCCGCCATGGCGTCGGCTAGAGGCGAGAACAACGTGACGCTAGAGCTTAAGGTGAATTTCCTGGAGCCTCTCGACGGCGGAATATACGAGGTGACGGCTAAGGTTCTGAGGAGGGGGCTACATACCATCGTCGTAGACGGGGAGCTGAGGAAGAAAGGCAATGTTTTGGCGGCGAAAGCTTTAGGCACCTACTTCATAGTTAGGACTTAGTGGAGTGTACTCATGATGCGATTCAGCATAACCTGTTCTTTTTTAGCAATACTCTAAATATATCTATATATTTAGTTTATATAAATTATTACATATATTTATATATGTAAAAGATAAATATTTTTAGTTTATTCAACATCATATTTTATAGAAAAATTTTTAATCTCAAGTTCATGTGGGCGTCATGTCTTCGAGCCGGGAGGACTTAACACCGCTTATATCGCCTAGATCCGTCGCGCTGGTCGGCGCCTCGCCGAAACAAGCATCTGTCGGCTATGTGATATTCGAGAACCTCATCAATAGGTTCAAGGGAACTGCCTACTTCGTCAACCCTAAGTATGACGTCGTCGAGGCTTGGGGCAAACAGTTCAAGTTCTATAGATCCGTATCCGAAATACCCGATCCCATAGACGCCGTGGTTATAGCCGTGCCGGCCCAAGTGGTGCCCCAAGTGCTGGAGGAAGCCGGCAAGAAAGGCGTAAAAGCCGCTATAATAATCAGCAGCGGCTTCGCCGAGGCGGGGAACAAGGAACTTGAGGACGAGATTAGAGCTATCGGCAAGATGTACGGAATCCGCATACTAGGCCCCAACTGCCTCGGCGTCTACAACGCCTTCAACGGCTTCGACACGGTGTTCCTGCCCGCCGAGAGGGCCGGCAGGCCGCCCGCCGGTCCCCTGGCCTTGATAAGCCAGAGCGGCGCCGTGGCGGCGTCTATAATGGACTGGGCCGCCAGGAGGAACATAGGCCTTTCCATAATGGTGAACTACGGGAACAAGGCCGATGTAGGCGACGTTGAGCTCTTGAAATACTTCGAACAAGACGATAGGATAAAGGTAATAACGGTATATATAGAGGGCTTTAAGTACCCAGGCGAGGCCAAGAGGTTTCTGGAGGTAGCCAGAGAAGTAACCAAGAAGAAGCCAATAATAGCGTATAAGGCCGGCAGATCTGCGGCTGCGCAGAGAGCCGTCAAATCGCATACAGCCGCGTTGGCCGGCAGCTACGAGATGTATAGAGGCCTCTTCAGACAAGCCGGCATAATAGAGGCGGCGAACCTCAGGGATATGTTCGATATGGCCAAGGCTCTCGCCACGCAGCCGCTGCCCCGCGGGAACAGGGTCTTGGTTCTGACGGACTCAGGCGGTATGGGCATCCAGGCGGTGGACTCGCTGGAGGCGTTGGGGCTCGAGGTGCCCGAAGTCCCCGAGTCCATTAGGCGCGATCTAAGGAGGGAGCTATTACCTTTCTCGGCGTTAGGTAATCCGATCGACGTCACGGGCTCGGCCACAGATCAGCACTACAAGGTCGTTCTGGAGGCGTTGTTGCCCACAGCTTTCTTCGACATGGCCCTTATAGTCACGCTCATGCAGGTGCCCGGATTGACCCAGAACTTGGCGGAGTATATAATAGACGCCAAGAGGTTCAAGAAGCCTATCGTGGTGGTCAACTTCGGCGGGAGCGAGATGGTCCAATCCTTCACCAAGGCCTTGGAGGACGCCGAGATACCCACGTATTCTACGCCCGATAGAGCGGCCAAGGCCCTATGGGCATTGTATCAATACGCAAAAATACGCGGGGTGGTTAGGGTATGAGCATAATAGAAAAAGCCAAGGCGGAGGGTAGAAACAAGCTGTACGAACACGAGGCGTTCGAATTATTAAGACGGTATTCCATCCCAGTTCCAGATTACGGCATCGCTAAAGACGAAGACGAGGCGATATCCTTGGCCGAGAAGATAGGATATCCCGTGGCGGTTAAGGTGATATCTAAACAGATAGTGCATAAAACCGACGTGGGCGGGGTCGTCCTCGGCGTTGTGGACAGAGATTCGCTGGTGGCCGCCTGCAGAAAAATCAGAGAGAACGTGAGGGCCAGGGCACCTTACGCAGACATAGAGGGCTGTTTGATACAGAAGATGGTACCTCAAGGCACTGAGCTTATAATAGGCGCTGTTTACGACGAGATCTTCGGCCACGTCGTAGCCTTCGGCCTAGGCGGGATACTCACAGAGCTCTACCGCGACATATCGATGAGGCTAGTCCCGGTGGAGGAGGAAGACGCTTGGGAGATGGTAAGAGAGGTCAAGGCGTATAAGCTGCTGACAGGCTACCGCGGCACGCCGCCGAGAGATATACACGCCATAGTCGATATCATAGTCAAGTTCTCGCGTCTGTTGGCCGAAAACCCGGCGATAAGAGAGGCCGATCTCAACCCGGTCATAGCGTTAGAGGAGGGGAAGGGCGCATACGTCGTAGATGCCAGATTTTTGCTAGACGGAGAATCGCTATAAGTTTTTATAATCATACCGATATATCGGGGCCGTGAGAAGGGGACTCGCTTTCTCGATAATACTGCTCTCGAGCTTGATGGTAGCGCTGGACTCAACAATAGTCGTGCTGGCGCTTCCTGCGATGATGGCTGGTCTACATACGACCCTGGATGTGGTGGTCTGGTCCATCATATCGTACATACTAGTGGTAACCATATTGTCCACGCAGATGGGGAGATTAGGCGACCTAAAGGGGAAACCACGCGTGTTTAACATAGGCATGCTGGTGTTCGGAGTTGGGAGCGCGTTGGTAGGCGCCTCCACAAACGCGGTTGAGCTTATAGCGTTCAGAGTCGTCCAAGCTATCGGCGGAGCTATGATGTCGGCGACCTCAATGGCGTTGATATCCGATTACTTTCCCTCAGAGCGGAGGGGTTGGGCCTTCGGCTGGTCCTCGGCGGTGTGGAATCTAGGCGCCGTCGCGGGCATACTGGCGGGAGGCCTCATAACGACCTTCTTAGGCTGGCGTTGGAATTTCTACATAAACGTCCCTATAGCCGCGGCCGGCTTCGCCTTAGGGCATAAATACCTAGAGGATCTCGGCGAGAGGACGCCGAGGAGGTTCGACCTAGCCGGCTCGTTAATACTGGGAGCTTCGCTGGCCCTTTATTCGCTCGCCGGATTGGACTACGCGGCGTCTGGCTTCTCGGCGTCTATATTGATAGAGGCGCTGGCGGCGACCGTCTTGCTCGTCGCCTTCGCCCTAGCCGAATTAAGATCTGCGGAGCCGATAATCCCGCCGGCTTTGATAAAAACTAGGTTGTTCACCCTCTCGACTTTATCGTTGATGTTGCAAACAACGGCGAACTACGCCACGTTGTTCCTACTAACCATGTACCTCCAGGGCGTCCGCGGACTCGATCCCTTCTCGGCATCTCTATGGCTTGTGCCGGGCTATCTACTGGGCAGCATTATGGCGTCTATGGGCGGCAGGCTGGCCGATAGATACGACCCGAGGGTTATAGCCTCCACAGGTCTCAGCATACAGATAGTGGCGTATCTATTGTTCAGATCGTTCTTGAGCGTAGATACTCCTCTCTACCTAGTGACGGCCATATCTGCGTTGAACGGAATAGGCGCGGCGTTGTTCTTCGCCTCGAACGGGAAACTGGTCATGTTAGACGTACCCAGGCGTTGGTACGGCGCGGCGTCCGGCACGTCGAGAACTCTAGGCAACATAGGGATGGTGTTAAGCTTCTCTATAGCCATAGCTGCATCCTCCGCGGCCATCCCCCGCTATGTGGCCTTCCAGATATTCGCCGGATTGACCTCGCTACAACCTCAATACATGGAGCCTTTCGTCTCTAGCATCCATGCGGCGTTCACGACGTCGGCTCTCGTCATGGCTATAGCCGTTGCGTTGTCATGGTCCCGTCTGCGGCACAAAATGTAAGCATAAGGACGGGGAGGGATCTCCTAGACCTTGCCATAGATATATTGGCGCAGAGCTACGGCAGAGCATTAGAGTACGCGAGGACGGTGGTTGAAGACGGCATCGGCGATGTTGCAGTCGTGTTTATCGATGGCGAGCCTGTAGGCGCCGAGATCTTCTACTCGATAAAGCTCGCGGCTGAGCTCTGTGTCCATTATTACGTGGGGATACTCGAGGCGTATAGAGGGAGGGGGTTGGGGAAGCTATTGGTCAAGACTGTCGAGTCTACGTGCGGCGCCGATGCCTACGCGGCTACCACCACCGAGGATAATACAGCCGCCAAGGCCTTGTTTTCCTCGTTGGGCTACAAGGGCTACAAGTGGGGAGAGCTCAAGCGGAGAACTAGAGACGTCTTGCTGAAGGCTACTTGCGGCTACGACGACGATATGATATACTTAAAGGGGCTTCCGCCAGACGCGTTGGCCGCGTCGCCGGGAGAGGCTGAGGGCTTCGGCCGTCGTGAGTGCTACCTAGTCTGGCTACGCTTGAGGCGAGTTTTTTAAAGAGGTTATATTACGTGCTATGGCCGAGGGCAAGACCGCCTTGGCGGCGTTGATATTAGCGGCCGTCGCCGTTGCGACCGTCTTGATAATAGTCGCGACGCAACAACGATCTATTCCTATAGCCCCGCCGGCTCCTCAACAGGAATATATTGTGATAGTGCCCGTGACAAGTCCTCTCACGAGCTGTTGGGTGGATCCCTTGCTGCCCATGATCCTTAGGCTTAATTCAAGCAACGTCGCCGGAGTGATACTCTACGTGGACTCGCCGGGCGGCACCCTCGACGCGACCGAGGCCCTTTACGGCGCCCTCAAGAACCTCGGCAAACCTGTCTACGCCGTTGTGTCCGGCCTCGACGCATCGGGCGCCTTCTACGTCTCCATGGCCGCCGAGAAGATCTACGCATCGCCCGGCTCCCTCGTGGGCAATATAGGCGCTTGGACCGTGATAGATCCGCGCGTCTTCTGGACCCCCATACCGCTCGAGGTGTTCCCCTCGGGCTACGACAAGCTGTTCGGCATGTCCCTACTTGGATATTATGATATGATAGATCAAGCGGCGGCTAGCTTCCTCTCGGTCGTGATAAACAGCAGAGGGCCTAGGTTGAACGCATCCGTCGATCTACTGGCCTCGGGGAGGTTGTTCACAGCCGAGGAGGCCCTTAAGCTAGGCCTTATAGATAAAATAGGGGGCTTGTCCGACGCCGTAGCCGACATGGCTAGAACGCTGGGCTTGACCTCATACACGGTAGCCTCTATATATTCGTACTATGGAACGACGCCGCCCAACTGTAGCGGAATCGCTATGACGCAAACTAAGGTGCCGCTAGGCTTATTGCTCAACTCTACGCTTAACCCTATCTTCTATATATATCCAGGGGCCGTGCAGATGGATGTTAACGCCAGCGTCCCTAGGTACAACGTGCCTACGGCGAAGCCCACCGGGAGATATGTGGTCCTGGATCTAAGCCACGGCAACTTGATCCCGGAGGTGTTTATACAAGAACTGGCGTCGGAGCTCGCGTCGAGGAATTGTAGCATAGCTTTTGCGACTACTAGCGACGATCTCAAGTCGCTTCTACCTAACGCCACAGGCCTCATAGTGGCCGAGCCCACGGCGCCATACTCATCGTCTTCCGTAGATGCGATAAAATCCCTCCTGGCCTCGGGCGGCCGATTGCTCGTCTTCTACGACCCGAGAATAGCCAACTCCATATACATCACGTCGACGCCGCCGTCGCCTATATACCTAGACGCTTTATTGACGCCTTTCGGCATGTCTGTGGCGGACGGATATCTATATAACGCCACCACGAGCTTAACGCCGTTGACCGATAACTGGCAGTTCCTAACCACAACGTATGTAAACTCCACCGAGCTTAACTACGGCAGGTATGTGTTCTTCACGCCGGCGGCTGTGTCAGGATCCGGCGTCGGAGTCTACGTGGACGCCAGACTCCTGGGATACGGCCCCGGCAGATACGCGGTGGTGTTGCAAAGAGGTAACATAACCGTGGTGGGGACCATAACGTCGTTCTTGCCTAACTTCATCGAACTAGGCGATAATAAGGCTCTCCTGGGAAGTCTCGTCGACTGGATCTGTCCGTCGACCTAACTTTATACACTATATATCCCATTGTAATACGCTCTGCTTTGGGGATAAAGCTTATATAGATCCTCGTTCGCCTCGATATGCTTTCGGGGACAATAAAGTGGTCCTAAGATGCGTGGCCTGCGGGGCCGTCTACGATCCCGACTATAAGCTCTTTAGGTGTCCTAGATGTGGGGGCCTTCTGGATGTCGTCGTCAAGGATAAGTACTGGGCTCCCAAGGGCTCCGGCATCTGGCGTTACGCGACCATGTTGCCCCTGAAGTATGGCGTGACCATGGGCGAGGGGAGAACCCCCCTCGTCGAATCCCGGCTCAAGAAGAATCTCTACGTGAAGTTCGATGGCGCCAATCCGACGGGCAGCTTTAAGGATCGCGGTATGGCTCTAGGCGTGACCGTCGCCAGAGAGGCGGGGGCCGATAGGGTCGTGGTGGCGTCCACCGGCAACACCGCAGCCTCGGCGGCCGCCTACGCGGCGCGCGCGGGGCTGAGGGCCTACGTGGTCTTGCCTAGAGGCAATGTGGCTAGGGGGAAGCTCGTCCAAGCGGCACTCCACGGCGCTGTTATAATCACCGTTGACGGCTATTTCGATAGAGCTCTCAACATGGTGTTGGAATACGGCACTAAATACGCCTATCCTCTCAATAGCTTCAACCCCTGGCGCTTGGAGGGCCAGAAGACGGCCGCCTTCGAGATATACGAGGAGCTGGGATGCCCCGACAACGTGGTGGTCCCGGTGGGCAACGCGGGGAATATATACGCTATATGGAAAGGCTTCAAGGAACTGGGCGAGCTAGGTCTATGCCAAAAGCTCCCGAGGATGATAGGCGTGCAGGCTGCCGGGGCCGCGCCTTTAGCTCAAGCCTGGCGTGAGGGGCTCAATGCCCCGATCTTCGTCGAATCGCCTAACACCATAGCCTCGGCGATAAGGATAGGCAAGCCCGTGAATTGGGTCAAGGCTTTTATAGCCGTAAGGGAATCTGGCGGGATGTTCGTGGAGGTCGACGACGGGGAGATCTTAAGGGCCCAGGCCGCCTTGGCCAGAGCCGACGGGCTAGGGGCCGAGCCGGCTGGAGCCGCGTCGATCGCCGGCGCCCTGTCCTTAGACCTCCCGGGCACCACCGTGGCTATCGTGACGGGCCACGCGCTTAAGGATCCCGACGTGATCGAGGTGAAGACCGTCCAGGCGTCGTCTCAAGAAGAGCTGGTGGCGTTGTTGAGCCGATGAGGGTTGTAGTTAAGATCGGGGGGTCCCTCCTTAGAGGCGCTCAACATTTCGTGGAGGCCGCCAAGTTCCTCACGTCTTTCGAATCGCCTGTTGTGGTGATCTCCGCGGTGAAGGGGGTGACCGACATGTTGATCGAGCTATACAAGACGAGAAGCGAGAGCCTATATGAATCTATAAGAGATATACACGCCGATATAGCCAAGAAGCTGGGCGTATCAGGCGTCGAGCCGTTGCTAAAGGAGCTCAAGGCCGCTCTCGATCTGCCCGAGGGACCCGATGTCTTGGATTACTTTATGTCGTTCGGCGAGCGCCTCTCGGCGACTATAATGAACGGCGTGCTCAGAAGGATGGGGCTAGACAGCAAGCTGTTCGTAGCGCCTATAATAACCGACGATAATTTCGGCAACGCGAACCCACTCGAGGATAGGAGTCTGGCGGCGGAGATAGATTCCCACGAGGGGGTGGCCGTGGTGACGGGCTTCATAGGGCGGACGAGAGACGGCAGGTTCACGACCGTGGGCAGAGGCGGCAGCGACTACACGGCGACGTTCCTCGCCAAGCTCCTCGGATACCGCAGAGTCGTGTTGGTGACGGACTCGCCGGGCGTCATGACGGCCGACCCGCAGGAGGTGCCCGAGGCTAAAATACTTCCGATGATGTCGGTGGAGGAGGCCATGGAGGCGGCGAGGCTCGGCGCCAAGAGGATGCACCCCCGCACCTTCGAGCCTGTGACGGGCGGGATGTACGTGGAGGTGAGGAACTACTGGAGCCGCGGAACCGTCATAGGCAACTTCTACGCGCCGCCGCCGTATAAGGTCGTCTTGAAGTGCGGCGAGGGCTCCTGCGTGGTGGGGCTGGAGGCCGAGGAGATCGTGAAGCTAGGCGGCGAGTACGTGGGCAGGTTCTCGGCGCTGGTCCCCATGCCGCCCAAGTGGGCCCACGACCTCTTCGTCAAGCCCTACTTCGAGAAGTTGTTATGGACAAGCTGAAGGCCTACGTAATAGGCGCGACGGGGCTCGTCGGCCAGCGCTACGTGCAGCTACTGGCAGAGCACCCGTGGTTCGAGCTCGTGGGCGTCGCGGCCTCGGAGAGGAGCGCTGGGAGGAAATACGGCGAGATAAACTGGGTCCTGGAGTCCCCGATGCCTAAGAAGGCAATGGAACTCAAGATCGATAAGTTGGACGTCGACGCTGTGCCCAAGGTCGATGTGGTCTTCTCGGCGCTTCCGTCGGATGTCGCGGCCAAGGTCGAGCCTGAGTTGGCCAAGAGGGGTCACCTCGTGGTGAGCAACTCCAGCAACATGAGGCTGGAGCCCGACGTCCCCCTCATAATACCCGAGGTCAACCCCGACGACCTCGCGCTGATTAGGGAGCAGAAAGCCCGCCGCGGCTGGAGCGGCGCCGTGTTGAAGAAACCCAACTGCAGCACGACGATCCTCGACCTTCCGCTCAAGCCCATCTTGGACGAATTCGGCGTATCTAGAATCCACGTGGCGACCATGCAAGCGGTGACGGGGGCCGGCTACTCCGGGGTCCCCTCGGTCGCCATAATCGACAACTTGATACCGTACATAAAGGGCGAGGAGGAGAAAATCGTGAACGAGACCAAGAAGATCTTCAAGAGGGATTTAGAGATCTACGCCACGACGACCAGGGTGCCCGTGCTCGACGGCCACACCGAGGTGATCTACGTCGACACGGTCAAGGACTTCGACGTCGAGGCGGTGGTCGAGGCCATGGCCAAGTTCAGAGGATTGCCCCAGGAGCTGGGGCTCCCCACTGCGCCGCCCCAGCCAGTCGTCCCGGTCGCCGGCGCCGATAGGCCCCAGCCCAGGCTGGACAGAATGGCCGGCAGGGGTATGTCCGTCGTCGTGGGGCGCGTGAGGAAGCTCGGGCCCAAGAAGCTGGCCTTCGTCGCATTGGGCCACAACACCATCAGAGGCGCTGCGGGCAACGCCGTGTTGGCTGCTGAGCTATTGCTCAAGAGTGGCTACTACTGACCTCGTAGATCCATTCGGCAACCCTCGAGAAGACTGCGGCGCCGATTATCGTGGTCAACAAGCCCATGAACACCACGGCGGTGAACTCCACGTCGTTGAGCACGCCCATGTTGAGCCCGAGGGCGGCTATGGCCAACCCAGTCTCGCCTCTGGGCGTCATCCCCAGCGATATGGCCAAGGCCGCTCTGGCGTCGCGCGTGTAGAGATACGCGAACGGGAAGATGCCGGCCATCTTGAAGGTTATGGCCAACGCGGTCAAGACTAGGCCCATCGTAATCCCCTTGAGCCCCGCGCCAAGCACGTCGCTCTTGGCGCCGACCACCACGAAGAACATGGGGCCGAAGACCTCCACGAGCGCCTCAGTCAGCTTCTTAATGTTCTCCCTGCTCATGCCCTCGGCTATCGAGACCCCGGCTATGAAGGCGGCTATTATCGGCGAGAAGCCCAGCGTTATCATGATGGCAGTAAGCCCGAAGACCACCAGCAACGAGAACTCGTAGGAGTACTCCTCCTTTATCCTCCTGCCCACTAGCTTCAACGTAGCCAAGGACGCCGCCAATATGGCCGTCCAGGCGACCGAGTATAGGGCTATCAAGCCCGCCGCCTCCCGCGCCGATATGTGGCCGGTCTGAACCACCACGTTTACCACCGACAGCAAGATGAAGGTCACCACGTCGTCTATCGCCGCGGCCGCCGTGAGGAACCTGGCTCCCCTGCCCCTAACCCCCCTCTCGAGCAATATAGCCGACGCCGCGGCGAGGCTCGTGGCGGCTAGGGCGGCTCCTATATACAGCGCCTCGTCGCGGCCCAACGCGGAGCTATAGGCGACATATCCGGCCGCGAACGGGAGCAGGGCGCCGAGGGTAGCGCCGGCGAGGCCCAGCAAGCCGGCCGACCTCAACGGCGCCAGCCCCTCCTCGAGGCCCGCCGCGAATATTATCAGAATAACCGCGAACTCCGCCAGGAAGTCCACATAGTCGTTAACTTGGAATATATTAACGCCGAGTAAGTTGTTCAACACGCCGCCCAGCGAGGTGGGCGCTAGGATCATGCCCGCCAATAAGCCGGCCACGAGACCCGGCAACTTGAACCTCCCCAAGAGGTGCCTCAAGACTGCGGCCAGGAATAGAAGTGTGGATACGTAAAGAAGCGCGGAGTATACCGCGCCTATTTGCATGCCCTAAGTGCCTTCACGACGTCGTTCAGAAGGGCCAAGCTGGTCTCGAGCCGACCGGCGCCCTTACCGAATACTTTGACCGAGTTAACCTCCGTAGTTATCTCGACCGCGTTGGTTGTGTAGCGAGCCAGCAGGAGGGGGTCGTCGGGCTCCAGGATGACGGGGGCTACGCGGGCGTTGCCCGCCTCGAGGTCGGCCTCGGCCACGTATTTGGTGCGCGGCCCTAGATATCTCAGAGGCTCCCGGCGTATTTGGCCCAGCGTTAGCCTAGCGCCCAGCGTGTTCGCCAGTATCGCTAGTTTAGCTGCGGCGTCGAGCCCCTCAAGGTCGATGGCGGGGTCAGGCTCTACGTAGCCCTTGGCCTTAGCCTCGCCGAGCGCCTCCTCGAAGCTCAGCCCGTCGATATCGACCCTGGTCAATATATAGTTGGTGGTGCCGTTGAGAATCCCGCGTATCCTCAACGGCCTCTGCTCCCTTAGTCCTAAGGCTAAGTCCACAACGGGCGTTCCAGCCATCACCGTGGCCTTGTAGAACACGGGCTTCCCCTCGAACTCGGGGAAGTACAAGGCGAGTGGCGCCTTGTTGGCGGTCACCACCGACAAGCCCGACCTGAGGGCCAGGCGGTAGGCCGAGGCCGCCGGCTCGCCGTTGGAGTAATTAGGGGGGCTCACGTCGACGAGCACCTCAGCGCAACGGAGCGCCTCCTCGAGCGATGCGCGTATACCCACGCCTGATTCCAATACTCCTCCCCTGGGCGCTCTTAGAAGCGCCTTTATTTCGTCCTTCTCGAAGCCGCCACATTTCATCACCCCGCCCTTGCTGTCAAACACAGCCGATATCTTGAGGTTCGTCCTCGAGTAGACGACCTCGGCGAAGGTCCTCCCGACCCCGCCGAAGCCGTAAAGCGCTATCACGCCAACGCGATATCATCATTATTTAATTTTGGAGGCGCCGATCGCCGCGGCTACCCAGACGGCTATACGACGCGGCGCTTAGAGACAGCGGCGTGTGTCGTTGCAAGGTTTATATAATCAATTGCACAATTGCTCGTGAGCACGACAATTACGATCTCCCGCGAGACTAAGGAAATCCTAGAGATGTTGAAGGGCAGCAAGACTTGGGACGAGTTCCTCCGGGAGGTGGCCAAGGAGCTCGTGAAGAAGAGGAGAGAGGGGGCGAGGAGGGCGCTCGCCCAACTGCTGGAGTCCGAGAACCTAGGGCGGGCCGAATGGACAAGGTATTAGTGGATACGGACGTAGTGATCGAGTACATCAAGGGCAGGCTCGAGCTGGGGGAGGGGGTGTTCCACATCTCGGAGGTGACGTTGTACGAACTGCTCAGAGGCTTTGCCGACGTGAGGAAGTCCAAGGAGTTGTTGGAGGAGGTCTTCGTGGTGATCTGGAACGACAACGCAATAATAACTAAGGCGGCGGAGATCTATAGAGAGCTGAGGCGGCGCGGCACGACGATCAGCGATGCCGACATCATAATAGGGGCCACGGCAATCGTGAAGGAGATGCCCCTATGGACTAGAAATACGAGGCACTTCGATCCGCTAAAGGAGTTCGGGCTAAGGCTTTATAGACCTTAACGCGAGGGGCGGACCTCGGCTACTGGTGCGAGGAGCTAGAGAAAGGTCTGCGTCTGCCATCTACGGAAGGCTAGGTAGTGCCAGGTCTGCGCAGGCGCTGGGATGGGCTAGCTCTGCGACTCAGTAGCTCGGCGGGTCGCCGTGTTTTCGACAGCTCCTCGATATCTTATGCGCACCAGGGACAGGGCGGCGGCTGCGAACGAGATGGCCGAGAACAAGGCCATGGCGGATCTAGTGGCCGCGAGCACGCCGGACGAGGCCGCTTGCACCGAGGCCATCAAGGCCATGCTCGTCGATTGGCCCGCCAGCCTGGCGACGGCGACTATGGCAGAGGCCATGCCGTGGTGCCTCGGCTCCACCGAGCTCATTATTATGTTGGTGTTGGGCGATATGAAGAGGGCGAAGCCTAGCCCCAGGAGGGCCAGCTCCAGCTCCAGCGTCCGTAACGGCGTCGCGGCCCCTATAAACGTCATGGAGAACAACGCGGCGGCCACGAGGCCCATCCCGGCCGACGATATGACGCCGGGGTCCACGCGGTCGGAGAGCCAGCCGGATAGAGGGGCGAACACGGCCATCATCACGGGCTGGGGCAACAGGAGCGCGCCGGCGCGGGATGGTGGGAGGCCTCTCAGCTCCTGTAGGTAGAAGCTTAGCGCGTAGGTGACGGCGAAGGTGGCCATGTAGCTGAGCATGGCGGCCGCTACGGCGGCTGTGAACCGCGCCCTCCTGAAGACGGAGAGATCCAGGAGGGGGGCAGGCGCCTTGCTCTCGTGGAGGGCAAACAACGCGAGCAAGAGGAGCCCGGCCGCCGCGACGTACCACTCGTACGTCATGCCCCAGATGGACAAAGCCAGCGAAGACGCGAGGAGCGCGGCGCCTATTGCGTCGTATTTGCGCTCGCCGACGGGGCCCACGTTAATGCTCGCCGAGAGAGCCAACGAGAGGACCGCCAGGACTACGTTGACGAGAAATATAAGTCGCCAGTTGATGGATGTCAAGACTCCGCCCACGAACGGGCCGCTGGAGAGGCCCGTGTAGACCGCCAGCGTGTTCAGCCCGATCGCCTTCCCCCGCTCGCCCGGCGGGTACATGGACGCGATTATGGCGTAGTTCGTGCCGAAGACCATGGCGGCGCCGGCGCCCATCGCGACCGCCGAGGCCATGAGCGAGGTCGGATCCCGCGAGAGGAATGCGGCAATAGAGGACGCGGCGACTACGGCGACGCCGACTCTATAGACGCGGGCGCGCCCCAGGAGATCGCCGACCCTCCCCATGGGTATGGCGAGGGCGCCCGTCGCCAACGCGAGCGCCATCTGGAGGAGCGCCACGTAGTCTCCCCGCACCCCCATTGACGCGGCTATGGCCGGGGCGGCTACGTTTATGGCGTTGCCTATATACGGCATTATGAAGCTACTGGCCGCTATGGAGGCGAGCCCCATCGCGCGGCTCATTGAGACACCTTGCCCCTCATATATAGAGGTTAACGTGAATATATGAGAATAACCGGGGTTATAAAGTCTAGTCTGGCCGCTGGCGCTGATTTCTTTCATTGCGACAGATCTGCCTTTAGCTTCCTGGTACATTTCTTTTCACTTATATTTTTCATCTATATTATTTAATTTAAACTTCTTCGGCCGCTAAGCAGACATTAGAGATTATAGAATTGACGTAGTTATACGCGCCGAAACGAATCGCTTAAGCTTGTTGGTCGAGTTATTAAAATAAAAACTCGTTCCTTTTTATGAAGTCGCTTTGGCTCCAGATGGCCGCGGCCGGCGCGCTCGCGGTGTTGGCCGAATTTATCGTTGTGTACGTCCTGCTTTCCCTCCTCTCGTTGCCGCTTTGGATACTCGCCGTTGGGCTCCCGCT
>CAYFGI010000009.1:18736-29690 GCA_964342785.1 uncultured Thermoproteaceae archaeon
TTGGCGTGGTCGGGTATTAGATAGCCGTTTATCGCCCGCTTCGGGACGCCGCTTGAAGTTCCGCGCTAATTTTTACAGCGTGTCGCTATCGGTGAACCCTAACATCTGGAAGCTATTCTACCACTTGCTTGAGGCCCTTAACTTGAGACAATCGCCTCGGCCGGGCCAACCTCGACTAATGTTACCGCCTATGCGCCTTAGCCAAAGCCGCTACGATTACGGCCAGCGCCGCGCCATAGAAGACTATTAGGACGCGTTGAGCCACATGCTCTATTAACACGCCTGACGAGGCACGTAGACGCCTTGGGCAGGGTGCTCGCCGCGGCTAACTCGGCAGTGGGATCGCCGCTATTATCAGCCCCGCCTTCACCCAATTGCCCGCGCCTGCAGATCTAAAAAACGATGGGCGCGCGTTCCTGTCGGGCGCGTAGAGCCGCTCCGCGATATTTGACCGAAGCCGATTTATGTACATATATTTCGTTTAGGCGTGGAGATAAAGCTGAACCTCCTCGCCGTGTTAGGCCCCGACATCGGTCTTCTCGGCGAGATGGCTGCGGCGCGTATTCTGCCGGGCGCAGCCAGGGGCGAGGCCGTCGCGATGCTCCTCGAGGGCTTGCTGACATATGCCAAATTGCCGGATGTGGAGGCGAGGGAGCTGAAATATAGGGGGCGGGGCTACGTGTCGGCCTTCATCGATGGGAGGTGGCCTCTCCACAAGAGCTGGTTTGTCCCCTCGCTGGGCCCCGACGGATATAAGCTGTTCCTAGACCCCCCGAGGGGCCTTGTGAGATATCTGGGGAGAGACGATGGCCGTTTCCTCTACGTGTTGAAGACAGGTCTCGGCGAGTTGGTCGAGTACGTTAAACAGGGGGCGGCGCTTGAGCATGTGGTCGGGGCTGATTTTGCTGAGGAGGAGCGCCTCGCGGCGCTCAAGCTTTATGAGCGGGTCGCCGAGATGGCGGAGGAGGAGCAGATGGAGGTCGTGGAGACGTTGAGACACGTTGATCTTCTCTACGAGAAAGATGGGGAGATATACCACGTTGAGGTGAAAACAGGCTTTAAGTACAAGCCGTCTAAGATCAGACGTAAACAGATGGTGCTTGAAGCTCGGCAGAAAATACTAGGCGCGTTGGGCCTTAAGCCGGCGCTTATGTACATAACGCCTGGCGACAACTGGGAGATTGAGGTAAAACTATTGTAGCTACTTGCTCTTGAATTTCTTCAAGCGTAAGTTCTTGCTGCCACAACGCCTACATTTAACGGCATCGGGCGGGTTCTTCGCTCCGCAGTTCCTACATACCTTGTAGTTAAACCTATGCTCTATCACTATCCTCAACTTCTCGGGATCCAGGGTAATAGGCATGCCCCAAGCCAGGGAGGTATTTTTAAGCTTTACGAGAGCTCAACCACGTCTATGGCCTTGACGGGGCAAGTCATCATGCCGCGGACTGCCTCCGGCACGAGCTCGTCGGGGATCTCGCCTTCGTGCGGAGAACCGGCTCTATACCTTGGGTCGAGCTCCGCTTTCCCCTCGGCGCCCTCGACGAAAACGCGAGGAGCCAAGACGTAGCAGAGCCCGCAGGAGAAGCACTCCTCGGCCTTTATGACGACCTTCGCCGTCATTTCCTCACGTAGAACTTGGGCGGGTCGATCCTTTCGCTGTGGCACCTCGGGCACTTGGAGGGCTTCTTAAGCCTCTCCCTATCTCTGAACTCGTAGCCACAGTTTCTGCAACGCGCTGGTATCATCTCTAGCCTCAGCCCCTGTCTCTTGAGGGTCCTAGCCACGTGCTCCAGCTCGTCGTAGATCTCGGAAGGCTTGAGGTCCAAGCCGACTAAATCCCTTATTTGATACACGTCGAGCGGGCGCTCGGCCGACAAGAGGGCTCTTATTATCCGTTCTCGATCAGTCAGGAACTCACTCATTTAGTCGCGACGGCGCTCTGGAGCCAGAGGAGCTTGTACTTGCCGGCGCTTTTAAGCACGGCGAACGTGAAGATGTGCTTATCGGCGCTACCGCCGTAGCTGGCCTCGACTCTCAAGAAGCGCGCCTTGTCGGGCGACTCGGCGGGGTCCACGTTGGCGTCTAGATACATCACGTCCTTAGCCTCGAAACCCGCGGCCGCTAGCCTGCTCTTAGCGCATTCAGCAAGCTGGTCGGGAGCGTCGACAATGCAAGGGTTCTTATCGAACTGTTCCTTCGCCTTGCCGTGTAGGAGGGATATTTCGGCGGACATGCCCGGAAAACGTCCTAAGTATTTAAATAATAAATGCCCGCGATAGGTGTGAGGATGCTTGCAAGGGCTGATGAGTGAGGAGACCGGGCGCACCGACTTTTTAAACAAAGTAGATACAGATGGTTATGTGTCTTAATTCGACCATACCGGCAGGCGGCCCGAACACGGCTGCTGTGGCGTTGCTTCTAAACGGGAGGAGGTTTTTAATAATCAAGAGGGCTGAGAGGCCGGGCGACCCCTGGTCTGGACAAGTCGGGTTTCCAGGCGGCCATTGGAAGGCCGGCGAAGATCTGATGGGGACCGTCAAGAGGGAGGTACGAGAGGAGATAGGGGTCGAGCTCGAGGACGCGCTCCTGAGAGGTATCATGGAGCCTGACTCGCCTATGAACGCGCCGAATCTACGCGTCTATCCGTTTGTATTCGACGTCCCGTATATCGGCGAGCTTAAGCTCAGCGATGAGTTGGCCGGGTACAGATGGGTAACCAAGGACGATCTGATCGAGACCGAGTGGCGGGGGCGGCCGGCCTTCAAGGTGGGCGATTGGATCGTCTGGGGCCTCACGTATCGGTTCATCAAACGCGCCATCTCTTGCGGCATCATATATTAACTGCACGATTATCTGCATGGAGGCCATAACCTCGATCGAGATGTATGTAGCCGATAGAAACGCCGAATGGCTCGGCGTGCCCCGCCTCGTGTTAATGGAGAACGCAGGGGCCGCCGTCGCTAGAATCGCTCTATCCAGCTTCCCCGACGCTAGACGTATCTTGGTGGTGGCCGGCACCGGCGATAACGGGGGCGACGGCATGGTGGCGGCCAGGCATCTACACGGCGCTGGGCGGGAGGTGAGAGTGATCGCGCTCGGCGAGCCTAAAGAGGAGCTGGCCAAGATAAACTTCGAGGCCTTGAGGAAGACCAGAGTGAAGATTGCGATAGCCAACACGCCTGAGGAGCTGCTGGCTCTACAGAGCTGGTTCACTTGGGCCGATTTAATCATAGATGCGGTTCTAGGCACAGGCATTAAGGGGAAGTTGAGAGAACCACATTCAACCGCTATAGATCTGATGAACCTGGCGCCGGCCCCTAAGATAGCCGTAGACGTGCCTTCAGGCCTCGACCCCGATACAGGGGAGGTCAGAGACAAGGCCGTCAAGGCCGCGATAACTGTGACCTTCCATAAGGCCAAGGCTGGTCTTCTGGCCCAGTCTGCTGCCGCCTACGTCGGGAGACTCGTCGTGGAGAGTATAGGCATACCGCCGGAGGCCGAGCTCTACGTAGGGCCCGGCGATTTCCGCCTAGCTAGCTTCGCCAGGAGGGCCGACTCCAAGAAGGGCGACCACGGGCGGGTCCTCATAGTCGGCGGATCCGCCGAGTACTCCGGAGCCCCTATGTACGTAGCGCTAGCCGCCTTGAGGACCGGCGTCGATCTCGCTATATTGGCCGAGCCTGAGCCGGCCGCGGCGGCCGCCAAGGCTTACTCGCCTGATCTAATCGCCGTGCCTCTCCCCGGCGATAGGCTCAAGCCCACGCACGTCGAGAGGATACTCTCCTTGGCGCAAAAAGCCGATGTAGTCGCCATAGGGCCGGGGCTCGGCGTGGAGCCAGAGACGCAGGAAGCAGTCAAGGAGATATTCGCTAAGCTCTCCGGCACGCCTATAGTCGTCGACGCCGACGCCATCAAGGCGCTGGCCGGCTCCAGAGCCTCGGGGCCTGCCGTGTTCACGCCTCATGCCGGTGAGTTCAAGATATTGACTGGAGTCGAGCCGCCGCAGGACCTCGAGGAGAGGGTGAAGACGGTCAGAGAGCAAGCGGCCAGGATGAATTCAGTGATACTCTTGAAGGGGCGGTATGATGTCATAAGCGACGGCAGGAGGGTCAAGGTGAACATAACCGGCACGCCGGCTATGACCGTCGGCGGGACCGGCGACGTGTTGACCGGGCTGGTCGCGGGCCTCGCGACAAAGACCAAGGATCTGTTCGTCGCTGCGTCTATCGCGGCTTTCGTCAACGGCCTCGCCGGCGAGGAGGCCGCGAGGGAGCTCGGCTTCCATATAACCGCATCGGACTTGATAAGATACATACCTTCGGTGATCAGAAGGTTCGCAGATGAATTCGTCAAAAGCTGAACCGAGGTAATTTTTTATAACAATGGTATATTCATCCCATGTTCGTATGCTTTTTCGAACAAATCAAGTATCGATGTAGCTATGAGGCCTAGAGAGGAGAGGCTTGATAACGGCGTGGTTCTGTTGGTGGATCCCTACCCCTCGGCTCTGGCGGCGGTGGTTGTGGGGATAGGGGTCGGGCCTCTCTTTGAGCCGGAGGATAAAGCTGGCTACTCCCACCTCTTGGAGCACATGTTATTCAACGTACCCGGGTTTGACGTCGATAAGGCGGTAGAGGCGCTGGGAGGCGAGACCAACGCCTTCACGCATCGCTCCATGGTGGTGCTCACTTTCCAATCGCTGGCCGAGGGTGCTGGAGGGCTCGTGGAGATCGCCGCCAGGGTCGTCTCGAACAGGAAGTACGAAGAGGAGAAGTTCGAGAAGGAGAAAAATGTCGTCTTGTCCGAGATAAGGATGAGCAGAGAGAATCCGAGCGAGAGGATCGGCGATTTGGGCATATCTTCGCTTTTCGGCGACAACGCCTGGGGGAGACCTATAGGGGGCTTCCCCGAGGTCGTCTCGGCCGCGACGCTTAAGGATTTGGTGGACTTCGAGGAGATGTGGATAGCGCCCGACAACATAGTGGTGGCGTTGACAGGAGGCGTAAGCGAGGGCGATGTGGCGAAGGCCAGGAAGGAGTTCTCGCGCTTAGAGGGGACGTCGCCCCGGAAGTCCATACCCGAGATGAGACGCGGGCCTCTTCTACTGAGGGAAACCCGCGACGAGCTGGACGGGATCTACTACAGCTACGCCGTGAAGGTAAGGCTTGAAGACGCCTACTTTAAGCTGAACGCAGCGGCTTTCCATCTCGCCTCGGGCACCAAGTCGTTGCTTTTCGAAGAGCTACGTAACAAAGGCCTGGCTTATTCCTACTACGTCGATTTCGATAGCGCCGATGACGACGGGTTCCTCCAGATAGTCATCGAGTCGGCCCACGACCTGGAGGCGGCTCGCGCCGTCGTGAGGGGCCTCCTCGAGAGACCATGGACGCCGCCGCCCCATAGGCTTAAGTACTTCACGTACGAGTGGAGTAAAAGCATGGAGGTGCCGCTCAACAGAGCATATGCCTACGTCGAGGCCAAGATGAGGGGGCTGGACCCCTCCTCGATAAGAGCCAAGATAGAAAAGGCGGTGGCCGAGGGCCTCTCGGCGATACCTAACGCCGTGGAGTACAGCGCAGAGGCTTACCTGACGCCCGAGTAGCGTTAACTTTTATATTGGGACAACGGATCCTTCGTGTCTTGCGAGGAGGAGCCCATTGGCAGACACCATGCGTTGATAGGCCCACGGCTGGTCATACGGGCCGGCACCGCCAGGAGGCTCGTCGAGGCGCACTACGGAGTCTACGGCCACGCCACGGTGGAGCTGTGTAAGTGGACTAAGGACGCGCTCGACGGGAAGGGATCTTGCTATAAGGTTAAGTTCTACAACGCGCCGGCCGGCGGATCGCATAGATGCGTCGAGATGAGCCCAGTCGGTATGATCTGCAGCAACCGTTGCGTGTACTGTTGGCGCCCCACCCAAGAGTTCGATACGTTCATCCCGGAGGAGTGGTGGACCATGGAGCCCGAGGAGATAATCGAGGGCGTGCTCAAGGAGAGGGAAAGGCTCCTCTCTGGTTATTGGGGCCACGAGAAGGCGAGGGAAAAAATGAAGGAGGCGCTCGCCCCTACGCATTGGGCCATCTCGCTCTCGGGGGAGCCCACGTTATATCCCAAGCTCCCCCAGCTGGTTAAACTAATCAAATCGTTACCGCACACCAAGTCTGTCTTCATCGTCACTAACGGCCAACACCCCGAGATGCTGGAGAGGCTCATCAAGGAAGATGCGTTGCCCACGCAGCTGTATCTATCCATGAACGCGCCCAACAAGGAGCTTTACTACCTCATAAACGTCCCCGTGATGAACAAGGAAGATGCTTGGGAAAGGTGGCTCAGAAGCTTGGACCTCCTCGCCCTAATGCCCACGAGGACAGTGGTCCGCATAACGCTCATAAGGAGCATGAACTACGACGAGAAGTACATCCCTCTGTTCGCCCAGCTGGTGAAGAGAGGCAACCCCCATTTCGTCGAAGTTAAGAGCTATATGCATCTAGGCTACTCAACTCACCGCTTGAAGAGAGAGGACATGTTGACGCACGAGGAGGTCGTGGAGTGGGCTAAGAAGCTGAGGGACGAGTTGGAGCGCATAGGCGCCAAGTTCGCCTACATGGACGACGACGAGAAGAGCAGGATAGCAGTGCTACAGAACCTAGATAGATACGTGGACCGTTGGATAGTTCCCCCAGGCATCACTATCTGATCTTTTTAATAGTATTATTTATTAAATCTTAATTTAATCAATATATTATATTAAAAATTATATAATAGAAGTAACTATATTTGGTATAATTATACATAGTGGAAATGATGCACATAATATAAAAACTCACCATATTTTCACACTATGGCGCAAAGTATAGGCATATACCGAAAGATAGTGGCTGGAATTCTTTTCGCCATACCATGGATCTTCTATATGGCGTTGCCTCTCTATAATAGAGTCGACCCAAGGATAGGCGGATTGACGTACTTCTACTGGATACAGATCGTGTGGCTCGTGATAACGGCTGTGCTGACCGCAATAGGTGCATTACTCATATATCCCAAGGAGGAGTAGCCATGCTGGGCCCCATAGGTTGGAGTCTATTCATAATCTTCTTCGCCATTTTTGTATTCCTGGGCTTCTACGGAGCTAAATGGAGGAGAGGAGATCTAAGCAGATACGACGAATGGGCTCTAGCCGGCCGTAGGCTCGGCGCGTTCCTCGTCTGGTTCCTCGTCGGCGCCGATCTATACACAGCCTATACGTTCATCGCAGTTCCATCCGGCGTCTTCGCCAGAGGCGCTCTGTATTTCTATGCAGTGCCCTACGTAGCCACGGTCTTCGCCCTGGCGGCCGCCACGATGCCGGCCCTCTGGAGTTGGGCTCATAAACACGGCTACATAACAGCCGCCGATTTCGTCCAAGATAGGTTTAACAGCAAAACCCTGGCCTTGCTGGTAGCCATAACCGGGATATTGGCCGAGTTCCCATACATAGCGCTACAGATAGTAGGCATGTCGGCTGTCCTAACTGTGATGTTGCTAGGAGTAGTCAAGGGCGCAAGTGCTACGTTCATCAGCGATCTGGCGTTGACCATATCCTTCATAATACTTGCCGCGTTCATCTGGACGAGCGGCTTAAGAGGTGCCACTCTAGGCGCCGTGCTTAAAGACGCCATAATATTCCTAGGCACTATAGCGGTCATGGTCTCAGTCTTAATGAGCATCCCCGGCGGCTTCTCAACGGCGTTCAGCGCTATAATGTCCTCCAAGGGAGGGCTTCCGACCGGCACGTTGACCTTAAACCCCAAGTTCGCCGTGGCGTATACTACGCTCTGGATAGGTAGTTCCCTCGCCCTATATCTATACCCCCACTCCATTAACGGCGCGTTGAGCGCTGAGAGCAAACGCAAGTTGGCCCTCAGCACCGCCTTTCTGCCCATATATGGCATAGTGCTGGCCGTGCTGGCGCTCTTCGGCATATTGATCTACGCAGACAAAACAGCCATGAGCTTGATAAGCATATTCCCTCCCAGTAGCCAAGGTAGCTTGGTCGTACCGGCCCTCGCGGTGACCACACTACCGGACCCGCTGGCTGGCCTCACGCTATTAGGCATATTCATAGGCGGCATGGTGCCGGCCGCGATAATGGCCATGGCCCAAGCCAACCTACTTGCCAGAAACGTGATTAAACCCTATGTCAACTTAACGCCTCAAGGCGAGCTGAGGATAGCAAAATGGGCCTCCGTCTTCTTCAAGTTCATAGCGTTGCTCTTCGTCTTCATAGTGCCTGCGACCTACGCAATAAACCTACAGCTACTAGGCGGCATATGGATAACACAAACCCTCCCCGCCGTGTTCCTGGGCTTGGTCACGAACAAACTAGATAAGTACTCCTTGATGGCCGGCTGGGCCGTCGGCTTGGGCCTCGGCACATATCTATTCGTGTCTGCAGGCAACTCGCCGCTCTACCCCATAGCAGGCGTTCAGATCTACATAGCGCTAATAGCGCTGGCCGTCAACCTAGCGATAGTCTTGATAGGCACCTTGATAGCACGTGCCTTAGGTAAATAACCCTTTTTCCCAGAACCTCACTTAAATTTTCGAACTACGGCGCTCCGAGAAAATAAACGTCGGCCTTAAATTAAGCCGAACGACGTGAACATATGCGCGGCGTACTGTTTATAGGCAAGGATTCCCCTCTCGTCTCGCGCATCGATCTCCTCAGAAAAGCCGGCGTAAAGGTGGTGCTCGTGCCCGGAGCCGACGTGGTCCTCTACACCTACGACGAAAGGAGGGGCGGCTCCATAGAGGTGGAAGGCGAGGAGGTGCTGGAATACCTCAAGCTCCGCGGAGAGATTTAAGCTCCTCCTCGTAGGTCTCGAGATCCGCCACAAGGCGGTCCAGATCCTGCTCGACCACCCCAAGGGAGGGATCAAAGGGCGACTCCATGCCGGGCTCCCAGTCGTCTTTAGGCCAATATATGAAGACCCTCTTGTGGGCGGTGTTTAGGGCGTAGTTTATCTCGGCGAACATCCCTCTGCTCAACGTCTTGCCCATGAAGGGCCTGTAGGCGGCCACGGCGTCCGACTGTTGAATGTAACGGAAATCCTTGTAGCGGATTATGTTGTCGAGATCCCGCAGGACCTCCTCCACTTGATCCCTAGGGATCCTCACCGGGTAGAGATCGGCCTCGTCTCCACACGCCGGCTCGACGCCGGCCGGCACGTTCCAGACGTCTTCGGCCCTCACCTCTACCACGTCGCCCCTCGAGCTGGCCAACGCCGTCCTCAAGGCCCTCTCGTCGACCATTAGCGGATCGAAGGCTACGAAGCGTCCGTGCATACGCCTCCTGAACCCGTCTATCTCGGCCCTCGCCTCCTTCTTGTCCCTAACCGCCGTGATGGGAAAAGATAGATACACCCTTAGGGCGTTCCTCTCGAAGAGAAGCTTATAGAAAGTCGAGGCGGGGTGCTTCACGGCCACGACGTAGTTATCCACGCCTAGCTCACGCGATATTATGTCCGCGAGCAGTATAGTTGTGTTGCGCCAAGCCACGATATCTTTCAGCCTAAAGTCAGCCCCCGTGCGCCTCCCCCTCTCCTCCCTCATCTGGACCCTACGCCACATCACGTGCTCCTCCTCGATCAAGGTCACAACTACGTCGGGCCTCAGCTCCCTAAACGGCGAGAGGTCGAAAGCCGGGAAGAAACGGCTCCTGTTAAAAAACGGGAGGTTCATGCCTACGACGACGTTCTCGGACCCCTCATCTGCCACGCGCCTCAACATACGAACAAACGCAGAACGCCACTCCTCTTCCTGCCAGCGATAGTCGTCGCTAGATAGAAAAGCGACCCAATCCACCTTAGCGCGGAGGAAATCCTCGAGGAAATAAACGGCGAGAGCCCGCCTGGCCTCCCTATCCTCTAAATCCTCGGGGAGACCCCTCGCGCGGTAGAAATACCTAGCTACGGCCGTGATGGCCTCCCTCATGTTGACGCCCGTAGGACCCAGGAAGAGAGCCCGCACGTGATGACCACAGCTATTAAATAAATTCCGCTGACGCTAGAGGTATTAGAGCTCGAGACGGATCTATCACCGACGTCTAAAAGAACCCTTCTGTTGTACTACCCGACCAAGTCATACGCCTTGACGGCTAGGTCTACATACGAAAAGGCGCCTACTTGGCGGATCCAGACTACGGCGCTTCTAGCTCTGAATCGCAATGGGGGCCCTACAAGCGGACGGCAAATAGAAGATCACGAGCGCCGAATAGGCGGGGAAAGCTTAAAAATAGCGAGAAATATATGTAAAGGGGCCCGTAGCTCAGCATGGACAGAGCGGCGGAGGCAATGCCGCCGAGCCTTCTAAGCCGTAGGTCGTGGGTTCGAATCCCACCGGGCCCGCTGTTGCCTTTAAACAAAACGCTTGGACGATACGTCATGAGACACGCCGGCTTTTGACTGTGCGCGATTTATATTATTGCGCCTAGTAAGGCACTGAAGCGGCGGCCTCGGCCGTGTTCGCCTTGTGGAGTATATAGATAGGCGCCGAGCATATCGTTTGACCGGCCGAGAGGAGGATGCAATTGAGTCTGCAAACGATCTGTAAGTTCGGCAAAGCGGCTACCTATTTATGTCGCCGAGATATATCTTTACGAACTAGGCGCGTCAGCCGGATCCCCTAGGTCAGCCGCGTGGTAAAGATGGACAAGCAGAAGATACAGAAAGGCGCATGGGAAGAGTCGGCGGAATACGGCAACCGCGATCAAGCGGCTGAGTGCACGCCGGGAAGTTAAGGGACGGCTGGCAACCGATAGGGGGCTCGGGCGCCGAATAGGCGGGGAAAGCTTAAATAGGGGTGGAAATATATGTAAAGGGGCCCGTAGCTCAGCCTGGTAGAGCGGCGGTGGACCCGGCTCAGTCCGTCGCGGCTCTTAACCCGTAGCCGGCGCTGGCCGAGCCGGCGG
>CAYFGI010000010.1:0-28104 GCA_964342785.1 uncultured Thermoproteaceae archaeon
GCTAGTCGGCGGCGCCCCGGAAGCCAAGCGCCGATCGCGTAGCCGAGAGGTCTGCTATGAGGCAACACGCCGTGGAGGCGGCGAGGCAACGCCCGCCGAGTTGGGCGTAGGGAAGACAGTAGCGAAGGAGATCGTGCATCGAATGAACATAGCAACGGCGTAGAGCCCAGCGGGCGTATGCCGAGGGCCGACGTCGCGGCGAAGACTACGATCATGGCCGTAGCCGCCGCAGTAGCCCAACGAGCCAACGAGGAGACGTCCCCCTGGGAGCAGCTGAAGCTAGCAACGAGGGGCGAGGATATAGGAGGTCTAACCGTATGAGGGACCCAGCGTGCTAGGCCCTACCGGAGTGATTATCTCAAGCATGAAAAAGGTTTCCTTCTAAGAGTAGCCGAAGAAAAACATCCTTTGGAACAGCAAGATCAGCGCGATCAGAGCGAGTGCCGAGGTCATTATAAGCGCCGTGAACAAATGCGGCTCTCTACGGCGATACGGAAGCGCCGATATGTAAGTGGCGGCGAATAGGAGGAGTATGGCGAAGAAGTAAAGCTCCAGCGGGCGGAGGCCCAGCGCCAGCGAGGCGAAGATGGCGGCAATCGTGACGGCGGCCGCCACCCCGGCGCCGCGCGCCCACGCAGGTACTCCTCTGCGCAAGCCCAGCGCGATGGGCACCAGGAGGTAGCCGGAGAGCGTAACGCCAAAGGTGATGTAGTTGTTCGCCAGGAGAGTTTCCAAGCCCATAGTTAAAAATAGGTGTTTTTATAAAATTATCGTGGTTAAGTGCATATAATGTTGGTAAAGACGATGGGCGATGTTAAAGGCGATGCATAACTGTATACTCAGGCGATTACCATAGCGACAATCCCACGCCTAGGGGTTACCCGACTTGAAGGGTCAATCAGGCGGTAGCTATCGGCCAGGTCCATGGCGCTCTTGATCATTGCATACTCAGTCGATGCTCCCTAGTGATATTTTCTACTTCCGATGATTGGCGCATAGCCTGCGGTGGTTGTGCCGGCGCTATGACGAGCCTCTGGGGTATGGCCGTCCGGCAAGCGGCCGGAGCGGGCGGCAAATCATTTAAGGGAGCTAATTGGCGACGCCATGGACGTCTTGGAGAGGTTGTGGCGAAGGTATGGGCGGTCCATAGAGGACGCCTTGGTTAAATACCTCTCGAAGGACGTGGCCCCGGACTTCAAGGACGCGGTGCTTTACCAGATCTCCACCGGCGGCAAGAGGCTTCGGCCTATTTTGACCTTGGCCGTCGCCGAGTCCCTCTCGAGCGCCTACGAGAAGGCCCTGCCGGCCGCGGCCATCGTGGAGTTGATACACAACTACAGCTTGATCTACGACGACATAATCGACAGGGGGGAGATAAGGCGCAATAAGCCGACCACCAGAGCGGCCTTCGGCGACTACGCGGCGATCCTTATAGGCATATGGTACCGCGAGGCGATAGAGGAGGCCGTCATGGACACGCCCAAGCCCCTCGAGTTCGCAAGAGACGTGGCCAAGGTGATAAAGGACATAGACGAGGGCGAGAGGCTCGACATACTCTTCGAGCTGGCGGGGCGCGAGGATCCCTACTTCGTCAAGGCGCGGTTCCCGTCGGTCAAGCTGGAGGACTACATAAAGATGGTGAGCCTCAAGACGGGCGCGTTGATAGCGGCGGCCGCCAAGTGGGGGGCCATGAGCGTCGTGGACGACCCCGCGTTGATCCAATCCGCTTGGGATTTCGGCATGAACGCCGGGATAGCGTTCCAGATAATCGACGACGTGTTGGACATATTCGGCGACCCCGAGAAGTTCGGCAAGGAGATAGGCAAGGACATCAAGGAGCACAAGAGGGGGAACGCGGTGGTGCTGCTAGGCCTCGAGGAGCTCGAGGGGGCCAAACGAGGGGAGCTGTTGTCCATATTATCCAAGCCGGTCGTGACCGACGAGGACGCGAGGCGCGGGGTCGAGCTGTTGGGCGGGACCAACGCCAGGGAGAGGGCCCTCGCCCTAGCCGAGAGGTTCAAGGAGGAGGCGCTGAGGAGCTTATCGAGGCTCCCCCACAGCCGCGACCTCGAGGAGCTGGCCGCCTTCATTGTCCAGAGGCAGTTCTGATGATAGTGGTCAAATTCGGCGGCTCCGCCATAACCGACAAGAGGAGGCCCTACACCTACAGGTGGGGGCGTCTGAGAGCCGCCGCACAAGCCTTGAGGGGGACGCGCGCCATCTTGATCCACGGCGCCGGGTCCTTCGCGCATCCCCACGTGAAGGCCTTCGGGCTCACCCACGTGGGCATAGCATATACAAAGGCCGCCCTCAGGAGGCAGACGGCCATGGTGGTGGAGGACCTCGCGGCGGCAGGCATCTACGCCGTGCCGGTTGAGCCCAGCGACGTGTTCTGGGGCAAGAAGCTCGCGAGGAGGGAGCCCCTGGACTTCGCGCTCTCCCAAGGCCTCTATCCCCTCCTGCACGGCGACGTGGTGCCCTCCGACGAGGGGTACGTGGTGTTGAGCGGCGACGACATAGCGCTGGAGCTGGCCGCGGCGTATAGGCCGGAGGCCGTGGTCTTCCTCATGGACGTCGACGGCATATACAGCGCGGAGCCCGGCACCCCGGGCGCCGTTAAGCTCAAGGAGATAACCGGCGTGGTGCTGGGCGGCGCGGCGGGCATCGACGTCACGGGCGGGATCGCCAAGAAGGTGGAGGCGGGCTTGAAGATAGCGGAGCTGGGCGTGCAGGTCTACTACTGCTCGATAGACGACGTAGAGGCGCTGAAGATTGTTATCGCGGGCGGGCGGCCCGAGAGCTGTAGCTACGTCAGCAGGTCACGCTAGGCGCGTTGGCCGTCAAATAGAGCGCCAACGCCACATATATGAGCAACAACACGACTACCACGCCCCATAGGACTGTGCTGTTTCTATCGTACGCGTAGAAGATAGCCACGGCCAGCAAGACGCCCAATATGGTGTACCAGACGAGGTTACCGCACAGCCCTGGCGATAACACGATGGACCAAAAACCCTGTAGGAAGAGGGCGACAAGGACGGCGGCTACCACGACTATCAGGAAGGTCACCGTATCGGTTCTCCTCGCCATGAGCGCCCGCCAGATGCCTATTTTAAATATTCCGCATGTTTTTATACCGGCAGGACGGCTCGGCCATGTCGATAATAACCCAGATGGTGACGAGATGTCCGGTATGCGGAGCTAATACCTTCAGCTATACGGAGCTTCTCTACGAGGCTCCTTACTTCGGCAATATACTCATCTCGACGGGCTACTGTAGCACATGTGGATATAGGCATTTCGATGTGGACTACGCGGAGTCGGGCAACCCCACTAGGGTGATCTTCAGGGCGGAAGACGGCGAGGACGTCGCCAGATCGTTCGTGGTGAGATCCAAGACGGGCTCCGTGAAGTCGCCCGATCTGGGCTTCAGCCTAGAGCCGGGCCCCCAAGCCGAGCCATTCATCACCACGGTCGAGGGCCTTCTCTACAGAGCTCTCGACTACGCCGAACGTCTGAAGGTGCTTCAACCCGAGAGCGCGACGAAAGTAGATGAATTTATAGCGAACGTCCAGAGGGCTATAGACGCAGGAGGGTTCACCTTGATCGTAGAAGATCCTCTAGGCAAGAGCTTGATCATTCCGAGGAGGCCCGATCTAGTGAGGGTGGAGCCGCTCGGCAATACCTAGATATATATCTCTCCAAGATCTCGGGATAAGGCGGCGGAAATCCCGAGAGCTTTCGACGGAATACCTCGATCAAATCACCGGTCCTATAGCCCAGCTCGGCGTACCTACAAGCTCTGATCAAGGTGGCCAGCTTATCGGCAAAAGACACCAAGACGCCGAGAGCGCCCTCGGCCTTCCTGTATTGTTCAAACAAGCTGTAGAGGTGGGGGTACAGCCTCTTCATAGCCTCCAACTCCAGGGAGCTCCAGTCCACCGAGGATCTCACGCCGTTGCCCGGATGCCCCAGCTCCGCCTCGGCCAAGTCGTGCACGACAGCTGCGGCGACGGCTTGCGCCGGATCCACGTCGACCCCCCTGGCCTTCAGCTCGGCGGCTATCTCTCCGGCAAGGAGGGCCGCGAGAAACGAGTGTTGGCAGACGGTCTCGGCGTTCTCGACGCCGCGTTGAAGCCAACCTATCCGCCTTACGTTGCATAAAACGTCGACTATAGTCGCTAGATCCATCAGAGCTCGCCGATAAATGCCTCTGGGTCGCTCCTAGGCGTTATCTCGCCAGCCAGGGGGGTCCTCAAGACCGTCGGCACCTCCTCCCGTCTGAAGTTGGCGAGCGCCCAAGACATCTTGACGTAGGCCGCCTCCGGCAACATATCCTCAAGAGGCACGACGCCCAACGAGAGGAGCTCCCTACCGCGCCTATAGACGTAGAGATCCACGCGGCCGTAGATGGTCTGGCTGGTCATAGCCACGACGACCCCGGCGTCCACCGCCTTCTTGATAGCAGGCAACAACGCGTCCCGCACATGGCCGAAACCAGTGCCCTCAAGCACGACGCCCTGCACGCCTAGATCTATCAACGCATCGAAGATGCGGGGATCCATCCCAGGGTAGAATTTCACTAAAGCCGCCCTATCGCTGAACTTAGCGGCGTAGGACAAGCCCCCTCTGGCCTTGTAGGAATCGACGAGGACCTTCAAAGATCTACTTTCTAGATCTACCTCGGCCAACGGGCCTATTCCTATGCTCCTAAAGGTATCGCGCCGCGAGGTGTGCATCTTCCTGACCCTCGTCCCGCGGTGTATATAGATCCTCCCATCGCTTGAAGCTTTGTGCATGGCAATTACGGATTCGGCAAACGGAGCCGAGACGGCGGCCATCACGGCGCCTAGTATGTTCTGGAAGGCATCGCTGGAAGGCCTATCGCTGGATCTCTGCGACCCCACGAATACCACCGGCCCCGGCGCTTCCTTAAACGCAAACGCCATAGCCGCGGAGCTATAGTGCATGGTATCCGTCCCGTGCATCACGACGACGCCGGCGGCGCCTCTTTCGAACTGCTCGGCGATCTTCTCAGCCATAAGGGACCAATCGGCCGGCGTCATATCCTCGCTGAATTTCGACATAAGTACCTCGACCCGTATAGACGCGATATCGGATATCTCGGGCACCATCTCGAAGAGAAGCGCGGGATCCGTGGAGGGATAGACGGCGCCTGTCGCGTACTCCACCCTCGACAATATGGTGCCTCCCGTCGCTACTATCGAGACCCAGGGCTTACCGGTGTCGACCTCGGCGGATCTAGTGCCCGTCTGAGCCTTAGCGCTCACCACGTCCTCAAGCTCCTCTACCCGTTTGACTTTATTCTTGGAGATACCAACGTTATAGCCATTCCTAAGTTTAACCACATAAACATCGGGGCTGGTGTAGGCAGTGGCGGGCAACAAGATACCTTCGACGACCTCCCCCGATTCTAGATACAAGCGAACTCGCTTGTAGCTCTCCACGCCCCCACCGGGTCGCCTATATAAAACTAACCGGCGACGCCTTGCGTCACGCTGACGACTCTCCCGTTAGAGATATGGACCGTCACGGGGAGGTACTGCAGCAACTGGGAGAGGATCTGTTGGGCCGACGTTGACGTGAAGGTCATGTTGCCCATGCTCAGCACCTCGCCTACCCATTGGAAGACTGTGGTCGCTTGCGTTTGTTGTTCGCCGGGCATAATCAAGAAGATCTTGTTTTGATACCTAGAGGCTACCGTATAGTTGCTACCGAAGAGAGCGTAGTAGAAGTAATTCGCGGCGTTGAAGGAATAAGGCCCGTAAAAAGGATCCAACATGAGGACGTAGACGGGCTGGGTCGAGTTAAGAAGCGATTTAGGCAGGGGGATGCCGGACACCGTTATCACCACGATCGAGTTGTTGTACGCCGGCGGCGCCGAGTTGCTAGGCGCATAACCTCTCTGGGTGAGAACCCAAAGCTGGGTATTCGCCAACAAGGTTGCGAGATCCGGCGTTTGTTGCCGGCCGAAGAACGGCAACCTGAAGCCGGAGGTGCCGAGAACCCAGCCGACCTCCGCGAATATTATGGCGGCTATGGCTATCGCGAAGATCTTCCTATTGCGTTTCCTAGGCTTATCTCTCTTCTTAGCCACGTCCCTCGGGTTATCTCATGGTATTAATCTTTTTAGATCGGTTATCAATGGAGCAATCCAGCCGTGCGGTTTACATCAACGCGGCGGACAGCACATTAATGATATATAATGAGAGATCTCTTAGCCCATGGGGCGCAAGGCGTTGATAATCTCCTTGTTGGCTATTATCGTGATATTGGCTGTAGCCCTAGTCTTTATGTCGGAGGTTAGGAAGCCAGCGCCCAAGCCAGAGGTACTGCTCATCCCCAACGGCACGACGCCGGTTGAGGCCGTGTCGAGGTCCCCCAACGACATGATGGTCTCGTACTATATAGGGGACGGCTACGTCATGATAACGCCGTATCCCTGGAACATGAAGGCCTGGAGCGGCGAGATCGTCGTGGAGTACAACGGCTCGGCCCTGAGGGCCACGGTGGACGCCAAGTACTCGCAAAAGTTCAATCCATATGCGCCCGTCCTCGGCTACCCCAGCGCCCGCTACGGCTGCGATCCCCTCTTCGGGGCGTGCACGTCCACGAGGCCGCCTCTCGTGCTCCCCGTCCCTGCCCTAAACGCCGACGCGTTGATGACGCTGGAATATGCCGTGGAGCCCGGCAACTGCAACGTGACAGACTTCTCCTACGACATATGGCTGACTAAGGGCCCGGGCCTAGGCCCCGGTGACCTGGAGCTCATGCTCTGGATGTACTACACAACGCCGTTAGCTCAAAGCGCGCCTAGCCCATACTGGGCGTCGGCCGGCTCCTACAAAATGCCCGTATACATAAACGGCACGCCCGTGGATATGCCCGTAGAGGCCTTCCTACATGTTGACTCGTCGAGTTGGTCCGTCTTAATATTGGCCTTCAGGGAGCCCATACAGCGGGGCTCCGTGGCGGTGAGCTTAAAGGACTTAATCGGCGTTGCGAAAATGGCGTTGAACGGGACCTCCATAGATCTAGGAAGGCTGAACTTAACGTCGATAGACGTCGGAATTGAGTTCGATGGGCCGCCCAACGCCGAGCTGACGTGCTCCTATTACATATATAAGTGGTCTCTGGCGCGTTAGTACGAGAAAAGCTTTTATGGAAGTCCGTACCTCTTTCTATGCTGCTGTTCTTAACGGGCCAGGACTGGCTCATCGTGTTAATAGCGGTCGTGATACTGCTCATCTGGGGCCCCTCGAAACTGCCGGCGCTGGCCAGAGGCTTAGGCCAAGCGTTGCACGAGTTCAGAAGAGCCTCCCAAGGCCTCGTGACCTCTGAAGACGAGGACTACAAGAAGCTGGTGGAGGTGGCCAAGAGCTTAGGCATCAGCACGGAGGGCAAGACCAAGGAGCAGCTATTGGAGGAGGTGAACCAGAAGGTCAAGGAGATGAACAAAAAGATAACCCTAGGCTGATTTCCTAATACCTACGGCTTCTTTAAGCGCTTTGGCGGCCGCCTCGAGCTTTTTGTTGCCCTCGGCTAAATCCTCGAGCACGTGCGCCGCCATGGAGAGCAAGCCGGCCTCCATATAGGTCTTGAGCTCCTCCCATAGGGCGTCCCGGGAGCCCTTAGTCAGATAGAGAGCAAGCGGCGGGTCCCACTCCAGCGCGAGATCGTCTGTGAAAACCCCGCCGGGCATATCGGCTTGAGCCTCGAGATCCTCTCTAAAATTGATGTTATGTAGCTCCCTAGGCGATATCCCGTGTCTAGCCACGCTGAGGTAGGTGACGGAGCTCGACAACCTGAATATATCGTCTAATCTACCGCGTCTTTTAAGCAATAGATCGACCATATTCCTTATGGCTTTCGGCTCCGCCTTGAAGATATGCGACTCGACTAACCCGTTCGGCATAACCAATACGGCCGTCCCCCTGGCGTCGAGAAGCTCGGCGAAGACCCTCCGGGTTATGTACGGGACGTCGCAGGGAGCGAACACCAAGGTGTCGTCGAACCTCAAGGCGGCGGAGACCACGGCGGCCATAGGGCCGGAGAACCTCGGGTCGTCCTCCACGACGGGATAGCCCAGCGCCTCGTTCCTGCCCGGAGCTACATATATCCGATCCACGAGGCCTCGAGCCGCCTCGACGACGGCCTCGATCATAGGCCTTCCGCCGACGGGATATAGACATTTATTGACCCAAGGCTCCCCCGGCCTCTGGAACCTCCTGGAGGCGCCGCCCGCGAATATGACCAAGGTGGTCATAGATCCCTCAACGCCAGCTCGGCGGCGTTTAGACCCGGCGCTCCGTTTATCTGCCCCCCTGGCCAAGTGCCCGCCCCGCCTAAGTAGAGGCCCTTGACCGGCGTTCTGTGCCCCCAGCTACAGACGGGCCTACAGAGCAGGAACTCCCGCGTCAAGGGCAGATGATTCACGTAGGCGCCCCTCGCGTTGAACACGCGCTGGTAGTCGGCAGGCGTCCACATCTCGAAGGCCTTCACCCTATCTACGTTCGTTATATACGTCTCCAGGAGGTGGAGGTCGGGGGTTCCCACAGCCGACACCACGTTGCCTTCGACTATCATCTCGCCGAAAGGCAACTGGAATATGGAGTCGCGATAGGGGGCAAGCCCGGCCCTCAGCTTGACGGGCTCAGTGAGGACCAAGTTGAGCCTATAGGGGCCGGCCGTCGGGATCCCCTCGAGCCTACGCCTCACCTCGTCGTCCACCCCCTCGACGAGATCGAGGAGAGTGTGCACCGGGCTGGCGGTCGAGACGACGATTTTGGCCTCGACGATCTTGCCCGAGTCAAGCTCGACGCCCTTGACGGCCCCCCGCTCAGACACTATCCTCTTGACCGAGACCCCCAGCCTCACGTCCACGCCTAGACTCAACGCCCTCCAGTAGAGGGCCTTCGCCAAGGCTTGTACCCCCCTCTCGCCCCTCCACACGGGTCGGCCCCAACCCTCCGGCGGGTTGAAATAAGCGAGGACGTAGGCCGGCTCGTCCCAGAGGTTTTCATAGAGGAACATGGGCCAGAACTCCCGCGGGAGATATTGGGCCAAGATATCCCTAGCCGTTCTCTGGAACAGCTCCCGGGCCTCCGGGTCGTCGGCCAGCTTCTCCTCGGTGGGCGGTTCGCCGAAGAAATACCTACGCGCGGCTTTGTTGAGCGATACCAGCTTATCCCAGAAGGCGGTTATCTCGTCGCCGAGGCCCCACTCCTTAAACTCCTCCACCCTCCTGGCCGGATCGCGCCACCACCTGACGTATTGGCCGTCCAGCTCGTACACGGCAATGGGATCCGGCACCTCGATGGCGACATCCAAGCCTATACGCGTCAACACCTCGCGAGGCATCACCCCGACTACGTAGGCCCCCACGCCGACCTCCGTCCCGCCCAGCGCGTGGTAGCCGGCCATCCCGCCGGGCCATAGTACCTTGTCGAACACCGCGACCTTCAGCCCGGCCTCCGCCAGCCTTATTGAGGCTATAAGTCCGTTGTGCCCAGCCCCTATGATAACTACGTCGACCACTACGGAGGTTTAATGAGTAGATTAATACCTTGATACACGAAGTATATCCCGAAGGCCGCCAATGTGGCGACCGAGAAGGCCTTTATGGCGAGCCAAGTCCCCCTGCTGTTGAGCCGCCAGCCGGCCCTCACGGCGGCTGGGAAGGACACGATCCACGTCGCGATCGCGGTGAAGAGGCCGAGGGCCCAATAGATGCCGAAGGAGCTTATGGAGCTGAGGCCTACGGTCAGCCACCAGCCCAGCTGGTACGGGTTCACGAGGCCTAGGGAAAGCCCCAGGAGGTACCCCTTCAACGCCCTATCGGCGGCCTTGCCTCCTCCGCCCTCCGGAGGGCGCGAGATCGCTATCTTATATGCTATATACAGAAGGAAGAAGGAGCCGGCGAAGTATATAACTGCGGTGTATCTAGAGCTGACCGCGGCGAGCACCTCTTGATATAAGAACAATGTTATCAACATGAAGATAAAATCGGCCGTCATGGCGCCAGCGCCGACGGCCGTCCCGTGCCTAAGGCTCTTCAAAGCCCAGGAGGCTATCAAGGCGTTCATGGGGCCCGGAGGAATGGCAAGGCTATAGCCGAGGACCAGACCCGTCGCCATCTGGGCGAGGACCTGGCTCATACCTCGACGACCTCGACCTCCAGCTTAGTCGCGTCGAGAAGAGCGGCGGTGCCCCTCCCGGTGAGATAACCGCAGAGCTCGCCTGGGTTCACCACCAAGGTGTTGCCCACGCGCCTCACGTCCACCCTGTGGGTATGGCCGTAGACGACCACGTCGAACATGCCGGATCTGATCATGGCCTCCGTCAAGAGATCGGAGGTGCCGTGATACACGCCGATCCTACGCCCGTCGACCTCGACCGATCCGGCGTAGCCCATTATCTCTACGCCGAACTGCGAGGCGACCTTCTGGAAGTAGAGCAGCTCGCCCTCGTTGTTGCCCCACACGCCCACTATCTTTACGCCGTCGCCTAACGCCTCCCTCAAGGCCTTGGCGCTGAAAGGAGCCACCCAATCGCCTGCATGTATAACCAAGCCAACTCCCCTAGTTCTGAACAACCTTGCGGCGCGCCTTATTGCGTCGATATTGTCGTGAGAATCTGAAATTATCCCAATCAACATACCTCGTGAAAAACATGGGTATATATAGGCGATCAAGACATCGCTGTGTGCCTTCTTAACGCTGTTCTGACTATATAGATCCGCCTATCGCCACAGCTACGCCGATTGGCTCCGAGGCGGCGTATCTTCACGCGATCTTGTAGCCATAGACGTCGCCGAGGGCGCCACGTCATCAGTTGATGCCATATATTTCACCGTCGAGTACGTCGGCAGACGATAACGGCGTTTTTCGCCTACGTTCTGTCGGCTTGAGGCCGAGCCAGATTTTTATAGGGGCTCTCGATAGGCCATGGACTCCAAGGTCGCCGAGTGGCGTAAGTTGATCCAAAGCCTCCGGAGCGCCGGCATCGAGCCGTATCCCCATAGCTTCAAGGTGACGCATACTGTGAGGGTTCTGAACGAGCTCAGAAGGCAAGCTCTGCTCGATCCATGGGTCGGCGCCTCGGTGACGACGGCGGGCAGGGCCACCGATATACGTCGTCATCCTAATATCGTTTTTATCGACATATACGAGGACGGGGCGCGTTTCCAGATCATGGTCGACCCCAAGGAGCCTATGTTGGAGTACATATGGAGGGGCGACTACGTAGGGGTCTCCGGCGTCTTGGTCAAGACGCAGAGGGGCGACTACGCCGTGAGGGCGGAGAAGCTCTATCTGCTCGCTAAGGCCGTCCAGTCCTTGCCCGAATGGGGGAAGGTGGATAGAGAATCGCCTTTCTATATGCGCCACCGCTCCATATCTATGATCCTCGACATTCAACTACGCTGGAGGATATACGCAAGAGCCCGCCTCATACAAGCGTTCCGCGAGGCCTTCTGGCGGCGGGGCTTCGTCGAGATACCGACGCCGGTCCTCCAGCCCATATACGGCGGGGCCGCTGCGAGGCCTTTCACCACGCACATCTGGGCCATCGACGAGGACTGGTACCTCCGCATCTCCCCCGAGCTCTACCTCAAGCGCTACATAATCGCAGGCTTCTCGAAGGTCTTCGAGATAGGGCCTCAGTTCCGCAACGAGGATATCGACGCCCTCCACAACCCGGAGTTCTGGTCCCTCGAGGCGTATCAAGCCTACGCAGATTACCGCGACATGATGAAGCTCATGGAGGAGACGACATACGAGGCGCTTCAAGCCGCCGTCGGGACGGCCGTGGTGAAATACGGCGATACGACCATAAACTTCTCGCCGCCCTGGAGGAGGATAACCCTTCACGACGCCCTGCGGGAATTCGGCGGAGTCGACCCCGATAAGCTCACCGACGACGAGATCAAGGACAAGCTCAGAAGCCTTCAAGTCCCGCTTAAGACCTACAACAGAGGCATCGCCCTCGTGAAGCTCTTCGAGAAGCTAGTCGAGAAGAAACTGATAGAGCCCACCTTCATCTACGACTACCCGGAGGAGTCCACTCCTTTATGCAAGCCCCATAGGGAGAAGCCCGGCCTCGTCGAGCGTTTCGAGGCGTTCGCAGGAGGCCACGAGCTGGCCAACGCCTACACCGAGCTCAACGACCCGGTCAAGCAATACGAGTTCTTCAAGAGAGAGGAGGAGCTCTTCCCGAAGGAGGAGGCCCACCCGCTCGATTACGACTTCGTGGAGGACCTCTCCTTCGGCATGCCGCCGACGGGAGGCATAGGGATAGGGATCGACCGCTTGGCCATGATAGCCACAGGCGCAGAGTCCATAAAGGACGTGATACCGTTCCCCATAGTGGCGCGGAGAGAGCTCGTAGATAAGGCCTAGCTTCTGATCAAATACAGGCCGTAGATCAACACGAGTAGCAACGTCAAGGCGCTTAAAGCGAAGGTCAGCATATGTGCGACGAGTGCCCAGATGAGTACTGCGGCGACCGCCGCAGTGTATATCAGCTCGGGCGCGTAGCTCTCCCTGAAGGAAAGCTGGCTGGATCCCTTGGGTGTGACCCTCCAGGTTATGGAATCTCGGAAGAGACCTAGCAACATGTAGACGAAGGCAGTTATATCTATCATCAAGGACATCACGCCGTTTTGAGCCGCTGTGGCCAAGGACTCCAGGAGCCCGTATCCCTCTCTTCTAGTCAACGCGACTACATGCCAGAGGAGGACGATCGTGGCGACGCCCAAGGCCGCCTCGAGGATCGCCACGGGCAGGGGCGGTATTATGTAGCCGGTATATGCGGCGGCCAGCCCCACGATAGGCAGGAAGATCGTGGTTGTGACCACCAACGGATGTTGCAACAAATTGAGGGCTAGGCTAAGTTTATACCTAAGGGGTAGCTTCGATCGGAGGATCCTCAACAGATACCTACGAACTATGTATGAGGAGTTGAAAACCCATCTGGCGAACTGTTTCCTGAAGGCGAAATAGGTGGAGGGTATCTCCACCACTATAGGCTCCCCTCCATCGTACACGATACGGCCGCCGGCCAGCAATACTTTCAGCGATATATCGTAATCATCCGCCACGCAGTCGCAGAAGCCGCCGGCTCGTTTCAACAACGATTTCCTTATCGCTATGCCGGATCCCAACGCCAGTATTAGGTCGCCCGAGAGGGCGCGCCCTAGATATGCGCCGTAGAGCAGAAAGTACCTATATACAAACCTAAGGAGTTTGCCTAGCTTCGTAAACAAGGAGATGTAGCCGTCCCACCCTAGGAATAAAAGCGTCGAGCCGTCGACGCGGGCCGCGACCCTCTTGGCTATATCCCGCGGGATTCTGCTGTCGACGTCGAGAAACACCAATAGGTCGTATCTAGCGATGTCGGCGGCCCAGTTGAAGGCAGAGCCTCTGTACTTACCTCCGCCGGTTCTTCTGAGCGCCCGCGCGTTTAGGCCGAGGTCCTTGGCCATCGACTCGACCAAGGTCTTCACCTTGGCGAAATACGCCGGCTCGTCGTCAGATAGAAAGATCACTTCGAACATATCCCTTGGATAATCCACGTCCGAGAACCGTGTTAACATAGTGGCGATCACGTCTAGCGGCTCGTTCTTTATGGGGACTATGAACGATATGGGGACGGGGTCCTCCACATCCGCGACCTGAGATACTCTTTTTCCTTTTAATAATACTCTATAATATATAATAAATTGAATTATTAATAATATATCAAGAAATAATAATATGGAATAAATAAAATAAATTATAAAAATATCAGAAGAGGCCATATGCGGAGGGTTTGGACCCTTGCAGCCGTTCACTAAATCGCTTGAATTAATACAAGTAATAATTTGGCTAATATTTGAAGGATATTTACTAATATTATGTAAATATATAGTTATGTTCTCAACATACTTGCTAATATTCGGTAAAATAGTGACGTTGCCGTACGGCAGCAATAGCACATAGATGGATACTCCCGGTATTAATTCCTCACGCCAAGCCGATGGAGCCCAGCCTCGCCTTCAGCCGCTCCAGCTCCGACGCGTTAGACGCCTCGAGCTTGACGCGGATTAAAGGCTCCGTGTTGCTGGGCCTCACGAGGATCCTGCCGCCGTCTTTGAACCTGATATCGACGCCATCTATCTCATATACGTCGACGCCCGACATGGCCTTAACGGCGGATCTGACCCTATCCATGACGCTCCTCTGGTCCTCCACCCTTAAGTCTAGACGCTCCTCGTAGATCTTCGGCGCCTCCGCGAGTATCTCGTCCAACGTCTTCCCGATCTCCCTCGCGACGTCCAGCATCTTGAGGGCGGAGTAGATCCCGTCGTCGAAATAGTAGTGTTCCTTAAAGCCTATATGGCCCGAATATTCGGCCCAAAACAACGCGTTGTTCCTCATGGCGGCGGGCTTCTGGAAGCTATGGCCGACCCTCTCGCGTACTATCTTCACGCCTTTCTCCTCGGCTATTCTCTCGAGGTAGAGAGGCATGGTGGCGTCGATCACGACGACGTCTCCCGGCTTCGCGTAATGCTCTATGAGGGCGTACGCTATTTTCTCCGCCCTGAAGATCTCGCCGCGCGCGGTCACCAAACCCACCCTATCGCCGTCTCCATCCAACGCTATGCCGCCGTCTAGCCCCCTCGACTTAACCAGCTCTATTAACTGCTTTAGATTATCCGGTTTCTCGGGGTCCGGCGGATGAGCCGGGAACCTGCCGTCGGGCGTCCCGTTGATGGTGGTCACGCTTCTGAAGAGGCGTTTAAGCAAGGGGCGGAGTATAACCCCGGCCGCGTTGGCGGGGTCGAACCCTATGGAGAGGTCGAATTCATCGAACACGTTCTCTAGATACTGGAAATAACGCTCCCTTACGTCGTGGACGAATATCAAGCCTTTTTGCCCCGCAGGAGGCTCCTCTAGAAGTAGCTTCAGCCTCTGGAGCTCCTCGGAGTTGAGATCTATGCCGCCTTTATGCATGATCTTAAGGCCGTTGTATTCAGGCGGGTTGTGGCTGGCCGTGATCATAACCGCGGGCTCGTAGAGCAGACGCGACGCGAAATGGGTTATGGGCGTGGTGACGTTACCTAGGAGCTCAACGTCGGCGATAGGCAGCAGGCCAGATATTAGATGCCTGAGGACGTCCGGCGAGTGGGTGCGTACGTCCATGCCTATCAAGATCTTGCCTCCGCCGAAGAACTTCCCCACGGCGTATCCTACCTGCCGCAAGACCTCCGGCGTGAGGTCCTTGCCGTAGATCCCCCTTATATCGTACGCCTTAAATATGGACACATGGTGGAACACATCGCGGCTTTAATGTTTTCCTCGTTGCTTAAACCATATGCGGCGCGGGGTCCGACCGCTAGATTTATAGAGATGTGCGCCGGAAGGCATGTGGAGTTCGGCGGATATGCCGATCTGCCGCTTCATACAGGTCACGTGCCCCCTTGGCTACTGGCCAGGATGAAGAAGCTCTCGACGTTGTTGCTCGAGATCATGTACGACCTCTGGGGCGAGGAGGGAATCCTCGTCAGGCTGGCGAGCCCCATATTCTTCCAGGCCGTGAACGACTTAATAGGCATGGATTGGGACTCCAGCGGGAGCACCACGGTTACCACGGCGGTCCTTAAATACGCCATGGAGAAGGCGGACCTCCCGATAAGGATCGCCGGAGGTAAAGGCGAGCACGCCTTGAGGACGCCGCAAGAGCTTAGGGCGATTGCAGAACGCTGGGGCCTCGACTGGGCCTCTCTGGTCGAGGCCTCGCGGCTGGTCGCCAAGGTCGACAACGCCTTGGTCCAAGACGGCTACTCCATATACCACCACGCGTTCGTGGTGACCGAGCGGGGCAGATGGGCCGTCATACAGCAAGGGATGAACCCAGCCAGCAGGATGGCCAGGAGGTACCATTGGCTTGAGACGAACAAGTTCTTCGACGATCCTCATACCGGCATCGTGGGGATACGCTCCAACGCCGTGTTGAACTTAGCCTCGTCGAGAAGCTCGGCGAATAGATCCGCAATAATGGACCTAGTCTCCTCGGGGCCCGAGAAGGTGGCGAGAGACTTGATGATACTGACGGGACAAACCACGTTGCTCGGAGGCACGTATTACCATCCGTACGTGGACGCCAAGAAGCTTAAAGCCGAGATAGGCGATCCAAGGCGCCTAGCGTACGCCATACCCAAGGATATCTCTAGCTTCAAGGAGCTGGTTTTGAGCAGAGGAGTGGGGCCCAGGACCCTCAGGGCGTTAGCCCTCGTGGCCGAGCTGATATACCGCTCGCCGGCTGACTGGACCGATCCAGCCAACGTGGATCCCTTCAAGTTCTCGTTCGCGGTGGGCGGCAAAGACGGCGTCCCCTATCCGGTGGATAGAAGGACCTACGACGAGCTCATATCTTTGCTCGAGGCCATGGTCGAGGCCGCGAGGAGGAGCGGCGAGAGGGGGATCTACGGCTATTTGGCATCCCTGGCGGCTAAGGCCGCCTCCTGGAGCCCGCCGCCTGAGTACAAAAGGCCTACGTTGTGAGTCTTGTTCGTTCGGCGTAGTGCCGTCGCTTGGAGCGAGAAGCCCGCCTTCAAGATCGGCGTCGCGGCCCTCCTTCAGATTAATAACGGGGTGAGTAGATGCGTCCATGGGCCTTGTATACGTTGAGGCCGTGGTGAAGCATGAGGGCAAGGCCGTGCCGGTCAAGCTGTTGGTCGACTCGGGGGCGACCTACACCGTGCTGAAAAGGGAGGTGTGGGAGGCGCTCGGCCTTAAGCCGTTGCAAGAGATGGAGTTCATCTTAGCCGACGGCACGGTGATAAGGCGGCGGGTCTCCGAGGCCTTGATAGAGCTGAGGGGCTACGGCGAGAGGCATACGCCCGTGGTGCTCGGAGAATCAGAGGACGAGAACCTCCTCGGCGTCGTCACCCTCGAGATATTCGGCCTAGTCCTAGACCCGTTCAGGAGGGAGCTACGCCCGGCGAGGATGTTGATGAAAAAGGGAGGTTTACCTCCTCTTGAACAGCAACACCGCCGCTACGATTATCACTATGACTACGACCGCCAGGGCCCAAGCCGGGATCTGGAAGGCGCTGGTCTGCGCGACGGGAGCGCTTGCGGAGGTCTGCGAGGCGCTTGGCGGCGCGGCGCTCTGCGTCGATGAGGTCTGCGGCGCGATGGCCGTCTGTGTAGCTGGCGCTAGCTGCAAGCTCATCGCGTAGTAGGAGATCTGCACATCGCCGGGCCCCACCTCGACGTATGTGCCGGTCTTATTGACGACTATGAGGCGATACTGCGGCATGCCTTGTGGCATAATGCCCGGCGGTATGACCACCACGGCCGGCTGGTCGAGGCTCAGCGATAGCTCGTATACGCCGCTCGAGTTGGCGAACGCGGGCACGTACTCTACATATGCAGGGGCTCCGTCTTGCAACACGTAGATCCTCCCGCCGGAGGCGAACACGGGCAGAGGCGCCCCGCTGGCCGAGAATGCGGCTATCGCGGAGGCGTTAGGCGCCGGCATGCTGACGTTGGATAAGACGCTTGGGGTCAGCATTATCACTAAGAGCGGCGGTATAGTTAGGTTCAAGATGATCATGGCATGCCGCCAGAATTACCCATGTTCCCACCGCTGGGGGAACCGCTCGGGCCTCCAAGCTGACCGCCTCCAGACATGTTGCCCCCTCCGGAGAGGCCGCCCATACCAGAGCCGCCGATAGATATCTGCCCCGTTACTTGTCCTCCAACGTATACTCCCGGTATCTGCAACGTGCTTTGTATGCCGACATTATTCTCTAGGCTTATGATATACCTAAGTAACATTTTTAGTGAATATACATTTCTAAATATTAAAAGTCCTCCATATTTATCTATATAATATCTTAAAGCTAATATTATATTATTAATAGAACTCATGGGCACCATGACGCCCCTCTTGGTCTTATTAACGTAATAGCCCCAATCGAGGAGCTTCGTTATTTCGCAGAGAACGCCATATTTCAGCTGGAGAGCCGTAGTGTTTATGCCCTCCTTGGAGTATTCAGCCAATATCTGCGTGAGGTTCAAATCTATACATAACCTAACTACGTTGGGGTTCAGGCTTTGGCCCATCTCAAGCGCTCCATATATATTTTGCTCGACGGCAGAACTACCGCCGGCGCCTTGTAGGGCTTTCAGCACCTCCAAGGCCTCCTCATGGCGCATCACCGCATCTCTTACTTTCTGTAGGGCGGTTTGACTTGCGTTGACGTACTGAAGAAGCTTCAGCGTCTCGTTGAGGAGCATCAAGGATTTTTCTACGTTTAGTAAGGCCATATCTACTCCAGTGGTTCCGTTAAGCGCCGATGTCAGATCCAAGGCGGCGTTGCGGTTCATGGAGCCTACGCCGCCGGCCAGCCCCATGTACGCCAACGCCAAAGCCGAGTTGTTTAATACGGAGGCGTCGCGCAGAAGGCGCTCGGCTATGGTCGAGTTGACGCGTGCGAGGTCTTCCGCCAATATTGAAAGCCTCGCGGCAGCCTCGGCGATCGCCCGAGATGCGTTGAAATAACCTCTATCGTTGATGATAACGGCGCTCATATTGGAGGCTACGCCTCTCTTTAGGCCAGATAACCCGCCGGCTTCTTTAAGGTATTGTAGAAGCTGGGCTATTTGTTCATGCATCTGCGCTGCGGCTATGAGTTGCTCCACCGTCGTCTTATTCGCCCCGACTTTTTCGAGTATCTCCGCGACCATCTTTAAGGAGGCCGACGCGTTGAGGTTGACCTCGGCGGCCTCCCCATATCCTCTATCTTGAGAGAGCGCCTTAGTTGCGTTACCTAGTCCTAACTCTTCCAGCGGTTTCAGGTATCTATCCAGATTACTCATGGCTTGATCTCTAGCCGCCTTCAGCTTCTGGAACACAGCCTTCGCCTGAGTTATGTTGAGGCCTAACTTCTTGAGCTCCCCCGCCCCGACGGCCGGCGCGAAGACGAGCTTGCTCCCGTTGGCCGCGGTGGCGTTCAGCGAGCAGTAGGGGACGACGAGCTTGACGCCGGAGATCGTGACGGTGAAGTTGCCCGTAGCCTGGGCCTCAGCTATTAGCTGTGTTGCGTTTTGACCGGAGGCGTACGCTAGGTAGTTCACAAGAGCGTACCACTTAATAGCGACGTCTGGCGGACAGCTGGGCGCCGAGGCGTGGGCGCTCGGGATCAACAACGCTATGATTGCTATCCCTACTATTATTCCTATTATTCCTAGTTTAGTTCCCATGGGTCTCGTTCGGGCGCGGGCTTAAGTCGAATTTCCCGGAAAATTCGCGGGAACGTCATCGCGCTTTCTATTTCCCATGTGGTGAACGACCTCCTTGGCGAATTGGATGTAGCGCTCGTCCGAGAGCAGTTTGTAGTAGGCCTCGTCTATGTTTATACTCGTCAGGAGGAGATCTATATACCTCACTATATATCCCACGAGCTCCCTTCTGCCGTCTTCGTCCAGCGCGGGCCAGAAGTCGGCGGCTAGCTCCAAGGGCGTGGGGATCGGGGCTCCGCACACGACGAGGTCCTCGCCCCAATAGCCTATCGCCAGAGAGGGCGCCGGCGGCCGCGGCCTCCTAGGCAGGAACAAGGAATCCCACTGGCGTAGATCCACTGTGCCGAAGACCTTCGCCCTGACGACGAGCCCCGCCAGCCTAGCCGTCGCGAGGGCCCTCCTCCTCAAATCCTCGAGGGAGCCGTAGCATATCCATCTGCCGGGCTTGTTGTGGTACAAGGCCAGCAACGGCTCGAGGAGCCAGCCCAAGGCCCCCAGATCGACGGGCGCGCCCCTGCAGATCTCCTCAGGGATCGGCAAGTAGAACGGAGCAACCCTCTCGGTGATCGCGTCGATAAGATCGGCGCAAGCCTCCACGCCGGCGCGCACGGAGGCCGTCGTCAATACTAGATCCTCAGCGCTCCGCCGCATACGCAGTCGGCCTCATCGCAGAGGCCGATCTTGGAACAAGTTAAGGCTATGAGGCGGGCGCCCCTCGGAGGGGGTATAGGGCCTTGTATGTAGAGAACTACGTCCGCGCTCGCGATGAGGGGCTCCAAATCCCCGGAGGCGTGGACTGCGTACACATCGCTGTATAGCTCGGGCGGCGCGCCCGAGAAGTCGGAGACGGCGACTCCCCCCACCCTCTTGGCCACGGCCGCCGCCTTCGAGGGCGGGCCTATGACTACCCTCCTGAAGGGGTTCTTCGCCGATGTGGAAAACACGAGGAGGTCGGCGCCCAGTTCCTCGTCACCTGTCGGCGTTGCGGGTCCTCTCCACACTATTTAACCGCTATGACGGCTATTTCAACTAATACATCCCTGGGGAGCCTAGCCGCTTGTACCGTGACCCGAGCCGGCGGCTTGTCCTTGAAGTACTCGGCGTATACTTCGTTGAATTGCCCGAAGAGCCCCATGTCCGAAAGGAAGACGAAGGACATCACCACGTCCGAAAGTCCGTAGCCTGCGGCCTCTAGAACCGCCTTTATGTTCTCAAGCACGCGCCTCGTCTGCTCCCTTATGTCGCCCTTCACGACCTCGCCCGTCTTGGGGTCGACTGGTATTTGGCCGGAGACGAAGAGCATGTTGCCCGCCTTCACCGCTTGGCTGTATGGGCCTATGGGCTCAGGAGCCGATCTCGTGTACACCACCTCCTTCATGGCATGAGCAAAGCCCCCATTTTAAAGCTTCGCCGCGGCTTGGTATAAAGTTTTAAATATGGCTACTTTAGTCTCGCCATGCCGTCGATAATACTGAACCCCAAGCCGTCGGCGTTGCAGAAACCGCATTTGAACCTAGCCGTGATAGGCCACGTAGACAACGGTAAGTCGACTCTCACAGGTCGATTGCTCTACGAGACCGGCTACGTCGACGAGAAGGGCTTCAAGGAGATCGAGGAGATGGCCAAGAAGATGGGCAAGGAGGACTTCGCCTTCGCGTGGATCCTCGACCGCTTCAAGGAGGAGCGCGAGCGCGGCGTGACGATAGAGGCGACCCACGTGGGCTTCGAGACCAACAAGTACTTCTTGACCATAATCGACCTGCCGGGCCACCGCGACTTCATCAAGAACATGATAGTGGGTACCAGCCAAGCCGACGCGGCTATGTTGGTCATATCGGCTCGCCCAGGCGAGTTCGAGACCGCCATAGGCCCTCAGGGACAAGGCAGAGAGCACCTCTTCTTGGCCAAGACGTTGGGCGTCAACCAGCTGATAGTGGCCGTAAACAAGATGGACGTAGTGAACTATGACCAGAAGCGGTTCGAGCAGATAAAGGCCGAGATCGTCAAGATGTTGAAGCTGCTGGGCTACGACCCCAACAAGGTGCCGATAATACCCGTCAGCGCGGTCAAGGGAGATAACATTAAGGCCAAGTCCCAGAACATGCCTTGGTACAACGGCCCGACCCTTCTGGAGGCCTTCGACATGTTGGAGCCTCCGCAGAGGCCCATCGAGAAGCCCTTGAGGCTGCCGATACAAGACGTCTTCTCGATCACCGGCGCCGGCACCGTCGTGGTGGGCCGCGTCGAGACGGGCGTCATAAAGCCAGGCGATAGAGTGATAATAATGCCTCCCGCCAAGGTGGGCGACGTGCGCTCGCTGGAGACGCACCACATGAAGCTGGACGAGGCCAAGCCGGGCGACAACATAGGCGTTAACCTACGCGGCATAGAGAAGGAGGACGTGAGGCGCGGCGACGTCCTCGGCAAGGTCGACAACCCGCCCACAGTAGCCGAGGAGATAATTGCGCGCGTAATAGTGTTGTGGCACCCCACCGCCATAGGGCCCGGCTACGCCCCCGTTATGCACGTGCACACGGCGACCGTGCCCGTCCAGATCACCGAGTTGATATCCAAGCTAGACCCGAGGACAGGCCAGACGATAGAGCAGAAGCCTCAGTTCATCAAACAAGGCGACGTAGCTATGGTCAAGCTCAAGCCGCTGAAGCCCGTCGTGGTCGAGAAGTTCAGCGAGTTCCCGGCGCTCGGCCGCTTCGCGTTGAGAGATATGGGCCGTACCATCGCGGCGGGTCAAGTCGTCGAGCTGAAGCCCGCTCAGGTGCAGAGCAAATAACGGTTTTTGAGAGTTTTCCCCTTATTTATTAACGCGAGGCAAAACTTATAAAGGCTCTTGGTCCTCGAAGGCGATGAGCATGATAGCGAGAAGGAAGGTCAGAATAAGATTATACGGCACGAACTACGCCGATTTGGAAAACGTGGCGAGGGAGATAGTCGATATAGCTAAAAAGATGGGGGTCGAGGTCAGCGGCCCGATTCCTCTCCCCACTAAAAGGCTCATGGTGGTGACCCGGAAGGCTCCCTCGGGCGAGGGCTACCACACCTTCGAGCATTGGGAGATGCGCATCCACAAGAGGCTTATCGATATCGAGGCTAACGATAAGGTCATCAGGAGGCTTATGACGATAAAAGTCCCTGATACTGTAAAAATAGAGCTTCAGTTAGTTTAACGCGCTACTACCGTCATCACTATAATTGCAGCCGCCAGAGCTGCCGCGAAGGCGTAGAGGTAGGCGTAAAGCTCGCCTATCGAGAACAGAAAGCCCATGACTATATTGGAGATAAACAAGCCCAAGCTCCTACCGGCCGTTAGGGCGCCCATAGACATGCTCCACTCCTCCTCCTTCGACAACGAGGCGACTATGTAGGGCTCCAGAGTCTCGACGACGCCGATCGATAGTCCCATCAAGGCGGCCGCAGTTAAGTACAACGCCAGAGGCCCCCCGAGGCCGAACAACAAGCTGGCCACAGAGGCCACGAGGTATCCGGCAAAAGCCAAGGTCTTGTAGCCGGTCGATTTGGCGAAGCCCACCGCCAGTCCTACCAGCGCCGAGACGGCCAGATATAATCCATACGCCGATATGGACACGACGTCCGAGTTAGTATGTAAGAATATGCTCAATATCGGGAAGCCGAAGCTGTAGTAGGTGAAGCCGAAGAGGGCGGAGGCCAGAGCCAACGCAGATACCTTGAGGCTAGGCAACTTAGGCTCGGCTCCGGCCTTCCTCTCGCCCGCGTTGACGAAGACCAAGAACAAGGTCGATACGACGAAAAACGGCAACGTGACCAGATACGCGATGGTGAAGCTATAGCCCATTAGGAGCAAGGCGGCCATCACGGCGATCGAGCCGACGCCGCCTCCGATATCGAGGGCGTGGAGTATCCCGAACGCCCTCTTCCTATCTGTTTCATTCGTCACCTCGGCTAACATCGCCCTCCTCGCAGGCGTTCTAAAATTCCTCGACCACCACCCAGCTATGAACAATAAAGGCGATAAGATCGGCGAGTTGGCGAGAGCCGTGAAGGACATGAGCGAGATCAACGAGTTTCCAACTATGGCGGTCCTCTTCCTGCCGTATTTATCGGCTATGTAGCCTCCGAGGAGGCCCATGAGGGCCCCGCCGCCGTAGTTGAGCGCCTCGACCACGCCGTAGACGTATATCGGCAGCTTGAGGGCGACGACCAAGAGGAGGGGCAGTAGAGCTATGGCGCCTTGATACCCCAGATCGGCGAAGAACGCGGAGAAGGAGATCTTCCATACTTCCTTGTTCATGAGGGTCGCGGTATCTCTTTTATTAAAGCAATATCGAGGAGAGGTGCTCTGGTTCCTCTTGACGACAGGCCAATGCAATTTGAGGTGTAGGTACTGCGGAGGCTCCTTCGACCCGCGCCACTCCCCCTGGTCGGTTCGTTACAGCCTAGAGGATCTGAGGAACTTCTTGGCTAAAGATAAGGAGCCTGTGGTTTTCTTCTACGGCGGAGAGCCCCTCCTCAACCCCGGCTACATAATGGCCGTGATGGACTCCGTAAAGGCCAAGAGGTGGGGGATCCAGACGAACGGGCTCCTGGCCAAGAGGCTGCCGCCCGAGTACTGGAGGAGGTTCGACGTAGTTCTCCTCTCCATAGACGGGGTGGAGGAGGTCACCGATTGGTATAGAGGCAAGGGCGTGTATAGAGCCGTGTTGAGAACCTTGAGGTGGTTGAAGGAAGAGGTGCGATGTCGGTGCCAGATCATAGCCAGGATGGCCGTCGGGAAGATGAGCGATATATATAGAGACGTCTCCCATCTGCTCTCCTTGGGTTTCGACAAGGTCCACTGGCAGCTCAACGCCATATGGACAGACGAGTGGGGGCCCGACGAGTTCCTGGAGTGGGCGTATACGAGCTATCTGCCGGGCGTTAAGAAATTACGCGATTGGTTTCTCGACGAAGCTAGGCAAGGCCGAGTGCTCGGCGTGGTGCCGTTTCTAGGCATATACCGGGCTTTGTTGATAAGGCCGTTCGACTGGGTTCCTTGCGGCGCGGGGAGGTACTCCTTCGCCGTCAATACGGACGGCCGCGTGCTCGCCTGCCCCATAGCCGTCTCCGAGAAGTGGGCCACGGTGGGCGACCTGAAGATAGGCGTAACCAAGATCGGCTTTAAGCTAGACGATAGATGCTCCACATGTGAATACAAACATATCTGCGGCGGTAGATGTCTGTATACGCACTTCGAGAAGTACTGGGGCGAGAGAGGCTTCGACGCAGTCTGCGAGGTGACCAAGAAGACCATAAAGATGCTCGAAGAAGGCGCGCCCCTCCTCAAACAACTGATGGATAAAGGAGTTATAAGGCGCGAGGATCTCTACTACGAGCCCACGCTTGATTCGACCGAGGTTATTCCATAAATAAATATGCCATCTATAAATGACGTGAAGACCCACGTGACCTTCGGCGCTCTCTTATTCGCGGCGGCCTTGCTGGGATCCCTTCCCTACATCATCACGCCATCGCAAGCGTCGCAACAAGTGCTGCCCGCCGCTCCCTACTCGGCTTCCAACACGGCGGGAGCCGCCGCCTACAACGTGGGGTTGTTCATAGGCCTCGCGGCGATAGCCACCGCGTTTATATACTTAGTCATGAGGTACAAGAAGCTGTTCAAGGCGTTCATCGCCGTCGTCTGGCTGCTCGTGATAACCGGCATCTTCTGGGCATACGCCGTCAAGTACTACGCCTGCGGGCTCCTGCCCGATTACGCGGCCGAGGCCTTGTTCTACGCGCCTTTCGTCGTCGCGCCGTTTTTGATATACGCCATATTCAAATGGAGATGGGATCTAGCGATCGCGCTCTTCAGCGCCTTAGCCGGCACCATGGTCGTCTGGATACTCCCGCCGATCACGATCATCGCGCTCCTCCTTGTCCTGCCCATATACGACCTATTGATGGTGTATTGGGGCCTCCTAGGCAGAATAGTAAGGAAAGCGAAGGAGGAGCTCCCCCGCCAGCCCCAAGCGGGCGCCCCTAGGGAGCCCCCTCTGCTGGGCCTTATGGCTAAGGTCGGCGATATCTCAGTGGGGACAGGCGATTTCTTCACGTACTCAACCGCGCTTACATACATAGGGATAAAATACTCGGCGTTTGGCCCACTGGCGTCGTTGCTCGCAATCGCCGCCGGGCTCGCGCTTATATATACGGGCTTTCTCCTAACCGTGAGGCTTCTGCTGAGGCGTTTCGGCTACGCGCCCGCGTTGCCGATACCCATAGCGTTAGTTCTGCCCTTGTTGTTGCTATGACGCTCGAGGAGCTCGTCTTAGCCGTGCTCTCCAAATTCGGCATATTGGACCTGAGATCCATCGCCGCCGCGCTTGTTTTGTTGAGGGAGGAGGCCAAGCTATCCGACGTGCCGCCTCCCGGCAAGAAACTAACGATGCCTCAACTTCTGCCCGCCGTGGAGTCCCTGATAAGCAAAGGATACGTGGCCGTATATCAAGAGATGGGCTCCGACGTGGTTAAATATGCGTTGACTAAGCTAGGCGAGGAGGTAGCCTCTAAGATTCAAGTGAAGGGACTGGACGAGCTAGCTAAAAAATATCAACTTCAATATGTCCCGCTGGCCTTCGTGGTGTTGCTGAAATATCCACAGTATTGGCAATAGAGGGGGAATAGTTTTATTTAGGGCTCTACGCGCGGTCGTGCTCGACGTGGAGAAGCTCTACAAGGAGCTGAGGGCCTACGAGGAGACTAGGGAGAAGGTGATCCAGACTTCGATAAGAGTCACGAGGCTCAGCAAATCGGTTATCTACTCCTTGATTCGAGGGGATATGGAGGTCGCAGAGAGGCATTTAAAGGACATGGAGGCCGTCGCCGCGGAGCTGAAGAACCTAATGGCGAAATACCCCATGTTCTATAACAACGGCGCGCAGGGGCTTCAAGAATACGTGGAGGCCTACTCCCTATGGGTCTTCCTCAGGGAGGGGAGGCTCCCGAGCCCCGAGGAGCTCGGCGTCGACGTGATGACCTACCTCATGGGGGTCGCCGATATAGCCGGGGAGCTGGGCAGGAAGGCCAACGAGGAGCTTGTTAAAAAGAACCTGAAGGCCGCGGAGGCGCTGAAGGCGGCCGTGGAGAGGCTGTACCTCGACATGTTGGGTCTAGAGCCCCGCGACTTCGAGCTCCGTAAAAAAGTCGACTACATCTCCAACCAAGCGAACTGGATATCGGAAAAACTCTTTTATGCCTCCACGTGCCGCCAGCTGTATGAAGTACGTCAAGGAAATAGTGAAGGAGCTGGGTCTGGGGGAGGCAACTGAGGAGGTCGAGAGGCAGGTGGAGTCCATACTGAGGGGGCTCGGGCTTATATGATAAAGGAAATCGTAGAGAGGAACTTGGCGGACCCCGCCTCCGTCGTGAAGAACGCGGAGGAGGCGCTGAGGGCCGCCGAGTCCGATTCCCACAACTATTTCCTAGCTCTTGACAAATCTCTACCACTGAGGGCGGAGCTCTTGTCTAAGTCGGGCCGGAGGGGGCGTCTCTTCGGGCTCATCATCGCGGTGAAGGACAACATAGACGTGGAGGGCCTCGCGACCACAAACGGCGCGCCGTACGCAAAGTCGACGCCGAGCCGCACGGCCCCGGCTGTTAGGCAGCTCGAGGCCGAGGGGGCCCTCGTGCTCGGCAAGACCAACATGCACGAGCTCGCTCTAGGCGCTACGAACCTCAACCCGCACTACGGCCCAACGCGGAACCCCCACGACCCCGCGAGGATAACGGGCGGGTCGTCCGGCGGCTCGGCGGGCGCCGTGGCGTTGGGGATAGCCCACATAGCGCTGGGGACCGACACAGGCGGCTCCGTCAGGATACCCGCCGCCCTCTGCGGGGTCGTGGGCTATAAGCCCTCCTACGGGGCCTTCCCGCTCGACGGCGTTAGGCCCTTGGCGCCTACCCTCGACCACCTGGGCTTCTTCGCCCGATCGGTCTCGGACATGGCGTACCTCATGGAGGTCCTCAAGGGGGTGAGGGCCGAGCCCCTCGACCGCTTCCGCTTCGCGGTGCTCAAGGGGATAGCCGAGGTAGACGACTACGTGGACAAGGCCTTCTGGAGGGCCGTCTCGGCGCTGGAGAAAGCCGGCGGCGAGCGCTTCGAGATCCCCGTGGACGTCCGCCGCTTCTCGTACGCCAGAGCCGCCATATTGCTGGCCGAGGCCGCCGCGGTCAATTGGAGCTACCTCAAGCAACACGAGCGGTCCATGGGCCGCGACGTGGCGTCCCTTCTGAAGGTCGGAGCCTCCCTGCCCGCGCCCGCCTACATAAAAGCCCTCGAGGTGCAGAGGGAGGCCAAGTCCTACTTCGGCTCCCTGCTGAAGAAATACGACGCGCTGGCCATGCCCACCACCGCCATAGCGGCGCCCAGGATAGAGGAGGCCGACTCCATAGCCGTTAGGCCCAAGCTCCTGGCCTTCACGGAGCTCTTCAACCTAACGGGGCTACCCGCCGTCTCGGTGCCCGCGCCGGCGCCGGGCCTCCCCGTGGGCCTCCAGCTGGCCTCATCCGACGACGAGAGGCTGCTATCGATTGCCCTATCCTACGAGGCGGCCTTAAACGCTTTGAAGTAGCCCGACCAGGGTCTGCCAGACGAAGAAGCTGTAGAGGAGCCCGCCCTTGTCTGCGGCCTTGGCCGCGTTCTCGTCGACCCGCCGAAGCTCGGCCAAGAGGTCCTCGGGCCCTCCGCCCCTTCCCTTGACCGCAAGCGCCGCCTCGCGCCAAGCCTTGATCTGCTCCTCGTGGACCCTCAGGAGGT
>CAYFGI010000011.1:0-27918 GCA_964342785.1 uncultured Thermoproteaceae archaeon
GCCATAGGCTTCAAGAGAAGACAGATAACTGCTATGATGCTGTACGAAGCTTTGATAATAGCGGCTATAGGCATAGCCGCCGGGGCGGCCGTGATGGCGCCGCTTAGTTTAGTCAAGATAAACTTCTTCTCGCTCGCCGGCCAGAGCTCGGTTGCGCAGACGACGACCACCGCCGCGGCTAGGGGCGCCGCAAGGGGTAGAGGCGGCTTCGGCCCGTTCGGCGGCGCTACTACGTTCGGCGTAGTCTCCCTCGCGCCCGATCCCCACATAGCGGCGTTAGCCGCGTTGGTTGTACTAGCCGTGAACTTGGTCGGGGCGCTCGTCCCCGCCGTCAGAGCAGGTAGGCTTAACTTAGTCGACGCGTTGAGATATGAATAGGCCTCACCAGTAGTGAGTCAGCTTTTTATAAGCGCCTACAGTCGGAGCCTATGAACAAAGCGGTCCCTATCTTGGCGGCGATCCTCCTCATATCGTATGGAGCTCTGGCGGCGCATCCCGCTATACAGATAAACTCGGCCGGCTCGACCGGCGGCGATTGCTCCACGCTTCAATTAACCCTCCTCAACGCCCAGTGGACGGCGCTCCCTCAGTATAACGGGAGCTCGGCCGTCCTCACGCTTACTTTCTACTCCTCATGTACCTACCACGCCGTAACGTTCACGCTACAGCCCCAATGCCCCTACGTGGCGCCGGGCCAGCCTGCCTTTGTCCAAGACATAGCCGCCAACTCCATATTCACCGTGCCGATACAGCTATACGCCAATCAGCTCAACGTGACGTGCCCCCTCGAGGTTGTGGCGAACGCCCAATACGGCGCTAGTTTCAGCAACGTGCTCGGCGCCACCGGCGCCTATTTCTTGACCGTCTTCGTGCCGCCTTACCCCGTGTTCTCTACATCGCTACGAGGAACGGCCTACGTCGGCTTGCCGAGCAAGCTCCTGCTCTACATCTCTAACCCCTACTCGTTCCCCGCCCAGGTATCCGTGTCGGGCCAATCGGCGGCGGTCTTGTCGCCGACAGCTCCCGTGACCTTGCAGAACAGCTCAGCGGTGCCCGTGGTGGTAGTGCCCTACTCCACGTCGGCCGCCCTGACGGTCACCATAAAGACGCAGGACTACCTCGGGAACCCGGTGGCCTACACCTACGCCCTCTCCGTGCCCGCCGTCGAGCCGCCTCCACCCACCATCTCCATATCCCCCAGCGTCCTCTACCAAGGGCAGACGAACCAAGTCTACTTGACGGTGCATGTACCTTTCAACGCCAACGGCACAGCCACGATCTCCATATCGGGAGCCTCAACCTCATCGGCCCCCGTGGTCGTGCCCATAAATAACGGCGTCGGCACGGTTGCGGTCCAGATAACGCCGCTTCAATCGGCGGTGACGTTCCAAGCCACTGTGTCCTACTCGGTGTCTGGCTTCCAGCAGACCGCACAAGCCTCGGCCACCGTCGAGGCGATCCAGCCGCCGGCGGCGTTGGCGTATTTATCCGTATCCCCGCAGATCCTCATAGCCAACGCGGCTAATAACATAACTTTGACGATCAAGGCCCCCGGCAACTTCAGCGCGGCGATAACGATATCGGGCGCCTCCGCCGGCGTGCCCATGCCCATATATATATCCGGCGTGGACAACGCCACCTACTCGTTAGTGGTGTACCCCTCGTCGCAACAAGTCACAATATCCGCCACCATACAGACCTCGGCCGGGACACAACAATATACCGTCAACCTCCCTGCGACCTCCTCGAACATATTCCTCGCCGTGCCGACTCCGACCTCAGTCACCGCGGGCGGCAATAGAAGCGTCCTCGTGAAGCTGGTCAACCAAGGCAATATACCCGTGGAGAAGGGCGTTCTAGTCATAACGCCGGCGTCGGGCTCCTCTGTCTTGATGGGCACCGTGGTCTATAACTTCTCCTCGTTGCCTCCTCTAGGCTACGTCGAGGTCCCCATAAGCTTCATAGTGCCGGCCGGCCAGACGGGCTCGTTGCCCTTCCAGTACACCGTATATTACGCGACCCCGCTGGGCTCCGGGCAGGCCCAAGGCGTGTTCTACGTCCAATCCTTCCAGCCGCCCTCTATATTGATCTCCTCGGTGACCGCCACGCCGCAGAGGCCGCAGCTAGGCCAGCCTTTCTTCGTATCGATAACGGTAGTCAACAACGGCTTCATCACGGTCAACAACCTCCAGGTCTCGCTCCAAGCGCCGCGGGGCCTCGTCCCCATAACGCCTACATTGAACTACATAGGTAGCCTCTCCCAACAACAATCGCAGACCGCCACGTTTTCGTTGAACGCCACGAGGCCCGGCGTATACAACGTGACTCTAGTAGTGACCTACCAGGACCAGTACGGCAACACCTACACGAACGCGGTCCAGCTCCCGGTAATAGTCGGCGGGAACTTCACAGGTAGATTCGGCAACTTCACTGGTAGATTCGCGAGGACCTCCGCCGGCGGTGCGCCCGGCTCCGATATCACGACCGTGGCGACCGTGGCAGCCGTCGTCGTGGTTGCTGCCGTGTTGATAGCAGTCGGAATATGGCGGAGGAGGAAGTAAAGCTGATAGACGTCCATAAATACTACGGGAGCTACCAAGCCCTGAGGGGCATCACCTACTCGATCCCCAAGGGCATCTTTCAGTGCGTGGTGGGCCCCTCCGGTAGCGGGAAGACGACCTTCCTCCACATAATTGGAGGCATCGATAGGCCTACTAAAGGCGAGGTCTGGGTAGCCGGCGTGAAGCTCAACGATCTCAACGACGACCAGCTAGCCGAGTTCAGGAACAAGAACGTGGGTTTCGTCTTCCAGATGTTCTACCTAATACCTAGGATGACCGTGTTGGAGAACGTGGAGCTCCCCCTCATATTACGCGGCGTGCCTAAACCCAAGAGGCGCGAGATGGCGATAGAGGCGCTTAAATTGGCAGGGCTCGATCGGGTTGATTACTACAACAAAAAGCCGACGCAGCTATCCGGCGGCGAGCAGCAGAGGGTCGCCATAGCCCGCGCCATAGTCACGAAGCCGCGCCTCCTCCTAGCCGACGAGCCCACAGGTAATCTCGACAGCGTCACCGCCGCGAAGGTAATGGAGACGTTTCTCTCCCTCAAGAAGGAGCTGGGGATAACCATAGTCATGGTCACCCACAACCTAGAGCTTTTGGACTACTGCGATAGGGTCGTCCGCTTGAGAGACGGCGTAATAGTAGAATAAACATCGGCCGAGGCTACGAGGTGATCGCGACCTCTCGTCAGCCCTAGCTCCGGCGGCTTCCTCGCTCATCGACGAGCCGTCCATGAGTCGAGCGGGAATTGATCACCAGCTAGCTTCCAGATCTCTAGCTTAACGCCAGAAGGGCCACGTCAAGGGTACGTCGTTCATGTACAAACGCGCTGAAAGCGATATCTATGACGGTGCTCTCCGGAGCCAAGCTGACGGTTAACACAGCCTTGACCGTCTCCTGTAGAAAGATCAGCACTCGGCAAAATCCGCATGCTACGGGCGAGGTCTCCCAGTCATCACCGCATGTCGTTGATTGCATGGTTATAAATTTTCGTTATCGAAACCGTTTTTGTCTTAGAACTATTAACAAAGTAAATTCCTCAGCGTTGTCTGCCTCTTGACGCTGATAAAAACGCTTAAAAATAATAAACGATGTTAACTCCGTGGATCTACACAAGATCGTCGAGATGTTCGGGCCGGCGTGGATCACGATGATAGCGGACGTGGACGCCGCGAGCGTGATCACGGCGGTGGCCACGGGCGAGACCTATGGGTACGGCTTGATCTGGCTGATGGCCCTCCTGATCGCGCCGCTCTTCTTGATACAAGAAGTCGCTGGGCGCGTCGGCGTCGCCGGCCGCGGGAAGGGCCTCGGCGATATGATCAGGGAGAGGTTCGGGCGCAGGTGGGCCGCCGTCGCGGCGATGCCTATGTTCGCCGTCGACGTCTTCTCCTATGCGGTCGAGTTCGCCGGGATGTACGTCGGCGCCGCGCTCCTGGGGCTCCCCGCCCCTCTCGCGTTGGTGGGGCTGTATCTAGCGGCGCTCGGCATCGTGCTGGGGAGACGCTACAAGGAGATTGAAAGGTATGTGCTCCCCGTCAGCGTGGTGGCGCCCGCGGCCTTCATCGCGGAGGCGTTCATGAGGGGGGTGAAGCCCGCCGGCCCTCTGATCTACGCGTCGCCTAGCAAGGAGTTCTTCTTCCTGGTGGCGGCCAACGTGGGCGCGGTCGTGATGCCGTTTATGCTCTTCTATCAGACGTCGGCCACCTCAAAGAAGTACGTGGACGTGCCGGCCGAGGACAAGTCCAAGGCGGCTTGGGTCTCCCGCGAGACTTTGATCGGGGCGGTCGCCTCGCAGCTTATGATGACGGCCATAATGGTGGCGTCGGCCGGCATGGACGGCGTGGATCCTCTGAGCTATAAGCAGCTGGGGGCTGCCCTTTCCCGCGTGGCCGGAGCCTACTCGCCGTATATCTTCGGCGTCGGCCTCATCGCGGCCTCCTTCCTCGCCTATGTGACGATAGCCTTGGCGAGCTCTTGGGGCGCCGTCGAGGCGTTGGGGATAAGGGACAGGCGGGCGAGGGACGTAGTGTACGCCCTGGAGCCCTTGCCCGCGTTGGCCCTCGTCGTGTTGACGCCTGCGGATAAGGCCGCCGAGCTCGCGCTGGGGCTCATGGCGGTCTCGCCGTTGATATTAGTGGTGCCGGGCGCGTTGCTGGGCCTTCTCGCGTCCGATAGGAGGTTGATGGGCGATTTGGCGTGCGCCGGCATCAGGTGTTATGCGTATTGGACGACCCTAGCCCTCCTAGCCGCGTCCGGCGTAATAGCTCTTATATACTGAGCCGAGTACATACGCCGTGAAGCTATTCGATAGATACAGTAGACAAATCGCCGTTATAGGCGAGGAGGGCCAGAGGAGGCTTAGAGGGACCTCCGTGGCTATATTCGGCGTCGGGGGCCTCGGGACCCACGTGGCCTATTATTTAGCCGCCGGCGGGTTCAAGAAGCTCTATCTGGTCGATTCAGACAAGGTGGCTTTGTCGGACCTCCACAGACAGGTCCTCTACTCGACCTCGGACGTGGGCAGATACAAGGTCGAGGCGGCCGCAAAGCGCCTAGGCGATATAAACCCCGAGGTGGAGCTGGAGCCTATTGCGGAGGAGATAAGCCCTAGCCTCGCCGCTGAGCTTGCCGGGAAGGCCGACGTGCTTGTAGACGCTCTGGACAACTGGGCTACGAGGCATGTGGTCAACAGAGCGGCCGTCAAATCGCTTAAGCCGCTCATCCACGGCGCCGTGCAGGAATGGTACGGCCACGTGACGACTATAATACCGGGCCTCACGCCGTGTCTCGAAGATCTGTTCGGGAGGCTTAAATCCCTTCCGTCTTGCGCCCAGGGGATCTGCCCCGTGTTGGGCCCCGTCGTGGGGATCGTCGCCTCTCTGATGGCGTTGGAGGTGTTCAAGACGGCGCTGGGCGCGCCCTCCCTCGCCGGGAAGCTGCTCGTAGTGGATCTAAAACATATGTCGTTCGAGGAGATAAAGCTCGAGAGAGACGAGAGCTGCCCCGTCTGCGGCTATGTCAGACGTTGAGCTGACGCCGGCCCAGCGGCTCGTGCTCTACTACATGGCGTTCGAGGCCCTCTACAACTCCAGGGTCTGGCTCACCTTCGACGATATAAGGAGGGGCACCGGGCTATCCACGAGGACTTTACGCTCGGCGCTTGTGAGGCTGAGGGAGCTGGGCTATATAGTCAGCATCATGGATCCGGCGAGAGGCAGGAAGTTGCTCCATAGGGTGTTGCTCAACAAGCTCTACCCGGCTCCCGAGCTCGAGGGGCTGTACCTCATAGATGTGAGCGGAGATCTCACGCCGGACGCCGTCAAGATCCTCTCCAACGCCGACTTGGTGCTCTACACAGAGTCCGTCGACCCCAAGAGGCTCGAGGGATACGCCAAGGAGCTGAGGCCCTTCAAGGGCGAGATCCCACGCGCCAAGCTGGTGGCCGTGGCGTTCAACCCCATCCTCGACGATATAGAGAAGCTAAGCGATGTGGTGCAGAACGCCCGGTATATATGCGCCTCGAACGCCGTGGATAAGGCGTTGGGATCCTGCCTGGCCTGCGGCTTGGTCGACGTGGACTACGGTAAGTTTAGAATAAAGGCCGTCAGAGACGAGGCGGAGCTATCGGAGCTCGTGAAGAGGTACGAGGTGAGGAGCACGTTGCTTCTCCAGACGTGCGACGGGAAGAAGCTGGAGCTCGTTGTGTTGAGAAAACGGGACCGCAGCGCCCAGGGACGTACGACAGATCAGCGCGGCGGATAGAGGCGCTACATTATTAAACTCGGCTTTCCACCGCGTCTATGAGCACGAAGTATGTAGAGGTAGGTGAGCTCAAGGAGGGATCTTACATAGTGATAGACGGGGAGCCCTGCCGAGTGGTAGAGATAGAGAAATCCAAGACGGGCAAACACGGCTCGGCCAAGGCCAGGGTAGTCGCCGTGGGTCTTTTCGATAACGTCAAGAGGACTCTCAGCGTCCCCGTCGACACACAGGTAGAGGTGCCCATAATCGAGAAGTTCACGGCGCAAGTGCTCTCGATCTCCGGCGACACGATACAGTTGATGGATATGCGCGACTACAAGACCATAGAGGTGCCCATGAAGTACGTCGAGGAGGAGGCCAAGGGGAAGCTCGCCTCTGGCGTCGAGGTCGAGGTCTGGCAGATACTAGATAGGTACAAGATCACTAGGGTCAAGTAATCGTCTTTTCGAGCCAAGATAATTTCAAACCGCTTCTGTTGGCGGCGGGCTTGTGAACACGTAGTAGGGATCCTTGCCTTGTAGCTCCGCGAGGATCCGATCCACTATCAGATCCACGGGCTCCACGCCGACTCTCTTCCTGATGTCCTCAAAGCTTGAGAAGGGTTTTTTCCTCCTCTCGGCGAGTATCTCCTGCACCTTCTTCTTACCTATGCCTTGTAGAAGCTCCAGCGAGTGCATCTTGATCGTGAGAGGTCCCGCCTTGTTGAACCAATCGACGAATTTCTGTTCTTGGGACGAGACTATCTGGCGGATTATCTGGGCCAGGGCCTCTCTGGCCGGGGGCTGCAAGTCTTCGTACTTGATCCTTCTAACTATTTTATCCACCTTATCCCTCTGCCCCGGCCCTATGTAGACCCTCTCGCCTATATCGACCTTGACGCCCGGCTTGAGGGTTACCTCCAGGAGCGTGAAGTGATCCTCGCCGAGGACGTGGGCGTAGGTAGAGTCGCGGGGGAACTCCCTTCTGATCCTGGCCGGGAGCTTATACGCCGCCAGCTCGGGCGGTATGACGTCTATAACGTATCCGTACTCCTCCCTGCGTCTCATGACTTCAATATCTTCAACATCTCCTTAATCTCGTCGTCTGAGAACTCCCTTCTCTCCAACATCTGGAGGATTGTTTTCAGCTCCTCCGCGTCGTCCGGCATGATGTTGACCAGCTGTATGGCCGTGATCCTCGCGAAGCCGAACCTGGAGACGAGTTCGTTGACCTTGGCGTCGGCAGCATCGGCGTTAGACGGCACAACCTTCTCCAGGAAGTCTATGGTCTTCCTCTGCATCTCGTTCAGCTCGAAGCTCTGCGAGAACTTCCTAAGTATATCTAGGGCTCTGGCGTTCGTCACGTCTTCCGACCGCCTAATCCTTTTGACACTCACATAAGGGGTTACGCAGGGGTTTTAAAGTCTCCAGCTCCGAGCCGCGGTGCGCGGAGAGAATTTTTAAATAGCGCCGAGTTGAGGGGGCCATGCCCAAGAGGACCCATGGATATAGGTATAAGAGCAGGAAGTTGCTCTCCAAGAAGCCGCGCGAAAGGGGCATGGGCGGGCTGTCTAGGCTGATGTATGAATACAAGGAGGGCGATAAGGTGGTGATAGATATAGATCCTACCTTCATCAAATCGGCCCCCCACCGTAGGTACCAGGGAAGGGTCGGCGTCGTCGCGGGGAGGCAAGGCGACGCCTATATAGTCTTGGTCGAGGTAGGGTCTAAGACGAAGAAGCTCGTCGTGACGCCCGAGCACCTAGTCCCCTTCAAGGGCTAGGGAGGCATCTGTTGATCCTCTCCCCCGGTGTAATGCAGCTGTATGGCGTAATAGAGCTTATCCAACCCCGTCCCCGCGAGGGCCGAGACGAAGACCAGATCGCCTATCCCCCCTAGGCTCAATGCGGCTCTCAGCAACTCCCTGCCGAGGGGCTCCCCCTCCAGTAGATCGGCCAAAGCCTCGGTGTCGCTAGCCCATCCCGATATCCTCTCGATCTGATCTTCGCTTAAGAGATCCACCTTGTTCACGGCGACTATCTGGGGCAGTTTGAACCGGATCCTGCTGGACAGAGCTAACAAGGCCGTCGTTGCGAAGCCATCGGGGCTCTGCATATACGTGGCGTCGCCGACATAAACCACCACGTTGTGGGTATCGGAAAGCCTCTTGACTAGATAGGATCCGCTCTCCCTGAAGGCGAACAACTCCATCTGCCCTGGCGTGTCCACCAAGACCACGGGCGCGCCTATAGCTCCTATCTCCTCCTTGATCCTATCGGCCTCCGCCACGGCCATGTCGACAGACGCTATTATGGAGGCATTAGGCCCCAGCTTGAATTGCCTCATTATTTTACGCGCGTTTATCCTCTCCCTAACGTCGACATCGGGCACGTAGGGCAGATACTCGGCCGCGGGATCCAGGTTCACGACAGCTACGTCGTAGCCTTGTTCGTCCATCCAGTTGTACAAAGCCGATACGAGCGTCGATTTGCCGCTACCCGCCGTGCCGATGAAGAAGACGACCAACATTCACCTCCTGGCCTTAGCTATCTCCTCGGCGACTTTCCTCGCCACTTCCTTGACATCATCGGCGTATACTACGAAATAGCCGACGCCCCTCTCGTCGAACCAAAAGGCGGGGTACTTCTTATCTCTATAAACTTCGTACTTCACGCCGAGCTTCTCCAGGGCCTTGGCCACCTCCTCGGCCGTAGGTCTGGGCACCGCTAATCTACGCGGCAACAATCGGCCTCTAGATCTAGGCACCGTCGCGTCGAGGTACACTATCCAGAGTATCCTACCTCCTTTCTTCTTCACGAAGGCTTACGACCACGGTTTATATAAAGCCTATTCTATGAGTACTGCGTTCACAACGCCGTCCTGGCCCGGACGAGATGTGACCACGGCTCTGCCTATCTCAGTCTGTATCACCGCGCCCTTCACTATACGGCCCCTCTTGGCGAAATCCGGGTTCGACGGCGTTGATATAACAGAGATTATCTTAGCCTTAACTATCTTCTTCTCCTTGGGGTTATACACGTTGGCGTATTGGGCTGATCTCAACCTCAACTTCAAGTTCCCGCCCGTGACCTTCTCCACCTCCACCTCCTGGGGGCCTACGCTCGGAACTCTCGGCGGGCCGCCGCAAAGCGCCTTACGTTTGACCTTGGCGACCCTCCCCTTCACGCCTCCGCTGGGCTTCCTCAAATCGTTGCCTTGGTAAAACGCGGCGGATTTCACGAACACCGCGGTTGCCGGGAGGTTATAAATTTTGAGCTCGCTATAAGACGTGTGGAATATCGGAAGAGGGGGCCAACCTTTAATAATGGGCGCTAGCGAATACATATGCTTAGGCGTATTGGCTATGCTCTTCACTATACTAAGTTAAAAAATCTTGTCGTAAAACTCTCTCAAATACCCCCATTATATATACCTGTTTACACATATACGATGAAGAAGGTGGGGACTCTCTATGACGTAATAGGGAATGTGAATAATCCCTATGGATTGATCAAGCCCACCTCTATAGATAGCTCCATCGTGGGCCAGGCCCTATATATAAACGAGGCCGATCTAAAGAAAAAGAAGCGGAAGGGGACATGACCAGACGTATACTGGCGGGGATAACCGATCAAGATCTCGTCTGTCCCGTCTGCGGGGCCGTAAATAAGGTGCATATAGACTACGAACGCGGCGTCGTGGTGTGCACCGAGTGCGGCACGGTCATTAGGGAGGGCATAGTCGATCTAGGCCCCGAATGGCGGAGGCCCGAATCCTCGAGGGCCCACGTGGGCACCTCGGGCACCGAGCTCGGCGATATAGAGAGAGGCAACGTCAAGATATCCGATAAGTTGAGGGCCCTTAGGCTCAAGAGGGCCGCCAAGCCTATGACCTCCACCGAGGAGAGGCTCGAGGTCGACATGAGGGAGTTCTATGAATCTATACGCGACCTCCTGGGCGTACCTAAGGCGTTAATAGACGAGGCCATACTTCTGTATAAAAAAGCGTACGACATGGGCTATAGGGCCTCTAGGAGGGAGGGCTACGCCGCGGCGCTTTATTTCGCCGTTAAACGCCACGGCATTGGCGCCGTCACTTATCGCTCGCTTATAGAGAAAGCCGGCCTTAACAAGGGCGAGTTCATGTCGGCCTACATGGAGTTCCTCCGCTACATGGCTCAAGCCGGCGAGAAGATGCCTAAAGTCGATCCCAGGATCTACATACCCCGCATCGTGTCGGCGCTCGGGCTCGACGGCGAGGTGGGCGCCCAGGTGCAGAGAATAGCCGCGCACCTCTTGAGCTACATAATCCGCTCGCCTCGTATACGGAACGGCAGGAAGCCGCAGGTCCTCGCCGCTATATCCGTGTACTTCGCCTGCTTCATATCCGGCATAGAGGTGACGCAAAAAGACGTCGCTAAAGCCGCCGAATCCACGGAGACCCCCATAAGGGATCTCCTCAACGAGTTGAGCGATCTCCTCTACATAGAGCTTTATGTCTAAGACGTCGAGACGCTCCACGTCTTACTAAGTCAAAGAAGCGCGGGGAGATAACGCAGTCGAGGCCCGTCGAAACAAAGAATCGCAAGCTCGCTTCGCCCCCAGCGCCTCCGTCTCGCGGAGATCGCCCTAGTTTAGCGAGGCGCTTTATGAGGTATGTTAATTAATCCCTTCTTGAAGGCAGATGTGGGGGAGGAGCCTCAAAACGTCGCCGAGGAGGAGACCTTGACCGAGATAGAGATCCAGATCCTCCAGGGCCTGGAGAGGCTGGGCGGTAGCTACCAACAGAGGAACCTCTGGAAGTACATAGGGATAGACAGCAAGACGGGCTTGCCCATATTGAGCAGGCTGGAGAAGCGCGGCTTGATCAAGAAGGAGAGGGTGGGCGGCGAGAGGAGGGGCGTCTACGTGGTGAGGCTGACCGAGAGGGCATATAAGGTGTTGTCGGAGCTGAGGGAGAGGGCTGAGGAGATCTCTAGGTTCGATGTGAGCAAGCTAGGAGACGAGCTACAGACGCTCCTCTCAATCCCCTGCACCTACTGTCCCTATATAGAGAGATGCGGCTTCGGCTTCGTGGACCCTCTACACTGCGAGCTTCTGACGAAATGGTCCCTATCGTTGTTGGAGCGAAACGATAACTCTGCTTATTAACCCACGTCTTCAGCTCGACGATGAGCGAACGTATTAGGTCGTTCGTCGCCGTCGATATAACCGCGAGAGATGTCGTGAACGCGGTCGAGGCGCTCCAGAGGGAGCTGTTGGCCACAGGGGCCGACCTCAAGCCGGTCGAGCCCTATAACCTCCACCTCACCCTTATATTCCTCGGCGAGCAACCTAAGCGCAATCTCGACGAACTGGCGAGAAGGCTGGAGGGGCTCACGCATAGACGGTTCGTCATAGAGCTTAGAGGCGTCGGAGCGTTTCCTAACCCCTCCAGCCCCAGGGTCATCTGGATCGACGTGGGGAAGGGGAGGGATGAGCTGATAAAATTAGCTCAAGACGTGAGAGCTCTAGCCAGGGACTTCGCCCAAGAAGAAGAGGAGTTCACGCCGCATTTGACAATCGCGAGGGTCAAGGGCCCCAGGAACCGCGATAAGCTTACGTCATTTCTAGAGGCCCACCGCTCGGATCGTTTCGGCGAGGTCGAGGTGGCCGAGGTCAAGTTAAAGAAATCGACGTTAACGCCGAGAGGCCCTATATACAGCGATTTATACATCAAGAAACTCGCCTAACGCCAATATTTTTACCACGACGGACGGAGGAGCTCAGAGCGGGGGAGGAGGCTCGCCGGCCTCTATGAGCAACCGAACTCCCCCAACCTAGGCGGCGCCGAGCCTATCCGACCGCATCCCGCCCTAGAGGATGGAGCATTAATCCCCTTGCTCTTCGATGTGAAGTTGACGCAGAGGCTTTCGGGCTTAGGGCTCGAGGATTTAGAGGCATTGAGGAGACTGGCGTCTGGATAACCTGATATATTCCCTCTTTAATTCTGTCGTGCAGATCGAAGAGGTCTTGAGGGAGGCATCTTCGCTTGTAACCCCGTCGGAGGAACTTGCGGAGAGAGTGGCCAACGTCTCGATTCGTTTCAAGCGCTATGTGGAGGAGATATTGGCCAGGCTCGGGATCGAGGGCTCCGTCGAGTTGGTGGGCTCGTCCGCTAGAGGCACGTGGCTCCCCGAGGGGGTTGACGTGGATGTGTTCGTGGTCCTGCCCCGCAGGTATCGGAAGGAGTTCCTCGACGAGCTTATCGGGAGGATAAAGGCGGAGATGGCCGGAGATGGCGTGGCCGTCGAGACTAGATATGCCGAGCATCCCTACCTGGTCGCATACAGCGAGGGGATCGAGGTCGATATAGTGCCTTGCTTTGAGCTGAAGCCAGGCGAGGAGGTCCTCACGGCCGCCGACCGATCTCCGCTACATCATAAGTACCTCTCGGCTAGGCTCGACGATAGGTTGAGGCTCGATGTACGTTTATTGAAGAAGTTCATGAAGACCATAGGCGTCTACGGCGCCGAGGTGAAAGTCGAGGGCTTCTCGGGGTACCTGGCCGAGCTTTTGACGGTCCACTACGGCTCTTTCCTTTCAGTTCTGGAGGCGGCCGCGGGCTGGAGGCCCTATAGGACCGTGGTGGATCCCGAGGGGCACTACCCCGATCCCCGCAAGGCCGCGCGCAAGTTCAGGAGCCCGCTGGTCGTCGTGGATCCGGTGGATCCGGAGAGGAACGTGGCCGCGGCGGTATCGCTCACCTCCATGTCCACGTTCGTCTTAGCCGCCAGGAGGTTCTTGAAGAAGCCCTCTCTGGCGTACTTCTCCCCGCCGCATGTCGGCGCCGCGCCGCCCGTGCCCGCCGTCGTCTTGAGGTTCGCATATCCTCAGAGGCCTCCCGACGTCGTGTGGGGGATGTACAAAAGATATGCGAGGGCCTTGGCGAATAAACTCGAGGAATGCGGCTTCAAGATACTACGCTTCGGCGTCTACAGCGACGAGAAGACGTATGTGGACGCGGTCTTCCTAGTGGAATCGACGACGTTGCCTGAGTACGAGCTACATGAGGGGCCTCCCGTCTTCGACGACGCCATCGATAAATTCGTCGAGAGGTACCTAGAGGAGGAGGTTGTGGGGCCCTTCGTGGTGGGGTCTCGGGCTTACGTAATAAGGAGGAGGAGGGTAAGGGAGGTCGAGGATTGTTTAAACAAGGCATTGAAGGAGCTTGGCCTCTCGCCGCTTGAGATAAGGAAGGGCGTATACCCCCCGTTGTCCGCCAAGAACCCTTGGATTAGCTGACAGTTGAATTTATATTTACACGTAACCCAACGTCCATGGACGTATACACCGTAAAGTTCTACAAGAAAGCTGCCGATTTCATCGCCGAGCTGGACGAGAGGATAAAGGAAATGGAGGATTCTGTTAAGGCTCTCGGCGCCGAGGTGGAGCAACTTAAGGCGGTCGCGGATAGATACGCCAAGCTTCAATCTTTGCTTAGGAAGTTCAAGCCCGGCGAGGGCGGCCAATCCGCGTCGCTTGAGATCACAGGTCTAAGTATATACATAGACCCAACGCCGCTTACCAAATACGAGATATACAGCCAATCGTACGCCCATATGCTCGATCTACTATCCGTTTTGAAGAAGGTGAGGGAGGTCGCGAACACAGTGATATCGGAAGGCGGCTTGGAGGAGGCGCCTATAGCCGTCCAGTACAAACAAGGAGTTCCCGTGAAGCTAATAGTGTTGTAGTATCCTCCTGAAGGAATCGCCCTTGATTATAATAGATGCGTTCTTCTCGACGCCTAACCTCCTCGCCAAGACGTCGCATTTAGCTCTGAACAGAAGGAGCGCCGGCTTCCCTGCGCCCCACTCTAGGTAGGCCTCGGCGTTAGCTATCCCCTTAGCTAATATGAACTTATCATCTAGCCACCTCACCGGCGATATGTTGCCCGGCGTCGACAGGAATCCCTTGGCCCTATCGGCGACTACGTCTATCTCGTAGGGCTCTGATCGCGCCACCGGCACCGGCTTGATGCCGTTTCTCCTCAACGCCTCCATGACCACGTAATCTATCTGGGCCTCCCCCTCGTTGTCTATAACGTAATACAACGTGTCGGGCAACTCCACGCGTTCCTCTATGGCGGGCTCGTCCCAGATAGCCGACTCGAGCTTCCTAGGCCTGTAGCCGAGGACGTTCGAGTCTATTATGTTGGCAGCCGCAGCTATACGCAACGCCGTCTTTAGATCCCAGCCGACCTCTTCGAGCTTCCTCTCGACTATGGCGGCCACTTGCCTCCCTATTTCGGCGAGTTGCTTCTTGTAGTCGCCGTATGGATCGTCCGACTCGAGCAACGACGCGACGATCTTGAAGCTCTCGGCAAACGCCTCGCTTCTGCTGTTCTTCTCGACGAGCCTCGCCAGATGGACGAGGAGCTTGGGGAGCTGCGGCGCGCCGCCCAGCTTGACTAGATCCGACGTCCTGGAGTGTATCAAACAAAGCTTGCACTCATTTTCTAGCCACATTGTTGAGGACCTCGACCACTTTGATGAGATCGTCCTTGGTTACGTCGCCCATTACACCTATTCTGATCGTCTTGTCCTTGAGGGGCCCCATGCCGGCGCTCGCGACGTAGCCTGCGTCGCGTAGCGCCTTCAGCGCCATCTTAACGTCCCCGCAGTAAAACGCCGCAACTGTGTTGCTCCTATGTTGAGGCCTCGGCACAGGCTGTAGCTTTAAATTGCCGTAGAGGACGTCCACACGCTCTCTATGCATATCGACGTACCGCTCGAGGCCGAGCCCCAGTATGTACTCGAGAGAAGCCTCCAGGCTGTATATCACAGATATCGGCGGCGTATACGGCGTATCGAGGGTCGAGGGCACCTTCAGGTACCCCCTGAGGTCCATCGCGGGAGGCACGCCCGCCCGCGCCCTCGGCTCCACGTTTAGGTAGAGGATCGCCGCGCCCGGCGGCGCCATGAAGGCCTTATGGGACGCCGTAGCCACCACGTCGACGCCCGGAGGGAGCGGCTCGGCCGGCATGCCGGATACGCTGTCGACTAGAAGCAAAGCCCCGTGGGATTTAACCACGTCGACCACCTTGGCCAGATCCTTATAGGCTATGCCCATGCTGGTCTCGTTGTGGACCAACGCCACGGCCGTCGCGGGGCCTATCCTCCTCAACTTATCGTCCACCTCGTCTGGAGCAGGCGGCGCCTCGACCTCCCACTCGACCACATCGGCTCCTCTGCTCCTCAAGGAGGCGGCCAACCGTCTGCCGAACTCGCCGAATATTATCGCCAGCACCTTCTCCCCCGGGTTCACGTAGTTATACACCATGGTATCTACGGCCAAGGTGCCGGTGCCGGGCATTATCACCGGCGTGCCCCCATATACCTTGGACATCTTGTCGAGAACAGACTTCAGAGTTTGTTTGAACTCCTCGGATCTATGGAACGCCGGCTGTCTGTAGGCGGCCTTGAGGACGAAGTCCGGCAGCTGTATCGGGCCCGGCGTTAGGTACTTCATATCCTCTTAACCGCCTCCAGTATGTTCAACGCAAGCTCCTCGGCGAGTTTCTCGTAGGCTTCATACGTCTCCGAGCCCACGTGCGGCGTGACGATCACCTTCTCGTGCGATATTAATTTCAGTAGCTTCTCGCTCCTAGGGGGCTCCTCCGGCAAGACGTCCAGCGCAACTCCCCAGAGTCTGTCTATATGTTTAGCGAGTGCATCTATATCTATAACCTCGCCTCTACTGGTGTTTATCAACATAGCTCCGTCCTTCATGAGGGATAGCCTATCGTCGTTAATCAGACGGTACGTGCTCGGCGTTAGAGGCACGTGGAGGCTCACCACGTCGCTCTCGGCAAGTAGCCTCTCGAGGGGCACTTGCGCGGCCCCTATCTTCGCCGCCTCGGCCGATACGTCTATCACATCGCTGGCCAAGATCCTCATGCCTAGGGCAGAGGCGTACTGCGCCACGGTTCTGCCGATCCTCCCGAAGCCGATAACGCCGAGAGTTTTCCCGTATAGCTCCCTGCCTATGTACTTCCCCTTAGGCCACCCGCCCGCCTTGACCTCCTTATCTAATATCGGTATTCGTCTAGCTAGGGCGAGCATCAAGCCTATCGTTAACTCAGCCGCGCTTCTAGTCGGGGCGTTGGGGGCGTTTATAACGGCGATGCCCCGTTTTATGGCGTACTCGACGGCTATGTTGTCGAGCCCAACGCCATATCTAGCGATTATTTTAAGCCTAGTCCCTCTATCTATAAGCTCCTTATCCACCTTGGTCCTGCTCCTGACGATAAGTATCTCGTATCCATCTATGATCTTAAGGAGCTCCTCCCTGGATATGCCCGCTCTGTAATCTACCTCAAGCCCTCCGTTTTTAAGCCGTTCGATCAACCCCCCACTGGTCTGGTCCGCCACGAGGACCCGCATTGGGCGCCACGTACATGCTATTTATAAATATGCGCCGGTCTTTTGTGCGGATCGCCTTAAAAATCGGGGGTAATTGGTCTATCTTGAAGTGATGAAAATACGGTCTTCCGACGATGACGACGAGACCGACTCCTGACATCTCGGCGTTGTACCTCCTTCTGTCTAAACGTATATACCATGGGCCTTTATGAAGCTATAAGTATCTACCGACCCGTATCGTATCTACAACTCGCTCCGCCTCGACTTCGATAAAGTCTATGTATATAGCGCAACGCGTCTTGTCCTCGATATGAGGTTAAATATTTTAACTCGTTAAACCTCCCACATAATGGGTATGTCGGACTCTATATACAATGTGCTCAAGACGCTCGTCGATATATATTCCAGGGAGAACGTGCCGGTTAAATCTAAGGAGATCGCGGAAGCCTTGAAGGTCCACGAGGGCTACATAAGGAACATAATGTCGGTCTTGAAGTCCATGGGCCTTGTTTTGAGCAAGGCGGGCCCCCACGGCGGCTACGTCCCGACCTCGAAGGCCTACGATATAATAAGCAAACAGACGCTCTCCGTCCCCATATACCATAACAACACGGCCGTGGGGTACGCCCTAGACATATCCCTCATAGGTCTCCTCACCGAGAAGCCCCTCGCCTCGATGAGAGTTCTAGGCGATCTATCGCCCTACATCCATAAGGAGATCAGGGTGGGTCCTCTACCCAACGGGATAGTGATAATAGGCAAGCTCATAAAGGCCGATCTCGAATCTCTGATCGAGGTGGACTCCGTGGTGTCCATCCCCCACGTCTCTGTGAGCGAGATAATGACTAAAAAGCCCGTGACGGCGAGGCCCGACGATCCCCTCGAGAAGTATATCGACGTGTTGTCCAAGAGGCGGTATAGAGGCATACCTGTCGTCGACGACCAAGGCAGACCCATAGGATTGTTGATGTCGTCTAGGGTCGTCGAGGCTCTGGCTAAATGCGCCTCGAACCTCAAGGTTAAGGACGTCATGGTGACGAACCCGCCTGTGATAAACGCCTCGGACGATATATACGAGGTCATAGGCGCCATGTTGTCCAACAACATAGGCCGTCTGCTAGTGGTGGACGACGAGGGGAAGCTCGTCGGGATAGTGACGAGGACAGATATACTCAGCAGGATAGCCTCTCTCGAATCCATCTCGGCCCAACAGACCTAGCCCAGCCTCTCGACCTCGCAGCCGTACTGAAGCCTCTCGACCCTCTTAGAGGCCAGATACCCTGCGGTGTACATAGAGGCTTCGCATAAGGCCCTCTCGGGGTCGTTTATCCTCAACATAAACGTCGAGAAGACTGCTAGAAACACGTCGCCGCTCCCCGTGGTATCATCGACGTCTATCTCGGCGCTGGGGGCGTAATAAAGACGGCCCTCGACGGACATGTAGGCCCCGCGGGATCCCGTGGTGTAGATCGCGATCCTCCATTTATCGTTGTATTTGATCAAGTCGCGCGGCTCTATGGCTATGTCGTCGTCGGAGAAATGCACTATATCGGCCGCCGGCGCCTCGCCGCCCGATCTTATGAAGCCCTGGAGATCGACGGCCGATACATCGGCGTAAAACTCGACGCGCCCTATCTCGTCGAAAACCGGGTTGATCACGACGAGAGGCCCCTCCACAAGCCCGGAGATCTTCACGGAAGGCCTTCTGACGACCTTGCTTCTACGCGGCTTGACTCTATAGTCTAGCTCAAACGTGGTTGTGGCGTCGCCGACTGTGAGCCGAGGCTCTACGCCGATCTTTCTAAGCTCTTGCTCTATGAACTCCTTTTCCTCAGACCCCACGACGCCTATAGCCACGGCCTCCACGCCTAGCGCCTTGAACGCCAGGCCCATGTAGTACGGAGGGCCTCCTATCCTCCTCGATCCCCCCTCCCTCGTTATCACATAATCCACGGTGGGGTTAGCGACGACGAACGCCTTCACGGCCATAAAACGCCTAGTTAATAAACGCATAGCGATATATTTTAAGCAGACATATTGTGTCTTCATGCGCCGCAAGACCACGGCGATCAGAGGCCATGGATGGAGCGATCAATTCGGCTCGCCGTTGCCTCCTGTGTATTTAACCGCTATTTTTGAACAGATAGGCGAGGCCAAGAAGAGCGATAGAGGCGTCGACCTAAAGTATGCGAGGGAGGAGAACCCCACCGTTAGAGCTTTCGAGAAGGTGATGGCCTCCCTCGAGTCAGGAGCCGACGCTCTGGCTTTCAACAGCGGCATGGCCTCCATATCGACGCTCTCTATCTACTTGTTGGGGAGAGGCGACGTGTTGCTCACGACTAAGGAGGCCTATGGAGCCACCCTCAAGTTCTTCTCGGCCATGGAGGAGAAGTTCGGGATTAGGTTAGTCAAGGCGTATCCGGACACGGAGGCCGTCGTGGAGGCCGTCAAATCGGCGAGGCCCAAGGTGGTGTTCTTGGAGACCATGACGAACCCCACGTTGAAGGTATTGGATCTCCCCGAGGTCGTGAAGACCGCTAAGGATCTAGGGGCTGTCGTCGTGGTGGACAACACCTTCGCGACGCCCGTGTTGATAAACCCGCTGGCTTTAGGCGCGGACTACGTAGTACATTCGGCGACTAAATACATCGCAGGCCATAACGACGTGGTGGGCGGAGTAGTCGTGGCCAAGAGCCCCGACAGAGATCTCTGGAGCTATAGGGCTATGTTGGGCGGCATAATGCAACCCTTCGAGGCGTTCCTCTGCATCAGAGGGGTCAAGACCTTGTTCCCGCGTTTTGAGACGCAGAGCAGGAACGCCAAGGCTGTGGCCGAGTTCCTGGCGGAGCACAGCAAGGTCAAGGAGGTCTTGTATCCAGGTCTTCCGACCCATAGGGACCACGAGGTGGCCAGGAGGCTCTTCGGAGGGGAGCTCTACGGAGGCGTCCTCTCGTTTAGGATAAAGGGCGGGAGGGCCGAGGTGGAGCGCGTCCTCTCCTCGTTTAAAATAATCACGCCGAGCCCCAGCCTCGGGGGGACCGAGACTATAGCCACGTACCCGATCTTGAGCGCCGCATCGCCTATACCTCCCGAGGATAGGGAGGAGCTGGGCATAACGGAGGATCTGATAAGGCTCTCGGTGGGTCTGGAGGACGTGGACGACATAATAGAGGACTTGGATAGAGCCCTCGCCTCAATATAGCTTCTGTCGAGGGTCATTGTTTTAATTGCCGAAATAACTCAGATCACATGAGGGTGGTCAGAACAGGTCTGCCCGTCACCGAACTGTTGAACGAATTGAGGAGAGATCTCCAGAACGAGAACATAGAATACATGCAGAGGATACCGGCGCCGAAGCCCGGCGAGAGGTACAGGGACATAGTCGCCGAGCTTTTCACTAAATACGGCGCGGCGGCTGTGTATATATTCCTAAAGACGCCGGAAGGCGAGAAGAGGTATACGGTCCTCGCCCGCTACGATTGGTCCTTCGGCGGCTTCGCCGAGGGTTGGATCGTGGAGAAGGACACGGTGCGGGTGTTCGAGCCCATAGGGGTCAGCTTGAGCCAATTCTCCGCTACTCTCGAGGAGTTCGGAGAGCTGTTCTGGAAGACCGAAGAGATGCTAGCAAGCAAGAAGGTGGAGCAAGCTGGGAAGGAGCCCTACTGAACCTTCAACACAGGAGAGGCCTCGCCTATAGGCATCACGTAACTTAGAATCGTCCTCTTCACCTCGTCGCCGTTTTTCAACGCCACGGTGGAAAGCCTCCTCTTCAAGGTCCAGTTGATCTCGACGACGTTCCCCAAGAAGCCCACGTTGCTTCCGTCGAAGACCATGGAGAAAACCCCCAGCTTGAACGGTATGTGTTGTTTCACCGATCTGCCCGATAGGGAGTATACAACCGCGTCGAAAGTCTTGTATCTGAGCCCGACGTCGGCCGGAAGTATCAGATTCCTCCCGTCGTGGAAATGAAGTTGCACCCGGCCGCCCGAGACGTAGTTCTTCCCCTCGACCCTTAATATCTTGAGATCGGCCTCGTCGCTGGGTATCTGCACCGGCTTTATGTAGCTCACGGGATCCGGCACGAGCCTGTAGATCTCGCCCGTGGGCACTATCTCGACTATATCCATAACGCCTATGGGGAACTTGTAATCCCTTCTGACCCTCCCATCCACCTTGATGTAGCCTCTGGCCACTATGTAGCGAGCCTCCTTGAGGGTCTTAGCATAACGCAAGACGTCTCTCACGAATATAGCGAGAGGCATGGAGCGGCTGAGGCTATGCGGGCCTGTCGAAGGCCTTACGGTCCAAACTCCGCCTATCTTCCTCGGTATCGGCCACCAAGCCGGCGAGACAGCACGTCGAAGATGTGGCATGGCGGCTCCCACTGAGGTCTATTTAAGGTTTATTCGGCTTGGGCTTCGCTAGAGAACTTGCGGTAGAGGAGGGGGGCCGCTATGCCGATCGCGACGCCTAACGCGACCAACGCAATGTCCCTAATCAATATGCTCTCGGGGAGCACGCCCCAGAAGTTGAGGTCGTTGAGCAGTATAAGTATCCCTATCAAGATAGAGAGAGCGCTTAAGATATACACCAGCACAGCCCTCGTAGCCATAAGGGGCGGGTTGTGGCACTATTTAATGGTTTTTGTATAATACCTGCCGCCGCGTTGCATCGTTTTTACACATGTTTTATCTATCGTGGAGGTCGGCAGAGGAGCGGGCAGAGCCATCGCGGCGGCCGTGGCCTCGGCCTCCAGACGCATCTGGATATCGTCGCCTTGGATAGGGGCCTCCTACGTCAAGGTTCTAGTCGATAAGGCGCTGGCCGGCGTGGATGTCCGCGTGATAACCACGGATCTCCCCGATAATGAAGGCAGGGACCTAGCCCGCGCCGCGGATCTCTACGGCGAGGAGGAGCTAAAAGATGCGGCTCTGAGGGTCGCCTACTGGAGGAGGCGCCGCGGGTCGGCGCGCGTAGCCGCCGTTAGGGACCCTCTGCTCTCCTTCTCGTTCGCTCTGGCTCTCGCCTACCTCGAGTCCGTTGAACCTAGATACGCTTGGCTTCTGCTCGCCGCCGCGGCGAGCTTAGCCGCCGCGGGCATCGCTCTGGCTATCTACAGGGTTAGAGCTCTGCGGCGGATCGAGGCGCAGCTCCTAGCCGCGGAGGCCGAGCTGGAGAGGATCAATAGATCGCTAGCCGCCGCCCGAGAGGCCATCAGGAGGGGCTTGAAGGCCTTGGTGGTGCCGACGAATGTCGCGTTCGTCCACGCCAAGATCTACATAGTAGACGATAGGGCGTGGATATCGTCGGCGAATTTAACCGATAGCGGCGTGGCGAGGAATATAGAGGTCATCGCCGAGGTGGATCCGGCCGAGGCGGCGCGCCGCTTCGAGGAGCTATGGGCAACGCTATCGGCGGAGCTCAGTCGGAGATCTTGATGAACGTGCCCGGGTAGTCCACGGAGCTTCTACCCGCCGAGACTAGTATAACCTTGTGCCTCGAGGCCAGCTCCGAGAAAAGCTTTCTAGTCTCGCCCGTCTCCGCGAGCTCGAAATCGCTCAAAACAACGACGACGGACCTCCTACGCGCCTTTATCAACACGTACTTTATGGCCTCGTCCGGTATCGTGCCCCCGCCTCCCCTAAGCCCCCTCTTTATCTTTTCTACATCGCTTGTCCTCCTCAGCTCTATGGGCTCGTAGGCTCTGGCGTCCCAAGGCACCACCACCACTCTAGACGCGCCTGCCCTCAATACTCCGTAGACCTCTGAGGCGAACCTCCTCAACTTCTCGTCGTCTATAGAGGCCGAGGTATCCAAAAGGATGTATACATCCACGGCGTTAGGGCCCAAGCCGATCTTAGAGGGATACCATTCCGATTTACGCGAAGTCCTCGACCACCTCTTACGTATATCCCTCAAGCTCTCGACCGCCTCCTCGAGCTCCTCCCTCAAGATCCTCCTCCAATCCAGCGAGGGCTTCTCCACATCTGCTACGTACCTCATCTGGCCGGTGGGCGAGGTCCCGGGCTCCTTGAAGGACCTCAACCTCCTCAACTTCCTCTCGAGCACCTTCCTGAGCTCGCCCGGATCGCCGGCTTGCTTGATCTCCTCCGAGCCTTGGTTTATAGGGACGTAGTTGGACACCTGCCTCTCCCCCTCGGCTATCTTCGAGGACTGCTTGTAGAGACGCAACAATTGCCTTCTGGACAGGCCCGAAAGGCGCGCCGCCAGCTCCTCGGCCGACATCTTCAGAGCAGCCGTCCGGGATATCCCCACGTGGCTTGCCCTCAACATATCCCACGGCACCTCGAAACCCCCGGCCTCCAGCTTCTCGTTTATCACCACGTCGGCGGCCACGTTGAACGCCATCGCCTCCTCCGCCTTGCCCATCTTCATGAGATCTCTAGCCCTCTCGAGATGGCCAAGGTAGGCGTGGAGCACTTCATGCATAAGGATAGCGGCTCTGTTCTCGACCGTGAGGGATTGATGGAAGAAACGATCCCCCACGAGGATCGCATTGCCGTTAAACATAGCGTAGGCGTTCCTCGGCACGTCCTTCGAGTAGCCTATGGGGAAGGACATGACGAGGAAGTAGTACGTCGGGTCTTTCAACATAAGATACTCCTTAATCCTCTGAAACTCCTCGGTTATACGGCCTATATCCACATCTCTATCCAAATCCAATACTTAAATCCACGCCCCGCCGCAGACCTCGCGAGTTAAGTCCGGCTTAGGGCTACGAGCTCGGCTCGACACGACGCCGTCATCGCGATAGACGCCGCAGAGCCGGATCGCGACCTACCGCCTATACGCGTCGACAAGACCACATAAGCAACGCTCCCCCTTCTTGGGGCAACCGCGCGGAGTAACGCCCTAGGCGGCGCATCACCTCCAGAGGTTCACAGCTGCTTTCCTCACCTTGAGCGGGAGCTTGCTGGCGAAATCCTCCAACATATCGCGCCTCATGCCTACCCTCTCCTTGAAGGCCCGCACGGCGCTCGAGAGGATGTAGGCGTAGAACTCGCGCTCCTCCTCGGCGAGGTGCTCCAAAAGGCTTAGATCGATAGAGCCGCCGGAGAGGTACCTATCGACGAGGGCTTTGGCGTACAACGACGCGGCTATCAATTTCTGCTCCAAATCAAACTTTTTCCACAGCTCTAGAGGTCTTTCGAAAAAACTCCTTAGGGACCTTAGATAGGTAGAAGTTGAGGAATTTAGAGCCGGTAGATCTCCCCACGTTGCCATATGTTATCTCCGCTATGAGGTCCTCGTCGGCCTTAACCCCGCCGAGTATATGGAGCTGGACTGCGAGCCTCGTCCAAGATCTAGGCGTTGGATACGCCTCGAGCCCTTCAGGCTCCTTGGGGGGCTCGAAGAGGAACGAAGGCCCTTCCTTGAGGAACTCGCAGACGGCTCTCTCCCAGGCGTCGCCGAACTTCCTCTCCATGTAGGCGCACCACTCGTCGACGGTCGGAGGCTCGACGTTAAGCACGGTGAGTCTGTTTAACAAGGGGGCCGGCAGAGGCTCGGCGTCTACGCTCATCGAGGGAGGGTTGCCGGCCAGCACGATTATCACGTCGGGCGAAAGCCTCCAGCTCCAGCCTGCCTTGCCTTCTTGAACCAAGCTGTAGAAGAAAACCCTCTGGTCTGCTCTCTTGACGTTAGTCATTTCATCTATGAAGAAAAGACCTCTGCATCTAGATAGTATCTTGAGCCTCACGGGGGTTAGGAAATCTATCATGTCTCCCGACGCTAGGGGCTTCGGTATCGAGACGTCCTCGGGGAATATATGCGGCGCCGCGACCCTCAGGTAGACGAAGTAGCCCTCGCAGTCCTTCGCGAGCTTGTGGGCTGTCTCCTCGTCTATAAGGTCTAGATCGACGAAGGTCCTCCCCTCCTTCTTGGCGAGCTCCCTGGCGTATTGCTCAGTGACCTCGGTCTTCCCTATGCCCGGTCCCCCGAGGAGAAGCGCCTTGTTGAGGGTCTCGGGCGGCAGATTAAGTATCTGAGTTATCCGGACCACGCTTTATCCGCCTCCTCTATATAAATCGTTATACGGCGGAGAGCACCAACGTCGCCGTGTAGAGCGCCGAGTATATGCCGTGTAGCAATAACGCAGACGTGAAGCCGCCTTTCTCGTAGGCGTACGCGAAGATCAACCCCAGCAAGAAATACATAAAGGCGTTTAAGAGATCCGCCGGAGTCTCCGGAGCCACCATGAGCAGAGCGTAGGCCAGCGAGGAGACCACGTAGGCTAGGGCTCTCCTGTTGGCGGCCATGCTCTGGAACAGAATGCCTCTGAATATAGCCTCCGAGACCACGGGCTCCTCGAGCATGTATACAGTTATCAACACGGGTAGGTAGCCGCCGACGCTTATAGCCTTCAACTCCTCAACGGCCTCCTGGGAGGCGAGCAGAGGCGAGATCAAAAGCACGCCCATGAACCAGATGAAGAAAAGAAGCAAGGCGTTGTAGAAACCTCTGCTGGAGTACCTAAGCTTAACCCATCTGAACGATAGGAAGAAAGCCGTCTCGAGCGCGGCTAGGGCATATACAGAGGCCCAGAGGGGCATTAGAGCCGAGGTCGCGTCGTAGGCGGCGAGCAACGCCATATATATCAACGCGATGTAAAGAGGAGTTCTCTCCGTCATACCACCAACTCGCCTAGATCCTCGGGGTATTTCGTGAGGAACCTATAGCCGTCTTCTGTTATCAAGACCGTGTCGGAATGCCTGAAGCCGCCGATCCCCTTTACGTAGATACCAGGCTCTATGGTCACGACCACGCCGGGCCTCAAGATCTCGTCGCTACCTATATCTAGGTACGGCCTCTCGTGAAACCCTATCCCTATCCCGTGGCCGGTGTGATGCCTCAACCTATCGGCGAGCCCCAACGCCTCGGCTCTCCTCCTCACCGCCCTATCTACCTCAGCCGCCGTGGCGCCGGGCCTCAAGGCGTCAAGAGCGGCGTGTCTGAGCTCCAACATAGCCTCGAAGTACTTCTTCACATCGTCGTTAGCCGCCCCGATCACCAACGTCCTCTCCAGCTCGCTGTAGTAGCCGCCGATCTCGGGGCCGGCCCCTATCCCGACCACATCCCCCTTCCTGAAGGGACGCGGGGCGGATATGGAGTGGGGGTAGTAGCTGTACTCGCCCAGTTGTCCTCTGAACCCCACGAAGCCAGGCGCGGACTCGCGCATAGGCATGTAGCCGGGTCCCAGCGACCTCGCCATCTCCTTGCTCAAGGCCAGGCTCGCCTCGAAGGCGACCTCCCAATCGTACTTGCCCTCGGCCATCAGCCCCCTAGCTATATCCAACCCCCTCGAGGCCCATCTGCCGCTCTCCTCTATCAGCTTTATCTCCTCCTCGTCCTTAACTAGACGCATCTCCTCGACGAGATGCGGCTCGACGGAGATCTTAAGAGGGCTTAGGAGCTCCGCCAAGGCGGGACCTCGGTAGCCCCAGCCGCCGGTGGCGCCGCTTGGGTTCTCCAAGGCGATTGACCTCAGCCCCCACTCCCTGGCCAGCTCCTTGATCCTCTCGGCTATGAACTTAACCGGGTGCACCTCGCCCGGGTAGTCGAAGTAGTAGTACTCCTCAGCGGACAGCGGAGACCTCAGAGAGAAGTGTTCGTACTCCACCATGGGCGCGAACAAGGCCAAGCGGCCTTCTACATCCACGAGGACGGCCAAAGGCCTCTCGGTCTGGAGGAAGGCGTAGTTAGTTAGGTAGAAGATGTTCTCGGGGTTCGTCAGATAATAGGCGTCGTAGCCGAGCTGAGCGAGCCTTTCGCCCAACGTCCTTACTCTCTTCCTTAATGTCGTCTCATCTATCCGCATCAATACCGGGAAGTCTTGAGAATATATGCCATCTCGTGGGCTGAAGCCCAACGCCGCCGCGTCCGGAGGCCGGAGCAGAGCCGCGACGACGGGAGGCGGCCTGGAGATCGGGGACAAGAAATATATAGATCGGAATCGGATATGGCGTGAAGCTGTTCCTGGGCTTCTATCGTTTTTTCCTCGAGCGGGGCGGCTTCCTATTGTTCCTCGCGGCCGCCGCCTTCGCTTGGGCCAAGGGCCTCCACTTCGTATCGATAGCCGTCTTGGCGGGGCTCGCCGCCTCGTGGGCCGCCGCGTGGCGCGTCACTAGCTTAAACGCCCCGTATTGCAGCATAGAGGGGCGGAGGCTCACACACGTCAATATACGCGGGGATTCCGTCAGCTTGAGGTACGGCAACGCCTTGTTCACGTTGAAAGGCTACGAGGGGGCGTTGGCCGCCTTCGAGTGCGTCTCCAGAAGGGCGCCGGAGCTCATAGACGCCGTATATAAGTTCGTGGAGCCCAAGGTCTTGGACGCAGACCTCAGGGGGGCTTGTATATATGCATACCTCGTAGGCCCCAGCAAGGACCTGGACCTCTACATATGCGAGGGCGGGATCGACCTGGGGATCTCGCTCAGAGGCGGTTGCCCCGTAGTGATGGCCGCGCCCAGGATACTAGAGGACCTAGGAGCGACGATCATCAAAAGGACCTACAGCGGCGCCATATTCGCCTCGGCCTTCTTTAAACATATAGAGGACGCCGTTAAGTTCGTGAACAGCCTAGCCGACTTCTGCCGCCCCGGCAAGGCCTGCGAGGGGCTCACCGCCAAGGAGTGCCTAGCCCTCTATAGGCTCTTGTTCTCCTAAACCTTTAATTACCCCGCCTTATCCCCTCAGTGAAGCTCGCGGTAGCGGCCCACAGCACCGACTCGGAGCACTTGGCGCCTAAGATCGAGGAGTTCTTCGACGAGCTAGTGAAATGCGTTAAGCCGGCGATCCTCGTGGGCGGGTACTGGGGCCTCATGAAGCGGATAGTCGACGAGGCCCTGCGCAGAGGCCTCCTCGTGGTGGCGTTCCTCCCCATAGAGAGAGAAGACGTCGAGATGCCCGAGGGGGTCGTGGGGGTGAAGACGGGCTGCGAGTACCGGTGCCGCAGCGTCATGTTGATCCGATCCGCCGACGTCGTCGTCGCGTTCGGCGGAGCGGCGGGCACCATGATAGAGGTCTTGATGGGCTACGCCATGGGCAAGCCCGTATTCGTATTGACGAACACAGGCCTCGCCTCCGACAACCTACAGAAGGCCTTCCCGGACTATATAGACGAGAGGAGGACCGCCGTCGTGAGATATTTCGACGATCCCCGCCAAATGGCGAGGGAGGTATGCAA
>CAYFGI010000012.1:0-2950 GCA_964342785.1 uncultured Thermoproteaceae archaeon
CACCACCGGACAAATAACAGTATTCCCGCAAGGACAAGCGCTATTCAGCTCGTAAAAACCCCCTCTTTTTCCCCTATTCTCTTATCCTGATCAAGAAGGCCGCCAGATCCAACACGTCCCTCACGCTCAATATCCCGACCAGCTTCCCCTCTTTGCTCACCACCGGGAGGTGCCTCACGTTGAGCTCCCTCATCTTCTCCACGGCGTCCACCAGAGGCGCGTCCTCCCCTATGGTTACGGGGTTCTCGGTCATTATCATCCATATCGGCGTGTCGGCCGATAGCCCCTTGGCGCAGGCGTAGACCACGTCCCTCTCGGTCACGATGCCCACGGGCTTGCCCGACTCGTCCACCACCACGATGCTGCCTATCTTCTTCTCGTACATGGTGTTTGCGGCTTCCCTCAACTTGGCGTCTTTACCCATTGATACGACCTCCCTCACCATGACGTCGGAGACCCTCAACGGGATGGCCCTTTTGGGCATATTGAAGATCTCGCCACGTGTTATTATCCTTTATTACATGGGGCAGAGCAACACCGGGCTCATTTTTTAGGCGCCCCGTATCTTCGGTCTATGCGAGGCCTCAACTATAGGTTGATCCTACTGTTGGGCCTAACCTCGCTTTTCGCCGACTGGCTGTATGAAGGGGCCAGGGCGGCGTTGCCTCAATACATGAAGGCTCTAGGCGCCTCGGCGCTCGCCGTGGGCCTCATCTTCGGCGTAGGGGACTCCCTAGGCTATCTGCTCAGGTTCGCCACGGGGCCTCTGGCCGATAGGCGGGGAGGCTATTGGGGCGAGACCTTCGCCGGATACGCCCTGCAGGTCGCCGCAATCGCGGGCCTCGCCTTCGCGCCGTGGTTGGGCGTCGTGGCGGCGCTGGTCATGTTGGAGCGGACGAGCAAAGCCTTGAGGACCCCGGCGCGGGACGCCATAATCTCGGCCGCCGGCGGGGGGAGGCAGAGCCTCGCCTTCGGCCTCCACGCGTCGCTGGACCAGATAGGGGCCGTTCTGGGCTCCTTGACGTCTCTTCTGCTCCTCGCCGTAGGTCTTCCATATAGCCGCCTCTTCTTGCTCCTAGCCCTCCCGGGCCTCGCGGCGCTGGGGTTCCTGGCCCTAGCCTATAGGCAGGGGGTCAAGCCGACCAGGAGCGAGAGGAGGCGCGGGGTCCTCAGAAGGCCCCTAGTCCTCTTCGCGGCGTCCCAGTTCTTGTTCGGCGCCTCGTTGATGCATATAAGCCTGGAGATGTACGAGATGCCGGGCGCCGCTTGGATGGGATCTGCCGTATATCTAGCCGCCATGGCCTTCGAGATACCGGCGTCTCTGGCGTGGGGGCGCCTCTACGAATCGGCGCGTTGGTCTCTCTACCTAGGCCCGGCGGCGGCCTTCCTCGCGACCTCGGCCTTCTCCGCCGGAGGGCTGGCGCTCGGCGTCGCGGGGGCCTTGGCCTACTCCGCGGCGACGTCCTACGCCGACATAATAGCCAAGGCCAGAGCGGTGGAGCTCGAAGACGCCGCCAGAGCCACGGCGCTGGGTCTCGTCAACGCGGCCTTCGGCCTCGGCTATCTGGCAAGCGGCGGCCTCTACGGCTATCTTATCGACATCAACGCGATGCAGCTATCGCCTGTCTTCTCCGCGTTGTTCGCCGCAGCGTCCATAGCCCTCGTGGCCGCCGCCAGGAGGTAGCTCACAACGACGCGGGAGGCGGCAGTGGAGGCGGGCCTAGGCTACGTCGTAGCCTCGAGGCGGTAGACCCCCTCCTCGACCTTCTTGAGGCGGTATCCGCCTTTATCGGTCTCTACGAAGATCTCCCGAGGCCAGCTCGAGGCGTCTACCCGCACCGAGGCGGCCCCGGCCTTCTTGAAGAGATCCTCGATCTGCCTCACGTCGAGATCCTCCGGCACGGCTAGGGCGAAGCCGAGCTCCCCCCTAGATATAAAGTAGGCGGCCTCCCTGCGGTCTCCCTCGTCGGTTACGTCGTATATAGAGCGGGGCTCCACAGGTTATCCCTGTCTTTTATTAGTATTACCCGCGTCGATTTAAAACGCGGCCCCAGCGGATATATGGCCAGGAGGTACTGCCCCGTCTGTAAGAAGACAGTGGACGAGGAGATAGTCAGGGAGGGCCCCGTGGTCGTGAAGAGATGTCCTCAATGCGGCTACGTCTTCGCTAGATACGAGGTGAAGAAGGCCACGGCTAAATGAAGCTCCCGAGGGTCGTGGGGGTCGTCCATCTACCGCCTCTGCCCGGCTCGCCTAGATACGATGGGCGTTTCGAGGAGCTGGTGGATTTCGCCGTGGTCAACGCCAAGGCCTTGGAGGAGGCGGGGTTCGACGGCTTGATCCTAGAGAACTTCAACGACTCCCCCTTCAAGCCTAGAGCCCGGGATCCCGAGACCATAGCAGCGATGGCAGTGTTGACCCGGGAGGTGGCCAAGTCCGTCTCCATAGCCGTCGGCGTCAACATCTTGAGGAACTCGGCGCCTGAGGCCGCGGCGGTCGCGGCTCTAGCCGGAGGCTCCTTCGTGAGGGCCAACGCTTTATGCGAGGTGGTGTCCGCCCCCGAGGGGATACTGGAGCCGGTCGCCCGGGAGGTGGCGGAGGTGATCGCTAGGCTGAGAGCCGACGTGGCCGTCCTGGCCGATATCTACGTCAAACATGGATCGCCTCTCCACGAGAGGCCTATCTCGGAGGTGGCACTGGACTGCGCCGAGAGGGGAGGCGCCTCGGCGCTAATCCTGACAGGCTCCAGGACCGGCTCTCCGCCGGATCCCTCACATATAGCCGAGGCCGCTAGATCGGGCCTGCCCATCTACGTGGGGAGCGGGACGACGCCGGAGAACTTAAGCAAATTCGCCGGGGCCTACGGCTTCATAGTGGGGACCTACATAAAGGGGAGCGACGGACGGATCGATAGGGAGAAGGCCAGGAGGTACGTGCAAGCCGCTAGGGA
>CAYFGI010000012.1:3050-27507 GCA_964342785.1 uncultured Thermoproteaceae archaeon
CTCCACGTAATCGTAGATGATGACGTTAGTATCAACAACCGCCCTCGCCACGTTCGATCGCCTCCTCGATCTCCTCCAGCGTCAGCCTCCTGCCCAGCCTGATCCTGGGCCTGCTGGCCTTGGCCTTCCTCAAGACTATCTCCTCGCCCCTCAAGTAGACCTCCAATACATCCCCTTCCTTGATGCCGAGAGCCCCCCTAATGGAGGCGGGGATAGTTATCTGATAGTTCCTGGTCACCTTCACCTTCTCCACGTCCTACTAAGGAAGTTACTAAATAAAGGATTCCTAGTAAACGGAAGAGGCTAGAGCGTTTCGACGCGAGGTTGAGGCTATCAAAAAGCCGTCGGCCCTGGAGAGAGCCGCGCCTATCTTATCTAGGCCCAGTCCGTCTCCTCGGCGGTCATGGAGCTCCGTATCGCCGAGATGGCGTCGCGGCTGAGCTGAACCACAGACGAGGCCATTGGATGCCTCAAGGCTATCGCCGCGGGCCCGCCCTCGAGTAGAGGCGCCTTTAGGTAATGTATAGTGCGGGGCAAGGCGCCTTCGGCGTAATCCTCGGGGAACACGGGGCGCGCCTCGACCTCCCGTCCATCGAATATGAGGGACACTGCGTTCTGGATCCCGGCGTATTTCGGCAACAGCCCTCTGAGCTCCCCCTCGTCGTATATGTTCACCATCAACGTTATGGAGGCCTCCCCCCTCCTCGGCACGATCGGCCTATAGGCCTCCACGGCCTCCCGGACCAGCTCCTCGCCCTCCTCCCCCTCCATGTAGAGAGCCTCCTCGATCTGGAACCACACAGTCACGGCGTCTTCGAAGAGCAGAGTCATCCTGCCCACATCGAGATATCTATATTGTTTATACTTAGCCACGGCCTCTACGACCTCGCCTCTAATTTCGCCATACCGACTCGGCGGAATTATAGAACGCGCCAGCTCCCTGAGGTCCATCACTTGACCAACACCTCGTCCTCGACCTCGGTCCCCACCCCCTTAGACTTGAGATACCTATCCAACGCCTCGTTGAACCTCCCCGCGTGGAACCTCTCCACCTTGGCCAGAGCCTCGAACCACTGCGCCACCTCGTGGAACCCCTCCTCCCTCGCGACCCTGGCGAAGCCGGGGTACATCTGGGTCCATTCATAGGTCTCGCCGTATATGGCGGCCCTCAAGGCGTCCTCCACGTCGTTTACCTCGATCTCGGCCACGGGGTCGACGCCGAGGAACATCAAGTGGCCGAAGGCGTGTCCAGTCTCGGCGTTGGCGGTCTTCTCGAAGACCTCAGCTAACTCGTTGAGGCCCTTCTCGCGGGCCAGCCTCGCGTAATACAAATACCTCCTGTTGGCCATGGACTCCCCTTGGAACCCTATCTTGAGGTTCTCGTAGGTTCTCGTCCCCTTGGGTACTTTCTTCTCGGGCATATCGGGAGATAAATCCGAATTAAAATCAGATTCTATATGTGCAAAATCCGCACGGTAGAGGTCGTTAAAAGTTTCAATGTACTCAGGGGAGGAACGCGTTATTTCGCCTGAGGGTCTTAAATACCCGTATACTTCCCGTATACATGTACCGGGTGCTCGTAGATGAAAAGAATTGGAGAATCCTCATCTCGGGCAAGGAGGACGACCTAGATCTTTTAGACGAAGGATGGGAGCTCGCGGGGCAGTTCGACGATTGGATCTCCGCATATAAACTGGCGTTGAGGCTCGCGGACGCCCACGACATGGTGCTCGAATGGTACGTCGAGGAGGCCGCCGTATAGCCTCCAGCCCCCTTTTCTACACCCCTCGACCGCGACGAGCACAGAGACCTAATATTCAAATATAATTGATAGATCGAGCCTCATGAAGGTCAGGATATTGGCCAAGGTGTTCGAAGAGAGGGATCACATCCTGGTTTGGTTCAAGGGAAGGCCTATCCTCGTCGTTAAGAGGCCAGAGGGGCTCTACGGCATAGACGCGGTGTGCGCCCATATGGGCTGCGCGCTTCTGAGCGAGGTGGATGGGTATCTGGCGATCTGCCCCGCCCACAAGGCTAAGTACGACATAAGGACCGGCGAAATGGTAGAGAAACCTATCGTGAGGCCCGAGGTCCCCTGCGAGTTCGAGTCGATCAAACCGCCCCTCAAGACGTATAAGGTCAAGATCACGGAGGACGGCTTCCTCGATATAGAATAGATTTGAATTGAATTAGATATTATTGTGGAGGATCCCTTGGAGCCCCTCCGGAGGAAGTTTCCGGGGAAGTCCAGGAGCTGGCTGAGGAGAGCCCTCGCCAGAGTCGTCGACGTGTCGGAGGGGCCGGGGTACTACGTCGTGAGGGGGAGGCCCGAGCTCGGCGATAGATATCCCGAGTATAGGGTGTGGTGGTCCGAGAGGGAGAAGAGGTGGATCTGCACCTGTTACCTCACCGAGTGGGGGCCCAGGAGGGCGCGGGATATCTGTACCCACGTCGCGGCGGTTATCCTCTACAGGGCGCACGGCGCCCAGCGGAGGGAGGGCCGTTTCTACGTGGCGACCGGCGTCGTCGAGTGCGGCGAGAGGCCGCAGGCCGAGGGGGAGGTCTACGCGAGGCTTGAGGGAGGCGGCAAGTTGATGGACTACGTGAAGCCCAAGTGGAGGGTCGCCGTGATCTCGACGAAGCCCGCGGTGGAGGTGAGGTGCGGCGATAAGACTGTGGAGTTGAAAGGCCTTGAGGTCTCCTACGGCGAGGCCAAGGTGTTGGCCGAGGAGTACGTAGGCCGCGAGGGCCGCCCGTAGGCGGGTCGCCTAGGCCGCGGCGGGTTGGCTAAAATTTTTATAGTGTAAAAATAACGTGGCGAACCTAGAAAGGAGGGCCAAGAGGCCGTTCGTGTTTAGATCGGCTTACTACATTTCGCTATATACCAAGAGGAGGGCGCGGAACTTGAGGGAGCTGGCCCAAGGGATAAGGGAGGCGGACGCAGGCACTTTGTTCCACCACGTCTTCCACACGGTCTTCGCCAAGCACCTCATGAGGCCTTACTTCTCCAACGACTTCGCCGTGTGGGTCGCCGAGGAGCTAAACGACGAGGAGCTGGCCATTGAGCTCTCGAGCATATCGGGCGCGGAGCCCGCCACCATAGAGGACATCAGGAAGGAGCTGCTCTCGGTGCTGGAGCCCAGAGCCGACGAGAGGCCGGCGAGGAGGGAGTTCGTGTTCGTCAGCATGGTCCCGGTGCCCTACGAGGTGGGCCTCAAGGCCGAGACCCTCGCGGAGTTCCTCGACGCCATAGGCGCGGCCCCGGCCGAGTCCGTGGCCTACCACTTCATAACCAGGAGGGTCCTGGACGGGGTGGGGAGGAACGAGTTCTCCAAGTGGCTTGAGGAGGAGTTCGGCCTCGTCGAGGTCGCGGAGGCCCTCTCGAGGATAGACCCGTTGATATTCAACAACGAGCACGAGCTCAAGGCCGAGATAATAAGGGTGCTGGAGAGGGAGCTCCTATGATCGAGCGCTACGTTGAGTTCATAGGGGAGCACGAGCTCAACGCCATAATCAAATACGCGGAGAGGCTCAAGGACCTCTCGATCCTACACGTGAACTCCACGGCGGCCGGGGGAGGCGTGGCCGAGATACTCCACAGGCTCGTCCCGCTCATGAGGGAGCTGGGCCTCAACGTGGAGTGGAAGGTGATAAGGGGGGACATGGAGTTCTTCACGGCCACCAAGACTTTCCACAACGCGCTTCAGACCGGCAAGGGCGAGGTTCCAGACGAGTACTTCAAGATATACGAGAAGTGGCAGGAGATAAACGCGGGCGAGGTGCCTCTGGACTACGACGTTGTGTTCATCCACGACCCCCAGCCCGCCGGGCTTATAAAATACAGGAGGAAGGGCACTTGGATATGGCGTTGCCACATAGATATCAGCAACCCGCACCCGAAGGTGTGGGGCTTCTTGAGGCGCTACGTCTCGCAGTATAACGGCATGATAGTGTCCATACCTGAGTTCGCGAGGGACGACCTCGACATACCTCAGATGGCCATACCGCCGTCGATCGATCCGCTCAGCCCCAAGAACATCCCGCTCCCCGAGACGACCGTGCACAGAATAGTGAGCCGCTTCGATGTGGACCTAGATAGGCCCATCGTCCTCCAGGTGTCTAGATTCGATAGAGCGAAGGACCCCGTGGGCGTCATAGAGGCCTATCGCCTGGCCAAGCGCCACGTGCCGGACCTACAGCTCGTCTACTTGGGCAGCCCAGCCACCGACGACCCGGAGGGCGAGATAGTGTATCAAGAAACCGTGAAGGCCGCCGGGGACGATAGGGACATACACCTCCTCATGCTCCCGCCCAACAGCCATGTAGAGGTCAACGCCTTCCAGAGGGCGGCCACCGTGGTCATGCAGAAATCCATAAGGGAGGGCTTCGGCCTAACCGTCAGCGAGGCGCTCTGGAAGAGGAGGCCCGTCATAGGAGGGAACACGGGCGGCATAAGGATTCAAGTGATCAACGGCGTAACGGGCTTCCTCGTGGACACCCCCAAGGCCGCCGCGCACTACCTAGTATACTTACTGAGGAACAGAAAGATCAGGGAGGAGATGGGCGAGGCGGGCCGCGAGCACGTGAGGCGGAACTTCTTGATCACGCAGGAGCTGAGGCGCTACCTGATGGCCGTCCTATATTTAACCGGCCGCCTCCGCTAGGCCGCCTCTCCTGGAGTTATTGAACTGCTCCCTGGCCTCCTTCGTGAAGACCTCCTTGGCTAGAGCTATCGGCACGAGGGCCAGGAGGAACATCGCCGTGGCTATATCGAAGTTTATGGAGTAAGCAGTTGAGGACGGCACGGTGAAGAACGCCGTGTATCCGCCCATGGAGTAATACGCCGTCGTTGTGAACGTGGTCAGCACGGTGCCGGCCACGGCGGGGGCTATGGCGGATCCGAAGTTCCTGAAGACCGTGTTGAGGCCGGTCGCGGCGCCGAGCCTATACCTGGGGACGGAGAATGTGAGGAGGTTTATGAGCGATACGTTGAGGAGGGCTAGGCCCAGGAAGCCTATGGACATATAGCCTATGAGCCTCCAGACGCCGGAGTAGGCGTAGGCGGACGCCAGCTGGAAGCCTAGCACCGCCAAGATGATGCCGGCTACGGACATCTTCTTGGCGCCGACTCTCCACAAGAGCCTTCCCGCTATGGGGGCGCCTATTATTTGGACTATCGCCATAGGCGTTATGTAGAGGCCTGTGTCGAGTATCGAGAGGCCGTAGCCGTAGGGGGGAGGCATCTCGAAGAGATACGACATATTCTGGCTGCTCATCTGGAAGGCGTAGGCGACCATCAAGATCGCGATGGTTGCGGCGATTACGTTTCTATTGAGGATATCCCTAGGTATGAAGGGCTCGTCTATCGTGGCCTCCTGGACGAAGAAAGCCAAAGCGGACGCGGCCGCCAGGGCGAAGAAGGCGAGGGTCTGTCCCGACGTCCAGCCCCAGTTGGGGGCTTCGGACACCGCGACGAGGAAGGAGGAGGCGGTAAGTGCGAAGAGGCCTATGCCAACGTAATCTATACGCCTCGGCGTCCTATATCTACTCTCCTTTATGAAGATAGCTATGAGGATCGTCATGAGGACCGCGAAGGGGGTGACGGTGTGGTAGGTATAACGCCAGCCGAAGTACTGGCTTATATAAGCGCCGAGAGGCAACGACACTATTATGCCGGCTCCGAACATGGCGCTGACGATGCCCTGGGCTGTGGGCACCATCTCCGGCGGGAACTCCTCTCTGATCAAGGAGAAGGCGAGGGGGAACATGGCCATGCCCAGGCCCTGGAGGGCGCGGGCCAGGAGGAGTAGGGGGAAGGACGGGGCGTAGCCCGTGAAGGTGACGGCGATGGAGTATATCGAGAGGACTAAGACCAACATCCTCTTCTTGCCGTACATATCGCCCAAGCTCCCGAAGAGAGCCGCGCTTATGGTCCCCACGATTAAATATATCGTAAGGATCCAGGAGGCCTCGGCGGGCGTCACGTTGAACTCCTCCTGTATCTTTGGGAGGGACGGCATCAACATGGCCTCTGTATACATCACGACTAGAGCCACCGAGCCTAATATCGGCGCCGCCCTCCAGGCGTACCTAATATCGTAGACCTCCGCCCTGCCCGATATATCGGAAGCCACGAGGCCCCCCGCGAGGCCTATTAATAAATTTTGCCTCGATATATCTACGAACGTTTATATTAAGGACGTGGTCGCGTCATGGAGCCTGAAATAGCTAAATTAATAGCAGGCGTAGGCGCGATATTGGCGGCGGCAGGCCCCTTCGCGCATAGCGTGATCGGGATAATAGGCGTCGTGCTCCTCCTGGTGGGGCTTATATCGCTGGCTGATTTCTACGGCGATCAATCCATGAGGTCGGATGCGGTGTATTGGTTCATCTTCGCCGTGATAGCGCTTATCGTGCTTGCCGCAGGCGGCGCTATGGGGGTTCTATCGATCGGCGCCTTGATGTCGGGGCATTTCTTCGCCAGCGTCATCTCGATAGTGGGGCTGATCGTGGTCCTAGTAATCGCGTGGATATTCTACCTCATGTCGGCGCGGAGGTTTAGGAACATCATGACGGCCATGGCCAAAAAGAGCGGCGAGAACCTCTTCGAGACGGCGGGGACGCTCTACTATTGGGGCGCCGTGTTGACGATAATACTCGTCGGAGCGATCCTATTGCTCATAGCGTTTATCTTGGCGGGCGTCGCCTTCCTCGTAATGAAAACGCCAGCGAAAAGCCAGTGAAGTAGAATTGGCTTAGTCAGCAATAAAAAATAGATTTTTCATGAATTACAATATATTAATTACTTTAATTATGTTATTTTAACTAAACATATGTAAAGAAATTTAACGAATAAATACCTGGGAAAAATAATATTCTCATGATCCATGGAATATCCAAGACTACCGCCGCAGTTATTGTAGTCGTTGTCGTAATCGTGGTCGGCTTGGTTGCGTATCTTGCCACGAGGCCGCCTGCCCCAACCCCGGCGGCTTCTCCGAGCACCGCTACGACGTCCGCCGTATCGACAAGCACTGCGCCCTCGACGACTACTACGTCGACAACGACCCCGCCCGCGACCTCCACCTCGGCTGCGCAACAAGTGTTGGTGGTCTACGGGCCGTGGGGCGCCGCCACGCCGGAGGGGAAGATATTCCAGCAACTAATATCTAAGTTCGAGCAGGAATATAACGTCAAGATCCAATACGTCGGCACGACCGATTACACGACGGAGGCGCAGGAGATAACCAGCGGGACTCCGCCGTTTGACGTGGTCATATTCGCCCCGGTGAGCTTGGCGAGGCAGTTGGCCGAGGGCGGCTACCTCACCGACCTAACGCCGTATCTACAACAGAGCGGTCTCTTGAGCCAGCTCATACCATACTACCTGGAGCCCGTCAACGTGAGCGGCCACATATATGGAGTGCCCGTAGACGCTTGGACTAAGCCGGGCATATATGCCTACGTGCCCACCATGCAGAAATACGGCATACCGATGCCCACCGAGGTGTCCCAGAGGTGGGACTGGGGCCAGTTCTTGAGCTACGTCGATAAGCTCAAGGCCAACGGCGTTGTGCCCATAGGCACAGGCGCGGCCGACCAGTGGCCTTTGGTGATAATATTCGAGCCCATAGTCTATTCGCTGGGCGGCAAGGACTTGTACTACGCCATTATGTGCCACAAGATCAGCTACACCTCGCCCATAGTGGAGCAAGCGTTTGAGTTCTACTTATCCCTAGTGGCCTCCGGCGCCTTCGGGCCCACGTCCTTCGCGGCCAGCCAGCACTTCGTCGACGTATACGCCTTGATGAAGAACGGGACCGTGGCCATGTACTTCATGGGCGACTGGACTCCCTTCTTCAACAACAACTACACGGCCTTCATGCCCGTGATGGCGCCCTCCATCAACCCGCAGCTGGCGAACCAATACTTCGTCGTGACGGGCGGCGACTGGGCGCTGGTGCCCAAGAACGTGCCCGACAACAAGACTCTGGCGATACAGTTCGCCATATGGCTGGCGTCTAAGGAGTTCCAGGAGGAGGTCCTCAAGTCGGGTTGGAGGGCGGCGTCGCCCAACAAGGCCGCCATGGAGGACGCCCTCTCCGGCAAGATATCGGTGCCTCCGGCGAGCAAGGCGGTCGAGTCCTGGCTGGTGCAGTTCAGCAACAACTTGGTGCCCGACATAGCCGACAACATGCCGCCGCAGTTCGAGCAACAAGTGTTCTGGCCGACCCTCGCCAAGATGTTGTCCGACCCCACGAACTGGCTGACCTACTTGAGCCAGATGGAGGACTTGGCCAATAGGATCTACAACCAGACCAACTGGGACGCCACGTATCCCTTGTGCCAGGGCGTGACCTACACGGGCCCCGCCGTGTACACAGGCCCCATGTACAACGTCACGTCTATACTCGCGGCGGCCGGGATACCCCTCCCGAGTTGGCAGAAGTAATGGCCAATAGGGCAATATACTTCCTCGTTTTTTCCCTCCCCGGCCTCCTTTTCCTTTTTATCTACATCATATACCCCCTCGCGCTCGATGTAGCGTCCAGCTTCACCAACTGGGGCCCCGTCGCGAACTGGTTCACGCCCGCCTTTAAATTCCTCGGCCTACAGAACTACGCCTACCTCTTCACGGATCCCCTCTTCCTCGAGTCCTTCTACACGAACCTAATCTGGCTGGCGGTCAACGTCCCGGCCTCTATGTTCCTCGGCATGCTCTTCGCACTCTTGTTGACCAACGAGCACACGAAGGGGGCGCGCGCGTTTAGGACTTTGGTCTTCGCGGCTATGGCGATACCGCCCACGGTGGCCGCGTTCATGTTCGGCTATATGTTGTTCGCGTCCAACACGGGGTTCATAAACGCCGTCTTCTTCGGCAATAAGCTAAACGTCTTCGGCCTCTACTGGCCGGGCCTCCTCATGATGATCTTGATAACTATCTGGAGCTCCACGCCCCTGGCCACTATAGTGTACATGGCCGGCATCTCCATAATACCGAGGAGCGTCTTGGAGGCCGCTTGGATAGACGGAGCCCCGCTCCTCACCAGGTTCACGAAGATATATCTGCCGCTGTTGAGGCCCGCCCACGTGGTGTCCTTCGTCATGTTGTCGATACTAACGCTTAAGGTATTCGACGTCGTGTATACGCTGAGAGCCCCCGGCGGGGCCTCGGTCATGTTGTACTACATGTACCAGAACTACTCCTACGGCGCTTGGGGCTACGCCAACTCCGTGATAGTCGTGATATCGGCCATAGTGGTCGCCATAGCCATACCCCTCACGTTGTTGATGTTCAGGAGGAGATGAAGATCCAAACAGTAGTGTACACGTTGCTCGCCGCGTTGGTGGCCGTTGGGTGGGTCTTCCCGCTAATCGCCACCGTTCTGGCGTCGGCGACTCCGTACGAGACGGCCGTCCTCTACGGCTGGTGGGGGTTCAAGGCGTTCACAGACCACAACTACGTCGAGTTGGTCAAGGAGCATATATACCGCTACGTGTTGAACAGCTTGGCCATAGCGGCCTCGGCGACGGCCCTCCCGATAGTTCTGGGCATGGCGCTCGCGTTCTCCATAAGGAGGCGCCACATACCCGGCGGCGACATATGGGCGCCCGTGTTGTACATACTCCAGGTCTTGCCTCAACAAGCGGTGACCACGCCCGTCTTAGGCCTCTACAACATGGCCCAGTGGATCATGCAGTCGTATCTAGGCGTCGTGTTGGTCCACACGGCCTTCGCGCTACCTTGGGTGACCTTCTTCTTCTACAACTTCCTAGCGTCGTTGCCCAAGGAGCTGGTGGAGTCGGCGGAGATAGACGGGGCCTCCGACTTCAGGCTATTCGCAAACGTCGTGTTCCCCGTGATGATAACGGCGATAATAAGCGTCGCCGCGATACAGTTCGTCTTCGTCTACAACGATCTGTACTTCGGCCTCGTCTTCATAAGGAACCAAGCGTTGTTCCCCGTCACCGTCTTCATCGCGAACTCGGTCTCCTCGTATTTCGTCAACGTCACCTTGATGGCCGCGGCGGCCGCAGTCGCCGTGTTGCCCCCCATTATAATATTCCTGGCGTTGCAGAAATACTACGTGACGGGGATACTGGGCGGCTTCATGAAGGGCTGAGAAACTCCGCTACTTGTTTCCCGATAGCCCTTCTCATTGGGGCGCGCCTATTTGCGACATCGCTGGGCTGGAGAGCGCCTAGTAAAGATCGGCGGATTGCGCGGCTAAAGCTATCTATCGGCCTCCGGCGGGAAGTACCCGAAGGACATGTAGATGGCGGGGAGGTCGGCCAGCCTGTATCCCTTCATGGCTTCCGCCATGGGCCTAAGGTTGCGCCAACTCGGCGTCACGAATCTGACGCGCTTGAGGTAGGGGGAGCCCGTGGAGGAGATGAAGACGTAGGCGGCTCCCCTCGTCATCTCGACCAGCCCGTGGTATTCGCCGGGCTCCGGCCTCAACTGCGTCAACACGCCGAATATCCCGGCGACGCCCTCCCTCCTGAAGTTAGGCGACAGCGATATCAAGGCCTCGTCGATTATATCTCCGTCGGGCAACGCCCTCAAGGCCTCCTCGATGTACTCCACGGAGGCCCATATCTCGGACCACCTCACGGCTACGCGGGCCATGGCGTCGCCTGCCTTCTCCACGGCCATCTCGGGCTTGATAAGCTCGTAGCCGTCGTAGGGCGATTGGATCCTCGCGTCGTATGCTATGCCGGAGGCCCTCGCCGGAGGCCCGACGGCGCCGAGCTCGGCGGCCTTCTTGGGGTCGAGCACGCCCACGCCCTCGAGCCTCGCCTTGACCAAGGGGTTCTTCAGGAAGAGCTTCTCGAAGTCGCTGAGGGCCGGCTTCAACCTGGCCAGGAGCCTCTCCAACGCTTGCCTCCCGTCGGTGGTCAAGTCCCTCCTCACGCCTCCGGGTATGGGGTAGGCCGACGTGGTCCTCGCCCCCGTCACCTTGGCTTGTACCTCCGCGATCATATCGCCCATCCCGAAGCCCCACATGAAGGCCGTCGAGTGGCCTATGAATATGCCGTGTAGAGCGAGGTCGTAGAGATGCGTCCTTATCCTCCCCAGCTCCGCCATTATGGACCTGAGGATCTTCGCCCTAGGCGGGGGCTGGAGCCCGAGGGCCTTCTCCACGGCGTGGACGTAGGGCAGGATGGCGTTGGTGGAGTCCATTATGGAGACCTTCTCCACGAGGGGAGGCACGGTCCAGAACGGCCTCCTCTCGGCCAGCTTCTCGACGCCTCTATGCACGAAGCCCGGGTCCGGCCTCACGTCGACGATTATATCGCCGTCGAGGACGACGAAAAGCCTCATGTGGCCGGAGCCCGGATGTTGAGGCCCCACCACCAGCACCAGCCCCTTCTCGCCGGGCGCCAGCTCCTCCTCCCTCTCCACGAAGAACGTGGAGCCGGGCCTCTTGTCGAAAGGCCATTCGTTCGTCTTCACGCCGTCGCCTCCAGCGCGGCGGCTCCCGCCCGGCGCCTCGTAGAGCTTGTTCTGTATCTTCTCTATCGCTTTGAGCAGGGCCTCGGGCGTCGGGGGACAGCCCGAGATATACACGTCTACGGGCACCACGTTGGAGGCTGGGACCATGTGGTAGGAGCCGTAGAAGACGCCGCCCTTTATTGCGCAGGCGCCCATGGCCGCGACGAACTTAGGCTCGGGCATCTGCTCGTAGACCCACTTGACGAATTTAGCCATCTTCAACGTTATGGTCCCCTCTATGATGAGCAGGTTGCTGTGTCTCGCCGAGGGCATGGGCAACACGCCGAGCCTCTCGGCGTCGTACGCGGGGCCGAAGGCGTGCGCGAGCTCCACGCCGCAACACGCCGTGACGAGATGGGGCGGCCACAGCGACCACTTGGTGCCCCACCTCGCGGCCAGCCCTATCAAGTCCTTGACCTTCCTAACGGCCATGTTCCCTCGCGACGATATAGGCCGTCGCGCCGGCGGCCGCTATAACCGCTAGAGCCGCCCAGAGGGAGCCGGGGTCCATGATGTAGTAAGCTATGGACATGCCCACCACGGACTCGACGCCTACGGCTAGGTATACATACGTCATGTACTGCATGGCCATCCTCTTCCTGGCCCTCCCGTAGGGCGGGTTGCCCGCCTCGAACCTAGCCTCCTTGGCCTCGGCCGGCGCTTTCGGAGCTAGAACTCTAGGCGCTAGGAACAACGCCGCCAGCGACGCGAGGAGGGCGATTAGGAATATCAGCCAAGCCATATCCTCCACGCGGCCGATACCGCTATGGACGCTACCGAGATGGCCAAGAGGCTTCCCCAGCCCAGCTTCAACGCTTGATCTATACGGAGCCTGGGGTAGACGGCCCTTAGGAACAGCCAGACCGTCGTGAGCAGAAGGGCTTTGGCCAACATGACGAGGGCGCCCAGAGGCCCCTCGACGGGCGACCACCCGCCTAGGAACAACAAGGCGCCGAGCAACGAGAAAGAGTAAAGCGCCACGTAGTTCGCGCCGAAGGAGGCCAGCAGGAGCGAGGAGCCGTATTCCGTGTACGGCCCGAACACTATCTCCGTGTCGGCGTCGGGTATCTCGAAGGGGAATCTGCTGGTGGCCATGGCGGCAGAGACGAAGTAGGCGAAGAAGGCCAGCGGGTTCGCGAGGATCCCCGGCACCTTCTGCGCCTGGACTGCGCCCACGGGGTCCGGGCCGTAGAGTATCATCATGGCTAGGATCGACAACGCTAGGGGGACCTCGTAGGCGGCTTCTATCAAGATCTCCCTCAAAGCGCCTATATATGTGAACTTATCCGCCTCGACCCACGCCATGGCCACTATCGCCGGCGTTGTCAACAACAATATCACCAAGATGTAGGCCAGGCCGTACTGAGATCTATATATGATCAGATCCGAGGCGCCCGGTATGAACATCACGGGGAGGGCGTCGGCGAAGAACACGACTAGGGGGAGCGCGGCGAAGAGCGCCTTGTTGGTATACGAAGGTATCACGAGCTCGCTGAAGATCAGCTTCACCGCGTCCGCGACGCCTTGAAGGAGCCCTCCCAGCCTCCTGGAGACGTAGAGAGGCCCGTAGCGCCACTGAACCTTAGCCGCGAGCTTCCTCTCGAGCCAGACGGCGACGAGTAGGTATACGAACATGGCCGTGATGCCGGGGTACACCAACGCGGCGGCCAGCCCGTTCATAGCAAAGACCTCCTGGGCCTTCCGTCGACCTCCTCGGGGTCCCCCTCCGCGTATTTAGCGAAGGTGTTGAGGCCGGTCCAGATCACCTCGTGCCACTGCGTATGCTTGAGGCTGCCGGTGGGGCACGCGTCGACGCAGTATCCGCAGAAGATGCAACGGCCGTAGTCTATGCCGGGGTAGCGCCTCCCGTCTGGACCCACGCTGAACTTCACCGCCTTGGCGGGGCAGACGGCCTCGCAGAGGCCGCAGCTGATGCACTTCTCCTTGTCGTTGACTATATAGCCGCGGAGCCTATCGCCGTAATCCCTCGCCTCCCTGGGGTAATCGATAGTTATGGGTCCCCTCAACGCGTTTCTAACCGCCGTGGCGAAGAGATGTATGTGTTCGCTCAACATTTTGCCTCCGGGTCGAGAGGGCCTATGAACTCGCCGCCGGCCATCTCGTTCAGCCTCCTCACGTCCTCGTCTATCACCTTCTGCAGGAACGCTATCTCCTCCTTGCCTAGATGCTTGAACCTCCCTTGTAGCTTCAAGAAGCACTCCACCGGCTTCCTCCTGGGGACCGGCACCGTTATCCGGAACGCCCCGTCCTCTATCTCGTAGTTGACCCAGTAGCCCGTCTCGGTCGCGAGCTCGAGCACCTTTACGGCGTATTTCGGCTCGAAGCGCCAGCCCGGCTGGCACGACTGGAGCACGTGGATGAAGGACGGCCCCTCCACCTCAGCCGCTTTCTTGAACTTCTGCGTCATGTCGGCTAGATACGCGGGGTTCGCCGTCGCCACGTACGGTATCCCGTGGGCCGCCGCTATCAAGGCCATGGGCTTCTTGTGGGTGAGGTTCCCCGGTATCTTCCTCCCCGCGGGGGACGTGGTGGCGGAGGCGAAGAGCGGAGTGGTGCCGGAGCGCTGTATTCCCGTGTTCATATAGCCCTCGTTGTCGTACATGACGTAGATCACCTTGTGCCTCCGCTCGAGCATCCCGCTGAGGGCTTGGAAGCCTATGTCGGCGGTGCCGCCGTCGCCCGCGAAGACCACCACGTTTATCTTCCTGTTGGGATCTATCACGCCCCTCCTCTTGAGCACCTTTATGGCCGCCTCTATCCCGGACGCCACCGAGCCGCCGTTGCCGAACGCCACGTGTATCCAAGGCACGGCCCAGTTGGTGCGCGGGTAGGTCACCGTGGAAACCTCGGCGCACCCAGTCGGGTTCACCACTATGGTGTCGGGGCCTAGCACCTTGAGCATATGCCTAGCGATAACGCCAATGGTGCAACTGGCGCAGAGGCCGTGTCCCGGCAGGAACAGCTCTTGCTCCGGCAGATCGAAAGCGTCGAACTCGTAGGCGGCCTCGACGGCGGCGCCGGGCCTCGCGCCGGGCAGCTGCAGACCTCTGACCTCTACCTTGACCTTCATGGCCCCCTCAGCCCTATGTTAAACGGCTTCATGGGCTCCGCCTCGCCCTTGGCTACGCGCTCGGCTGCCTTCTTCAAGGCGGCGGAGTCTGTCGCCCTCATGCCTATTGTCGCGTAGGCGCTGTAGATGGGGCGCGCGAGGGTCGCGGCCAGCTCCGTGGCCACGGGGCCGACGAGCCCGCCGTGGTTGAAGGCTCTGTCGACGACGAGCACCTTGTCCACGCCCTCTAGGTGCTTCCTCAAGAAGTCGGCGGGCCAAGGCCTTAGAAGCCTTATCTTCAACGCGCCCGCCCTTATCCCCTCGGCCCTGAGGTCGTCGGCTGCTTTCTTGGCCAAGCCGTATATGGAGCCGTACGTCACTATAGCCACGTCTGCGTCCTCGAGCTTGTAGGCGGATCCTAGGCCGTAGCTCCTCCCGAACATCTTGCCGTATTGGGCGTCCGCCTCCAAGACTACCTTGATGGAGTCCTCGAGGGCCTTGTAGGCGGCGTATCTTATCTCGAAGTACCATTCAGGCGTCCCCACGGCCCCCAGGGAGGCCGGGTTATCCACGTCGAGCTTCCTCCAGCTCCGCGTGATCGGGGCGTAGCGCATCACGTCCTCCTCGTCCTCGGGGACCTCCAGAGGCTGGAGCACATGGCTTATCCAGAAGCCGTCGTAGGCGACGGCGACCGGCAAATGCACCGAGGGGTCCTCGCCCACCCTGAACGCTTGGATAGTGGTGTCGAAGGCCTCCTGCACGTTGGAGACCATGTAGATTATCCACCCCAGCTCCCTCATGGACATCACGTCGCTGTAGTCGCCCCACACGTTGATGGGAGCCGAGTAGGCCCTAGTCGCTATGCCCATGACCACGGGCAGGCGGAGGCCCACCGCTATCGGGAGTATTTCGTACATGAACCCCAGTCCTTGGCTGCTAGTGGCCGTGAAGACCCTGGCGCCCATGGCCGATGCCCCTACAACAGCCGAGAGGGCCGAGTGCTCGCCCTCCACTGGGATATACTCGGCGTCTAACTCCCCGTTGTTGACGTATTCGGCCAGCTTCTCGACGGCGGGCGTCTGGGGGGTGATGGGGTAAGCCGCTACGACCTCGACTCGGGCCATCTTGGCCGCGAGCGCCACGGCGTGGTTGCCCGTCAACGCGATCCTCTTCTGTTTAGCCTTGCCTAGCTCCAGCTGGAGGGTCATATCTCCCTCACCATCTGTATTGCCCCCGTGGGGCACACTTGGGCGCAGATGCCGCAGCCCTTGCAGTAGTCGTAGCTGAAGTCTATGGCCTTGACCCTCACTATCCTCCCGCCGGGCCCTCTGGCCTCCCTCCAGACCTCGAGCACCGCGTCGTCGGGGCAGTAGAGCCAGCATTTCCTACACATGATGCACTTGGAGTGGTCTATGATCGGCTTCTCCACGCGCCAAGAGCCGGTCTTGTACCTCAAGCTGCTGCCCGGGTAGACGAGCCCGCCCTCGGGTATTTGGTCCCACCCCACCAGCTCGTAGTCGCCTGTGAGGAACGCCGAGGTCGTCGGTATCTCCACAGACGCCTTAGCGCCCCCCGCCTCCGTAGCCGGAATCACCACGGCCGTCTTGTAGGCCTCCACCGCCGCGGCGAAGTTCTGCTCCACGGCCTTGCCCAGCTGGGAAGCTATGGCCTCCTTAATCGATTCGAGCCTGGGGAGGCCCATCACCTTGGCGAACACCCCGACCATCGGCCCGTTGGGGACCGCCAAGCCCACGTGCTTCAAGGCGAGGCCTATCCCGTCCACCACCGCTATGTTCACGTCCCTTCTGCCGATGATGCTAGCCACCTCCTCCGGGCTCTTCCCCGAGCTGACTATCACGTAGCCCCCTGGCTTCACCGCGTCGACTACAACCCTCATGGCGTCGATAAGCTTGTCGTCTAGAAACACGGCCACGTCGGGGTTCTTTATGGGCTCGGGGGAGTCCTCGAAGTAATCCGTGACCGTCAGGAAGGCCTTGACGGGAGCGCCTCTCCTCTCGGCGCCGAACTCGGGGTTGGCTAGGGCGTAGAAACCATCGGCTATAGAGGCGTGAGCGACTATGTAGACGGCCGTGACGATGCCCTGCCCTCCGCGGCCTATCCATACAGATTCTATCCTCATTGAACCTATGCGTGTGGCTATAAAAAATCTTTTCTATTTATTTAGGAAGAACTTTACTATATTCTACGTTGAAAAAAGCAATTATAATGATCATTAATGGAGCAAGATAAAAGGCAGAAGTTGCAACAGCCATAGAGGCGCGGAGGCGCCGAATATGGCGATAGTCAACGCGGAGACCAACGGGCGCCTGCCTCCGCCCGCCTCCGCCGATGAGGCGAGGCGTATGTAATAAGCTATCGACCAAGCCACGTTGGCCAGCAGATATAACGCGGCCAAGGCGCCTAGCTTCTCAGCCGTCAGGAGGAACAAGGCCAGCTTAGGCCAGAAGCCCAGCAGGGGAGGCACCCCCACTTGGTTCAAGACCATCACGTAGGTAGACCAACGGGGTCCCGGCGAGGACAGCTGGGAGAAGAGGCCCATGGCGCCTATCGCGTCTGCGAACATCAAGAGGGGGGCCAGCGGCTTGTAGACGGCGAAGGCCAGCAGAGTCATCCCCGCGTGGAGGACCGAGGCGAAGCCGAGCAGCCTCCTCGGGTCTCTGCTAGTGGTAGCGCCTAGGTTCCCCACCAACATGGTGGCGGCCGCTAGAGGCGTCGAGATGTAGATAGGCACGTCTAGAGGCAACAACATCAAAGCGAAGGCGGCGCCCAGCTTGCCAAGCCCCGAGATCAACACGAGGCCTTCAGGCGCCGATCTGCCGAAGACGTCGGGCACCCAATAGAAGGCGGGGAATACGCCGAGCTCCAAGGCGACGCCCGAGAAGATAAGAACAGAGCCCAGCTGGCCGCCGATCGACAAGCCCGCCACGACGAGGCTGCTCGCCAGCGTAGAGATCACGAAATATCTGAACAAAGCATCGACGCTTCCGATGTCGAGCGATACTGCAATCAAAGCCCCGGGCGCCGCCACGGCCATGGCGAAGCCCAAGGCCTCTAGGTACGGCTGGGGGGACGCCATGAGCAAAACGCCGTATATGGAGAGCGCAGACGCCAAGCCGGAGTAATCCCTCAAGGGCCCCCTCGGGACTAAGGCCGGCGCCAATAGATAGGGCGTTAACAACAAGGCCAGGAGGGGCTTGCCGGACGACGCCAGCAGATACGCCGCGTACGCGAAGGCCGCCGCGTCTAAGGCGTACGCCGCCGCGCCGCGCTCGCCGATTTTCCGCGCCGCGACGTAGAAGGGGAGCGGCCACATCATAGGAACATCAAGGCGACGAAGATAACCAACGTGAAGACGCCTGCTGCGTACATGAAGACCTCCACGTCTATCTTCGCCAGACGCGCCGAAGCTCTCCTGACGGCGTTTATGAGGTCCACGTGCAACGCCTTGTCGATGGCCCCGTCGGCCGAGGCCAACGCTCCGGCTAGACGCGTCCACGCCGAAGGCGCCGAGAGGAGAGCTCTATCGACGGCTAGATCGGCTGAGCCGACGGCCGAGGCCAACGCGCGTAGGGCCCTCCCCGCCGCCGCGAAGAGCTCAGGCAGGTAGAGCCTCTTCTCGAAGGCCTCCAACGGCGGTAATTTATACAACGCGAGGCCCACAAGGGCTATCAACCATAGGGGGCTGGGGACCGCGGGGGGCCTCGTGAACGCAAGTGCCGATGTGGCCAAGGCGATGGCCGAGAGCGGGGAGGGGCGCCCCTCGGTCCCGGCGCCTAGGACCAACCGCCCCACGTACCCGGCAGTCAACGCAGAGAAGACGATCTCCCACTCCGGCAACGCGAGCTTGGCCGCAGCCCCGGCGGGCGTGAGGCCTAGGAACGAGGCGAGCGATAAGGCCATAGCCGCCTTGGCGAGGAGGCTATACGAGCTCGGGAACCTGGTCCCTCTCTCGTGTATGGCCTCGCCCACCGCCATGAACAACGCAGCCTTCGCGAAGCCGTGCGCCACCAAGAGGGATATCGCGCCGGCCGGGTCGGCTATTGAGAACGCCGTGGCTAAGCCTAGGTAGGACGCGGTGGAGGCGGCCAGCAACACCTTGGGCTCCCTCTGCCACAAGGCGACGAGGCCTCCGTAGACCGCCGTGGCGAGGCCCACAGCCATCGCGTAGAGCCAGTAGGAGGCCAGCGGTTGATGTAATCTAGCTAGCAGTATCGGCCCCGCCGCGACCATGGTGGCGCTGTGTAACAACGCCGACACGGGGGTCGGCGCCGACATGGCCGTCATGAGCCAATCGGTGAAGGGCAGCTGGGCGGATTTGACGAAAGCCGCCAACATGATCAACGCGGCGGCCGCCGGCGGCAACACGCGCCACGAGGATATATCGGGCCCGTACTCGGCCGCCGCCAGGCCCATGCCCACCGCCAGAGCGGCCGTCCCGAGCTCGACCGTGGCTATGGCCCTGAGGGCCGAGTCGGAGGGCGACCAGAGCCATCTGGTGAACCTCCCGGGGCGCCCGTCGCCGACCATGCCCAGCTCGTGGCCGTCCCTATAGGTGAGTATCAAGGCCCAACTCGCCGCATCGAGGCCGCCCCATCCGGCCAATATCCACAGCCAGTTGCTTGAGGTGAGGAACAACAACATGGAGCCGTAGAAGACGTCCAGCCACGCCCAGTACCACCCGGCTCTCTCAGCGTCCTTCATGTACCACAAGGAGTACAACGCCGTGAGGAGGAAGACGAAGTTCAGGAGGTCTAGGAGCGGGTCGCCAAGCCCGGATAGGGCTATCACGGCGACCGCCGCGGCGATCGCGCCGACGCCTCTCTTGGTGGAGAGATCAACTGCGGCTGCTGCGAAGGGGAGCAGAGGCGTTAGATCCATGGCGCGAACAACAAGACGTAGGGCGCGATGGAGGTTAAGATCATGGGCACCGCCATCCAGAGCGGCGACGTCACGTCGGCCCTCCCGGCCTTGTAGAGCCTATCGAAGATATAGAAGTTGTAGACCGCCGTGGCGAAAAGAGCCACGTATAAAAACGGGGCGAGGAACGGCGGCGACGATAGGGCCAAGTAGGCCTTGCCCAGCAGCGTTATCCCGAAGACGCCTGCGAGCGCCACGAGCCCCAGCGCCGATCCCGCGAAGGTCCAGAGGTCTAGCTTCAAGAAGCCCAGCCTCCTCTCGTTCTGGACCGCTATACCTATCCCCGACACCATGAACATAGCCGCTTTCGCCAACGCGTGGCCCACGAAGAGCATGAGGACGGCCTCCTTGTTGCCCAACGCCGCGGCGGCCGCGAGGAGGCCCATGTTGGCTATCGTGGAGTCCGCGAGCGCCCTCTTTATGTCGGACTCCCTGAAGACCAACAGAGATCCATATATCGCGGTGATGGCGCCGTATATCGCCACGACGTCGCTCGGAAGCGGCGAGCGGGGCAGTAGGGCTAGGAGCCAATAGGACATCAACCCTACGTGTATGGGGGATAGGAGCGCCGAGAGCGGCGTGGGGGCCTCGGCGTGGGCGTAGGGGAGCCAGAAGTGGACCCCGGCGGTGCCCATCTTGACGAGGAGGCCGAACACGAGGAGCGCCGCCGGCCAGAACGGCAGATAGTAAGGCGGGATGTAGCTCCCGGAGAGAGCCGCGCCGATTAGGAACGAGATGGAGCCTACCTGCGACCATATGAAGTACATGATGCCTATCTTGGCCCTATCGCCGTAGCCGAAGTAATATATCAGCAAGAAGCTCGTCACGACGGCGAGCTCCATGGCGATGAAGACATATATCAAGTTGTCGAAAGCAGGTATCAACTCCAGCGATATGATGTAGAGCGCCAAGACCCCGTAGAACCATCTGCCGAGCCCTCTATGCTCGACGTATTCCTTCGAGTACACCAAGACGGCTAGGCCCAGGAGGGCCGTCGTCGCTATGAAGATCTCCGCGTAGCCTCCGAAGTCCACCGCCGAGGGCCCCACGTAGGGCAGGGGGCCCAGCTCCGCGCGTCTGCCCAACGCCAAAAGCGTCAAGGCAACAGAGGCTAAAGACGGCGCGAGGCCTAGCCTAAGGCCCAGGAGAGCTAAGGCTACGGAGGCCGCGAGGATAACCGCCTCAATCATGGCTTAACTTGAAGGCCGCCGCCACCATCAGCAAGGTGTCCGCCACGCCCACCGCCGACGCCGCGGCCGCCATGTTCGGATCGCTGGACGTTATCGCGGCGGCTATGGCGCCTAGGATCGCGAGCTCCGCGCCTATTATGATCCTCACGCGATCCCTCGAGGCTAAGATCACGAGGAGACCCGCTATGATTAAGGCCAGGAATAAAGGCGTCACGGCCTCCCGACCTTGACCGCTACTATCAACGAGAACAATAGAAACGCCGCGACGGGCAACAACACCTCGGGATCGGCTGGCCTGCTCTGCGATGGACCGCCCGGCAGGAGGGCTAACGCCGCCAACGCCAAGGGGAGCGCCGTGTAGGGCCTGAAGGAGGTCTTGACGCCTCTCTCCGATATCGCCGCTGCGGCCACTATGACGAGCACCAACGCCGACGCTATGTACGATAGGGCTATCAAAACGAAGAGAGGCTGGAGGCCCGCCGCGGCGGCGTAGCTCGCCGTGAGTAGGCCTACGGCCATCAACGAGAAGGCGGCCAGCACGTTGTCCTTAACGAATAATATGGCTAGGACTCCCAAGGAGGCGAGGATTATGAACAATATATCCATGGCGCTCTGTTCAAGATCGATTTTAAGCTTTTCCAATTGTCTGTGTAAATTCCCTCAATATACCATAAGAAAAATTATATTTATCTAAAATGATTGTTTTAAGGCTTAGCCTTAACTGCGTGTACCCGCAGGATCCCAGGCGCGGTGGCTATCTCCTTCACCTCGTACCCCAGCTCCTGTAGGAAGCACCTCACCGCCGCCGCCGTGGCCTCGACGCTCTCTATGCTGTACCCAACCCCTATGGCGTCCATACGGAACTCGCCGCCTTCCGCCTTTATCTCGAACCTCCTGGCGGGGACCGCCTTAGTTATATACGGCGCGAGCCTCACGGCCTCCTCGAGCCCGCCGAAGACGGCCTTTATATAGCCGGCGACCATCTTGCCCCCCTCACACCAAGCCTTGTTCACGACGTCGGGATTCGCCTTGAACATCTCCACCACCATCCTGTCGAGAACCCTCCCGGGCACCGGCACAGTCTCCAGCTCCGTTATGACCTTGTAGAACTGCGCGATCTCCTTTATCTGAGACACGCTGTATCCCTGCCTAACGAGCTCGAGACCTGTGCTCAATATCTGGTTCGCGAGGGCGAACTGGGTCATGCCGAGCTTCTCCGCCACGTCGGCCAAGGCGTCGGCGACCTCCTTGGAGACCGCTATATTCATCCTATCCTTCCTCTGGCTCACGTAGGAAACTAAAAGGGTATATAAATATGTATACCGATTTGAAGCATGTATATACTTCATCAAAATCGACGACTCCGCGGCTATATAGCATCATCGCCTCGAATAAAACTTATATAGATGCTTGTTCCTAGAGGTCATGTCGTCGGGGATCGGGTCGAGGTTCTCGACACGACGTTGAGAGACGGGGCCCAGGGCGCCAACGTATCCTTCACCCTTGAGGACAAGATAAGGATCGCCTTGAAGCTCGACGAGTTGGGCGTCGACTATATAGAGGGCGGATGGCCTTATTCGAACCCCAAGGACTACGAGTTCTTCAAGGCCATGAAGGAATATCCCTTGACCAAGGCGAAGCTAGCCGCGTTTGGAAGCACTAGGCGTAAAGGCATGAGGCCGGCCCACGACGAGAGCTTGAACTCCCTCGTGAAGGCCGACGTGCCCGTGGCCGTTATATTCGGCAAGAGCTGGACGCTTCACGTCGAGGAGGTGCTGGGCGTCGATTGGAGCGAGAACCTCTCCATGATAGCGGAGAGCGTCGAGTACCTGAGGGAGCACGGCATGGAGGTGATTTACGACGCCGAGCATTTCTTCCAGGGATATCAAGAAGATCCCGAGATGGCTCTAGCGTCTATAGAGACCGCTTGGAGGGCGGGAGCCCGCGTGGTGGTTCTAGCCGACACCAACGGCGGAACTCCCCCGCACGAGGTGTATAGAATAACGGCGGAGGTCAAGAGGAGGTTCCCCGCCATGCCGCTGGGAGCCCATATGCATAACGACATAGGATGCGCCGTGGCCAACACGCTTATGGCCGTCGCCGCTGGGGCTAGGCACGTGCAGGGCACCATAAACGGGATCGGCGAGAGGACCGGCAACGCCGATCTGACGGCAGTCTTGCCCACGCTTGAACTGAAGATGGGCTTCAAGGTGCTCGGAGACGAGCCCCCCGGCGTTAAGTTCGCGAGGCTTAGGGAGGCCTCCAGGCTGGTGTACGAGGCCCTCGGCCTCCAGCCGAATCCCTACCAGCCTTACGTGGGGGATTTCGCCTTCGCCCATAAGGGAGGCGTCCACGCCGACGCCGTGATGAAGGTGCCCAGAGCGTACGAACACGTGGACCCCGCCCTCGTGGGGAACAGGAGGATCGTGGTCGTGTCCGAGGTCGCGGGAGGCGCCAGCCTGGCGATGAAAGCCGCCGAGGAGCTCGGGCTTTCTCTAGACAAGAGGAGGGAGGAGGTGAGGCGCGCCCTCGAGGAGATAAAGGCGTTGGAGAAAGCCGGCTACTCCTTCGACACGGCGTCTGCGTCGGCCATGTTGATCTTGCTCAGACATCTCGGCCTATATAGGGAGAGATTTAAGCTGTTGGAGTGGCGCGTCGTGACAGGCCCCACATCGGCCGCGTTCGCGATCGTGAAGGTGCTCGTGGGCGGGAGGGAGCTGCTGGAGGCTGGCGAGGGAGTCGGGCCCGTCCACGCCGTGGACGTAGCGCTGAGGCGCGCGTTGACCTCGGCCTTCCCCGAGCTACAGCGGGTATCGTTGAGGGACTACAGGGTCGTCCTCCCCACGGTCGTGAAGAGCACCGAGAGCATAGTGAGGGTCACTGTGGAGTTCACAGACGGCGAGAGGATATGGCGCACCGTCGGCGTTTCGAGCAACGTGGTCGAGGCGTCGATAAGGGCCATAGTCGACGCGTACGACTTCGCGTTGCAGACCTGGCCCCAAGGCTTCGCGAGCGCGGCCAAAGCTTAATATCGGACACGCGCCTCCCCTCGTGGCCTCGACAGACAGCAACTTGTTGTTGGTCACCCTCTGGGCTAAGCCTGAGGCCGTCCTGGCCTCGCTCCCGGAAGATGTCAGGAGGATGGTCGCCGCGGCGACTCCGCTCTACAGCAAAGACGGCGTGAACTACCTGCTGGCCTCTCTGGCCGAGCGCCTCCTCTCGGTGGACACCGTGATAATATACGGCCCCGACCTCACGGGCTCGGGCCAAGCGTTGATAGATGCCTTAAGCGGCAGATGCGGGGAATGGGCCAGGATCCCTTGCGAGAAGCTCGGCGCTCTTTCCATCAAGGTCGTGGACCTCAGAGGGCGTTACGGCGATCTGAAGGCGCTCGTGGAGGCCATCAAGTCCAGCTACAAGCCGAGGCCCCCGCGGGCCGCGACGCCTCTCCCCATATCGCCGCCCAAGGCTTGGATCGGCTACCCTCAGCCCGTGGGCTGGGGGATCCTCTACGATACGTCGCCTTACTACCTCTGGGTGAAGGCCGTCGACTATCTGTTGACCTACGGCTATAGACATGAGGGCGACCTCAAGGCCTCCCTCGTGGCTCAGCTGGGGCTTTGGGGCCGGAGGCCGGAGGGGGGCACGCCGAGGGTCTGTCCCCCGGACGCGTTGAGGCGAGCCCTGAGGGGCGAGGCCGGCGGGGCGGGGGGGCCGGGGGGGGGGGCGGCGGGGGGCGAGCGGGGGGGCCGGGGCCCCCTC
>CAYFGI010000013.1:0-18950 GCA_964342785.1 uncultured Thermoproteaceae archaeon
CGGCCGCCTAGCGCCTCTGGTGTAACGGCTATATAGCCGTTATCCATCTAGTCCATGGTCCCCAGGACCAAGGAGGAGTTGGCGAAGTTGATCGACCACACTATATTAAGCCCGGCGGCTACGCCGAGGGATGTGGAGCGTTACTGTAGGGAGACTTTGGAATACGGCTTTTGGGGCGTCATGGTCAATCCCTACTATGTTTCCTTGGCGAAGGCGGTGATCGGGAATAGGGCTAAGGTGATGTCTGTGGTGGGCTTCCCCTTCGGCGCCACTAAGCCGTTCCTAAAGGCGAGGGAGGCCGAGGCCGCGTTGAACGATGGGGCAGACGAGATAGATATGGTTATGAACATAGGGGCATTCAAGGCGGGGCTCTACGAGGTGGTCGAGAGGGAGGTCAAGGCCGTCGCCTCGGTGGTCCACGACTACGGCGGGGTGCTCAAGGTCATAATAGAGACCGGCTATCTGACGCCGGACGAGATAGCCAAGGCGTCGCGGCTCGTGGTGGACGCCGGCGCCGACTTCGTGAAGACGAGCACGGGCTACGGCCCCCGCGGCGCCACGGTCGAGGACGTCGAGATCATCAGAAGAGCCGTGGGCGATAGGGCCGGCGTCAAGGCCGCCGGCGGCATAAGGACGGCCGACCAAGCGATAGCGATGATAAAAGCTGGCGCGAACAGAATAGGCTCGAGCCACGGAGTCGATATAATCAACACGTTCAGAGCTTAGGTAGGGCCAGGACGTAGGAAGGCGCGTCCTCGCGGTATTTTATGGATCTAAGCGCCTTGGCCTCCGCGAGGTTCTCCTCCTTCCTCTTCAACGCGTTGATATCCGTCACGAGCTCTTGGCCTATCGGCGTGGGCTTCCCTTGGGACATGTTGACGAAGGTGAAGTAGCCGCTCGCCACGTTCCTCTCTCCTCTAAGCCCCTTCGCAGTCACTCGGAAGACCACCTCGAGGCTGGTATGTCCCACGTAGTCCACGCCTCCCCTTATCTCCACGATATCGCCCACGTAGATAGGCCTCCTGAAGTTTATGGAGTTGAGGCTGGCCGTGACGTATATGCCGGGCTTATAGTTGAACGCGGTTATGGCCGCTATCTGGTCTAGGTAGTAGAGGAGCCTGCCGCCGTACATCAAGTCGCCGTATATGGCGTCTTCGGGCATGACTTGTATGTGGCTCACAGCGGGCAGATCCCCCGCGGCCGGCTCGCGCCTAAGCTCTGGCTCCACCTGCTCCCGCCATCTGGAGAAATACGCCAGTAGCTCCTTCTCCCAATCGCTCCGCGCCTCGAGCTCCTTGCCGACGGGGGCCGGCCTATCGTCGCGCCCTATCTTCACGAATATCATACGCGCTATAGTGGCGAGCGAGAAGCCCTCCTCCCTCCTCACGTATGCCTCCACTAAGGTCGTCATGCTGGACTTCCTTACGTGCACCACCCAAGCTCTGAACTTGACTATATCGCCCAAGCGCACGGGCGTCACGAAATGCATGCGGTCGAGATATCCGAGGACCACGTTGGACTCCGAGAAGTCCATGGCGGCGATGGTGCCGGCGTCCACGATCCATTGGAGCATGTAGCCGCCGTATAGAGTTCCGAGCGGGTTGACGTTATGAGGCGTCACCAGCCTAACTACATCGACCTTCGTGTCGGATATGGAGGTCATATGAAGCCCCTGCCCGGCTCGAGCACGGCGCCTGCCTCCACGCGCTCGCCTCTGCCTATCAAAGCCCCGAGTTTATACAGCTCGCGCCCTCTCACCTCTATGGGCTTCAGCCTATCTCTGCCCTCCCTTAGGACGGATTTCGTCAAGACGCCGGGCTCCACCACGGCCCCCTCCCCCACCACGCTGTACGAGATGAAGGATCCCCTCCCTATAGTTGAGCGCGGGCCCACGAGGCTGTGGGTAACCTCGGCGCTGCTCCCCACGACGGCGTCCTCCTCCACATCGGAATAGTTCCTAACCAGGGTATGCGCGCCTATGAACGCGCCCCTCCCGATGTACGCCGGCCCTTTTATCACGGCGTAGTGGTCTATCTCAGCTCCCGACTCCACGTGGACGGGCCCCTCTATGACGGCCGTGGGGCTCACCTTGGCGCCTGCCGATATGTAGGTGGCCTCGGGCATCACGAGCTCGAGGGCCTCTATCAAGTCTAGAGGCTCGTCGACCTTGAACCACTTGCCTCCCCATACGGCTACGCCTATCTTAAACCGCGAGGCCATCTCTGCGAGTGCCTCGCGTATGCTCCCCTCGAAAAATCTCGCGGCTTGGCTCGGTATCACCATGACGCCGCCGTATGCGAGCTGGCCCTCGTCGCTTATCCCCGCCAGATAGCCTCCCGATATCTTCACCAAGAGGTCCCCGCCCCTCTTGGTCGGGACGGCCAACACGGCTCCGTCGGCCCCCGAGGAGGCCATGGTCTCGATTAAAGCCCTCACGGCGTCTCTATCCGTTATGACTGAGCCGTCCGCTATCAAAAGCTTATCTGTCGCCGTGGATACCTGGCTCGCGGCCGTTATCGCGTCCGATATGGAGTCGCCGTAGGCGTTCAACACGTCGTATCCCTCCTCTACGCCTTCTCTAGACGCCACGTAGACCCTGCCGAAGGTCTGGAAGAGGAGATCGGCCGTATGTCTATACAAGGGCCTCCCGGCTAGTTTGACCAAGGCCTTGTACCCCCCGCTTATGGGTTTGAACGACTCCCGGCGCTCGTTGGCCACGACGACGGGCACGATCATATTATTCGACGGTGACCGTTTTGGCCAGGTTGCGCGGCTTGTCGGGATCTCTGCCCAGCGCTACGGCGGTGTAATAGGCTAGGAGCTGGAGCGGTATGACGAAGGTGGCCGAGTTCAGCAACGGATCTAGGTGTGGCACCTCGAGGACGTATCTAAGCTTCTTGGCTACGTCGTCTCCGCGCGGAACCACGCCGATTATCAACGCGTCTCTGGCCTGCATCTCGGCGACGTTGTTGAGCAACTTCTCCTTGAGGGACGGGTCGGAGAACACGAAGACCACGGGGAATCTATTCTCCACGAGCGCGATGGGGCCGTGTTTGGACTCGCCGGCTGGATACGCTTCGGCGTGTATATACGCGATTTCCTTCATCTTCAAGGCGCCTTCGAGCGCCACGGGCATGCCCAAACCCCTGCTGAGGTAATAAGCGCTTGCGCTCGCCTTGAGCCTCTCGGCCAGCATCTTCGCTGACCCTTCGTTCAACTCTATAGCCTTCCTGGCGACCTCGGGCAACCTCTTGAGGTTCTCCATACGCGTCTCCACGTCTATGCCCAAGATCCTCCCTATCTGTGAATGCAACGCGGCCAGCAACGCCACTTGCGTCGTGAAGGTCTTCGTGGCGGCGACCCCGATCTCGGGCCCTGCCCTCGTGTAGAGCACCACGTCGCTCTCCCTGGCGAGAGTGCTGGCGACCACGTTGGTGATCGCGACTACCTTCACGCCCCTCTCCCTCATGGCCCGGACCGCCTTTATCGTGTCGATAGTTTCGCCCGATTGGGATATCGCCACGGCGACGTCGTCGACGTCGAATAGATTTTCGTACGTCGCGTACTCCGACGAGATTATCGGGATGGCCGCGATCTTATATTCGGTCAGCCCGAGCTGGAACGTAAGCCCGGCGTAGTACGACGTGCCGGCCCCCACCACGTACACCCTCCTGGCGTTTAACAACATCTCGCCCACCTCGGAGAGCCGCCTGGGCTCAAGACCCGCTATCGTCGAGGCGAGGGCCTCGGGCTGCTCGTGTATCTCCTTGAGCATGAAGTGTTGATATCCGCCTCTAAGCGCTTGGTCGGCGCTCCACGGTATGAGCTGGATCCTATCGCCCAAGTTGACCTCCACGCCGTCGCGTTCGACGAAGACGCCGCGGGGGGTTATATAGCCGTACTCCCCGTCCTTCAGGGGAATCACCTTGTTGGTGTGCTCCAACACGGTGGGGATATCGCTGGCGACCAGGTTGAACCCCTCGCCGACGCCTACTATCAAGGGCGATAGGTTCCTGGCGAAGAATATCTTGTCCGGCTCCTTCGAGTCCACGACGGCTAGAGCGTAGGCGCCGCGTATTCTGGACAAGGCCTTCCTGAAGGCCTCCCACGGCGTCAAGCCGCTCCTCTCGTACTCCTCCATGAGGTGCGCGAACACCTCCGTGTCGGTCTCGCTCTTGAACACATGGCCTTTAGCCGCCAGCTCCGCCTTCAGCTCCTCGTAGTTCTCAATTATGCCGTTATGCACGACCGCGATGGCGCCGGTGCAGTCGGTGTGGGGATGCGCGTTGACTTGATTAGGCTTCCCGTGCGTGGCCCACCTCGTGTGGGCTATGCCCGTCTTGCCCCTTATCTGGTCGAACCCGTAGCGGCTCGAGACCTCGGCCACCTTGCCGGCGTCTTTCCTCACCAATACGCCGCGGGGGATCACCACCGCGATGCCGGCGGAGTCGTAGCCTCTGTACTCCAACCTCTCGAGGGCCCTCCGGAGGAGGGCGCCGATGGTGGTCTCGGAGTCAAGAGCTATGCCGAATATACCGCACACGTACGGAAGGCGTCAAGTATATATTAGTTATCACCATCAGCCGCGTGGAGATACAGGAGGCCTTGGCTCTTCTCGAGTCGAAGCTGAGTAGCCCGACGTTCGTAAAGGCCGTGGGGAAGACCGTCGCCGAGGCCATAAGGGAGCTCCTGGAGGCCTATCGTTGCAATCTAGTGGTGAGCCCCGAGGAGATCCTAAAGATGTTGAACGACTACTATATCTTCGAGTCGCGGATAAAAAGGCTCATAGAGTTCTACGAGGAGCTCTCAGGCGGAGCCCTATCGGCTTTAGCCAGGTTGGCGCTAGGCGACGACGCGTCGCTACCCGACGTGGACTACAAGTTGTTGCTCAAGGAGCTGGAGGCCTACAGGGCGGAGTTGTTCAAGCTAGCCGATATGGTTAAGGAAGCCGAGAGGAGATGCCGGACGGCCTATTCCTCGACCAGCTCGAGGGCGTAGACGCCCGGCTTGGTTATCCCCAGCCTTTTGGCCACGCATGATTTCTCGGGGTCCAACACGGCGATCATGCCGCGCCAATTGTTCACGAACTCCGTGGAGCCGCAGTTGGGGCACTGCGAGGCGTCCTCGGGGACTATGAGCTTGCAGTTCTTACACGCCTTATACCCCGCCAGGGTCCTCTTGGCCGCGCGGCTCATGGCCTCTTGGCCTTCTTTTCTTTCAACCACTCCAGCTTGCCCAAACCGGGGCCGCGCATAGTCATCGTGATCCTCAAGGCGAGGTCCAGCCCCTCCTTCTGGGCCACGTAGGACACCCCAGTTATGCGCGCCCTCACCACGTCGCCGACGCCGACCTTCCTCTTGCTCCTCTCGCCGATGAAGCTCTTGGTGCTCGCGTCGAAGAGGATGTTGGGCTCCTCCATCAAGTGGATCTTGTTTATGAAGCCGAGGACCGGGCCTATCCTCACCATGACGCCTACCTCGCGCGCGGTCTCGACGATGCCGTGTAGAACCTCCCCGTCGAGCGGCACGAAGGTCAGAAGATCGAAGACGGCCCGGTGGTACGTGGCGCCGTCTCCGAAAAGTATCACGCCTTCTCTCGACACCTTGGCGCTCAACACGGCTACCACGTAGCCTAGATCCCTGAAGGCCTTCCCCTCGTATCTAGCTCTCAGCTGGGCCAAGGCCACGTCCTCTAGCGGCTTGCCGAACTCGGATGGATGTACCCTCACGTAGTCCTCTGCCTCTATAAGGCGGAAAGGCATACGATACCCCTACCTCGTGTTTATAAATAAAACGTCTCAAAGCGATACGAGCTCCTTGTCGTGGAAAAGAAGCACCGCCAGCCCCCTCCTCCTCGCCTCCTCGACCACCTCGTCGTCGCCGGAGAGCACCGCGCCCCCCATCATTTCGGCGGCGGCCACCACCGACCTATCGGCGGGGCCCGCACCGCCCGCGACGAAAGGCGCCATAACCCGCAACAACTTGAGGGCGACCCTGGCCTTCCTCCTCTTGATGGACAACGTCTGTAGCTCGTCCAACACGGGATACGTCACGAAGATGGTATGTTCGGCGAGGATGGACGGATCTATCCTCTTCTCGATCAAGTAGATAAGGGAGGACGTATCGATTACGATCCTCAAAGCTCCACCACGGCTACGCCCAGCCTTTCCGACGCCCTTCTGAACGCCTCGGATCTAGCCGTCATCACGAGTTGTAGCTTCTTCTGCCGGGCTACGTCTAGATATATCGACATCAACTCCTCGGCGTGGTCCTCCGGCACAGCTAGATCCACGTCGTCTATAGCGACCACGCTCCCCTCGTTGGATAGGATGAGCTGGACCAAGATGGGCAGGACCGCCTTGGTGAAATTACCCACGTTATATGCGTTGGTCCAGACGCCCCCAGTCTTCACGTACATGGCGATCCTCCCGGTGGACACCAAGCCCACCCTCACGTCGTCTATACGGGCGGCTTTGAGCAACCTATATAGGTAGTCGCGTACGGGCTCGAACTGAGGTTGCGACAATATACGCGATATTTGATGCGCCGTGTATTGCCCCTCGGGGCCGACGCTCGTCGCCGGGAGCAGATCCACGTGGGTCTCGTACGTGTATTTCCAGGCCGCCAGCCTCCTCCCGCTTATGAAATAATAGGAGTCCTTAAGCCCGATCCTTAGCTCCAACAATATCCTCTCGGCCTTCCTGAACCTTTCGTCGTCGACGGAGGAACACGGTATCAACACGTCTTCGTTCAACACGGCGTAGGGCGCGGTGCATAGCTCCACGCCGATCTCGGGGTACTTCACGACGCCCTTCTGCCCGCTTTTAGCTATCCTCAGGAGAGGCTTGAAGTCCTCGTATATAGTCTGCTCGACGTATCCCCCCTTCGTGGCATAGGAGTAGCTATAGCCGTAGGTCTTGTCCTCAAGCCGCCAGTGCATCTCTATGGTGAACGGCGTCGACGTATCGCCGCCTTTATGTACGTCCTCGGCCTCGTGTATGATCAAGAGGGGCCCTTCGAACAGAATCCACTGCTCCCCTCTGCTCTGCATCAACATGGAGAGCGCCTCCAGGTAGGAGGTCTTGCCCGAGTTGGGCGGGCCTCTTATCAACGTAGATCCGTTTAGATCTATGCAGCCGTCCAACGATCTGAACTTATACGCGCAGAGCCTTCTCAGCTCCATATCTTAGCCAGCTCGTCTCTATATCGTCTTAACATATCCTCCAAGGCCTCGGGGGGCGTGCCCGGGTCTATCTCCCTACAGGTAGGTATTATGTGTATATGGAGATGCGCCTCCACCCCCGCGCCCGCGGCTCTGCCTACGTTTATGCCCATCAATATATCGTCGCATCTAGCCACCTCGGCGACCGCCCTCCTGACGGAATACGCCTCCTTGAGGAGGCCCGCCAGCTCCTCGTCCGTCAGCTCCTCGAGATCCCCCACGTGTTTATAGGGCGCCACCATCACGTGCCCCCACATGTATGGATATCTATTCAACACGCCGAAGGAGTACCGCCCTCTGTAGAAGACCAGATTATCGGCGTCGAGCTCCGGCCTCTTGATATATTCACAGAAGAAACATCCTTTGTTGCCTCCGCTTAAGATATACTTATACCTCCACGGAGTTAAGACGATCCGGAATACGCCCACCCAGCGGCCCTACTGACCCGTTTATATACCCTGCGCCTCTTGGCTCTCGGCGGCTCGTCTTGATTTAACCAAGATGAACCTATCGGACACCACGTCGTATATGACGGAGAAGTCTTGCGACAACATGCGGACCAGCTGGACCTTCTCGTCGAAATCAAGCGATATGCCGTATTCCCTCAATATATCGTCTAGATACGCGGAATCGTTCGCCTTGAGCGTCACCAGCTTCGCGATGGCCCTTAAGTCCATCGTATCTAGACGGTCCTCCGTATTTTTAGCCGACGGTTAATGGTTTTAAGCGTGTAGAACAATAGCGGTGTGCTCACCCTACCAACGCCGGCCGCGGTGGCGATAGGACGTGCGGGCGGAAGGCTCCTCGCCTACGACATCGAGACTGGGAAGTACTACGAGGCGCCGGTAGGCGCGGGCGAGGCGGATATAGCCGAGTTGAAGATAGAAGGTCTAGACGTGAGGGCGCACGTAGTGCTGGCCTCCTACTCCACATCTTTGATAAAGGCGTTGGCGGTCGACGGCGATGCGGATTTGCTGGATTCAAGCGGCATCAGAAGGCTACGTAGAGGCAGGGTGACCCTACAGATGGTTAAGAACAAGGAGTTCGGCAAATGGGACGACGTCTGGAACAAGCTGATCTTGATAAAAAGCGGCGCTGGATTTCTAGCCCTAGGCGCCTCTAGGGCGGGCGCGCTCCTCCATCTGAACATAGCGCGGACCGACGAGCTCCACGTCAAAACAGCCGTGGAGGCTATCAACAAGTTGAGGAGCTTCGGCGAGATCTCGGCCGCATGTTCGTGTAGGCTCGGCTTGTTGCCCATCGAGATAATAGCTAGGCGCGGTACTGAGTACATATTAGTTAAAATATATATGAATATCCAAATTAGAAGAAGTAATACTATAATTGTAATTAAAGGATCTAGTGGTAACATAGATAAAAGATTTATCGGGCCTCTTGAGAACCTCAACCTTTATATCGGCGAGGCCGAGGGAAGTTGATGGAACGCGTCTTGGTGCTCGCAGGCGGGTTCGCGACTAGGCTTAGGCCTTTAAGCTACACGAGGCCGAAGCCCCTATTCCCCGTTTTGGACAAACCAGTCATCGACTGGATAATGGAAAACGTGAAGGACATAGCCCCCGTGGTGATCTCCGCGCGTTACCTAGCCCATATGATCAGAGAACACGTGGAGAGGCGGTGGAACGGCGCGGCCACTGTGGTGGAGGAGAACAAGCCTTTAGGCGACGGCGGCGCGATCGCCTACGTGGCGGATATGTTGAACCTAAACGGCCCCGTGTTGGTCGTAAACGGCGATGTGTTCACCGATGTCAATTACCGCGCGGTCGTGGATTTCCATAGGAAACACGGCGGAGTCGCAACCATAGCTTTCGTCGAGGTCCCGCCGGAGAACGTGAGCAAATACGGCATAGCGATCGTCGACGAATCCATGAGGTTGAGGAAATTCGTCGAGAAGCCGAAGGAGCCGCCGGAAGGCAGCAGGCTGGCCAACGCAGGTGTTTACGTGTTCGAGCCAGAGGCGTTGCGCGCCATACCGAGGCGCAGAGGGGAGGTGAAGATAGCCAAGGATTTGATACCGACGTTGTTGGAGAAACACGATATATACGTCTATATACATAGAGGCATATGGCACGACATAGGGACCCCGGCCGATTACCTAGAGGCCAACTTCGCCGCGCTTAATAAATGGGGCACGTCGGCCGAGAGGAGCGGGGTCGAGATAACGCCGCCGGTGTATATAGCTGAAGACGTAGAGTTGGGGGAGGGGTCCTCGATAGGGCCCTATGCGGTTTTGGGCTCGGGGGTCAAGATAGGCAAGTACTCCCGCGTCAAGAGGAGCGTCTTGATGAGATCGGTATCGGTGGAGTCCGGCGCCTATATATCGGGCAGCATAATCGGGGAGGAGAGCTACATCGGGAGGTGGGCGCATATAGTAGACGCCGTGGTGGCCGACGGAGTTTACGTCAAGGATGAGGTCAAGATCGGGCGCAACGCCGCGATAGGACCCAACAGGGAGGTCGTCGAAGACGTGGAGAACGGAGTCACCCTGCCCTAATCAGCGCTTTTAACCGCATTCACCTATCCTCCAGCCTGGCCTCATCACCCACCTTGCTCAAAATAACGCGTAGCACCTTCTCTACATCCACCTTAGTCCTTATCTTCTTCCTGAAGGCGTCCCCGGCGTCCGCGGTTATCCTATTGCCCTCTATGTATATCCTCGCCGTAGTCGTCGGGGATATGTAGGGTCTATACACAACACGTCGTTCTTCAGCCTGGACGAGGCCGGTGTAAGAGTAGTACCTCGACTTAGTGGCCTTGCCTATCAACGACATGAGCCTGGCCAGCACCCTCCCGGCCCTCACCACGTCCTCGTCGTCTACCTTCTCCTCGCGCCCCCTCCCCACGAAGGCCGCGTAGAGGCTCCCGGTCTCGTGGTGGTACTGCAGCAAGAAAGCCGAGGCCCTGCCTATCACAGATATGGACTTGACGAAGGGGCTCACCACGATGGAGAGCAGAGGCCCCCTATAGTCTCTCGAGGGGATCGACCCCATCTGGACACTTGTACTGTAGCTTCCTCGCGCAGACGTCGCAGAATAGATGGCCCGTCTTCTTACAGAGGTATCGATCCTCGTAGAGGTAAAGCCTCCTGCCGCATCTACTACAACGCCCGACCACCAGGGTCTTGATGGGATAGACCACGAACCGGCCCTCCAGCAACCCTATTTAAATTTTGGCCAGTTTCACGTCCTCGCGAGCTATCCTCAGACGGATCCTCCCGCCGTCGGCCTCCAGCTTGGCCCTACCGGAGCCAAGTAGATAGGCCAAGACCTTGTTGTGATCTACGCCGAGCTCCTCGCATTTATTTATGAACGCTCCTATCTCCTCGCCGTCTTCCAGCTCCACCTCCGAGATGGAGGCGGAGTCGAGCCTTAAAATCCCCTTGACTAACACCTCGAGCTCCTCATATATGGCGGCCAGCTTCCCCAAGGCGCCTACCACGACGCCGAGCTCCTCCATGACCCGCCTCACGGCGTTTTCAAGCTCTTCGTCTTCGTAGCGGCTGGCGGCTCTGTCGAGATCCCTTATGGCCTTGGCTAGATCCCTGACGATGTCCATATCCTCAAGACTCTATCTAGCGTATTAGGGTGGGTCTTAACTAAGAACTTGAGCTTCGAGTAACCCGGGTATAATACGTCCTCGACGACGTCGTTCCAGCCTACCTTCAAGAGGCCTGTGGCTAGGTGCCTCGAGCCGGCGTATTTATCGGCTTCATATTCGTAGAGCCTTATGAGCGAAGTATAGAGAAGGGAGGCTCCTATAAGGTGAAGCCCTATTAGATATAGCGATATATTGGAGTATACATAATATATCAAGTATGATCTTAATATGAATTCACTTATTAAGAAAATAAGGATTTTATACATATGGTGGAGCTTTATATGGCCTTCTTCATGTCGCAACGCCGCCTCTACCTCCTCGGGCGTCAGCTTGGCTAGAAGCCCCGTGGTGACTATTATGAGGCTTCCGAAGGGCGCCTCTAGGGATAACGCGTTGGCCGCTCGATCTTTGACCACGCATAGTCCTTTGGCGTTGAGATGATATATCTCGTAGTCGCCTAAAATACTTGGGTTCTCCAATATTTTTTTCTTATTCTTTTTAAGAAATTCTATATCATTATATTTTGTTTTTATTATAGTTAAAAAATCGATTTTTATACATTTACTTTTTATGATTAAATATAGCGCGATATAGCTGCCCAATATGGCGACCACGCCCGTCAAGATCTGTAGCGTCAAGTGGTGCGCTAGAAGTGCGGCGGGCACGGTGAGTATAAACGGGAGGAACAAGAAAGCCGTGTTTATCTTCATCTCAGGAGGCTCCACGAGCTTCCCCGATCTCCACGCCCCTATTATCGCCGCGTTGTATCGCTCATCTCTTATGATCTCCTTTAGGTAGAGTAGGTAGGCGGCTCGTTCCTTTAAGCTCCTCAGTCTCGGCTTCCTCAAGTTCACAACCTTCCCGTCCACCTTGAGGAAGCCTTCGCCGGCCTCCAACCTACCGCCGAGCCCTAGCTCTCTCCACTTCTCGCCTAGATCCACGGAAAAACGCGCCGCGGGTTAATATATCGGCTGTGATTACTGAAGTTTTTCGGACTCTAGTATCTCCAGGATCTTGTCGGTTTCGTATTTCTCGAGGAGACTCCAGAGCTTGCCCGTTCGGTAGAGGCCGTAGACCTTGCCTCTGGCGCTTCTCTTTATCACCGCGATGTATCCCCTATGGACTAGCTCGTCGAGGAACCCTCTTATCATGACCGTCTTGGCCCGTATATCCTTTCTGCTATATATGCTGAGATCTTGAGCTATTTTAGATGGCCTAAATGTTATTAAATTTCCCTTAGCGTTTTTTGTTTGGTCTTGCAAAAATTGAATAGTGATTCTTTTTATCATATATGAGTCTAACTTCTCCGAGTATTTGTAAATTGTACGAAAGCCTTCCATACCATATCAGAATATGCCTGTTATTTATGTATTTCTTTGATTTTCTTTTCGTTCAGCTTCTCAATATATATAATTTTTTCTTGTAGTTCATAAATTAATTTTTCTATATATGCTAGTTTGTGAATTAGATATTTTTGATAAATTAAGCACGGCTCTGCCTCGTCGATATCTATACCTAAACTTTTCAAAATAGCGCGGATTTTGTTTAATACCTCTTTATATTCATCACCCGCATCAATCATATTATATAAATTTATATATTTTCATTATTTTATCATTAATAATTATTGATTGATGATTTATTCCTAAATTAAATGAAATATGTGGCTTAACTATAATGATATTAGTGTGCGAGAGGATATCGTTGGGAGGCACCACGTTAGTGACCAAGATGGCCCGCACTCCGTATTTAGCCATCTCGGTAATTATATGTTTTATTATTGTTAAATTCAATAAATTTTGAGCTTCATCAATTATTATTAATAATTTTATATCTTTTGTTATTTTATTATTTCTAAATGCATTATATATATAGGTCAAAACCAGAGAGGCTGCAAGTATCTTTTCTTCTACTAAAGATAAATTTGATAAATCTATTACTAAATTCTTTTTAAATTTAATTAATTTATCCATTGATATTTTTCCTTTATTTAAAGAATCTATTATGTATTCAAGCCTCCGTAGGATCGCTGCCTTCATCTCGGTCTCGCTTTTCGTCGTAGTTAGATACGCGTCTATTGCGTTCACTAGATCTTCTAATTTTTCTACTTTTTGATCCTTAATTGATCTATACATAAAATAAATTGATGGCTCGTTTAAATTCAACGAGATTCCTATTAGCTCAACTAAGATTTTCTTATTGATGTTGGATATATCTAGTTTCAGCTTGCTTACAGGTATCTTGACGCCTATCTCGTACTCGCCGTTCCAATCCAAGACCAACGTCTTCTTCCTACTTCTCTTCGCTATCTTCTTCGCCAATGTGGTCTTCCCGGATCTCGTGGGCCCCACTATAGTTATATGTTTATCTAAAGGCACGTAGGATATCCCGTTGGAGCCTATGCCTATAGGCACCTCGTCGTCTCTAAGCAGGTAGGATAAGGCTGCCAGCGACGCGAGCGCCGCTAGGACGGGGTCTATCATCGCCTCGGCGTCTCCCTCAATACTGCTATGTTGTTGAACCACCTCGGCATGGCCCATCTATATCTCCAAAACCTATCGTCGATAGCCGCTATGTACTTCTCCCGTTTCTCTAGATCCCGCATGGCTCTGCCCATGGCTTGTATGGCGTTGCTGACCGCGGCGAATAGAAAGACGTATTTAAACCCGTTGAAGCCGAGGCTGCTCAGCAACTTCGCCTTGGCCTTAAGCCAGCTGTCCTTCACGTTGGGTATGGGGAAGCCCACTAGGACCGCCGCGTCGACGTCTAGGTTGAGGCCTTCGGCCAACGAACTGCCGAAATACGTCAGGATTATATGGGGGAGATCGCCCAGCGGCTGGTCGGCGATGGGCATATCTTTTAATTTAGCTCTATAATATTCATATATTTCTTTATTTGGGAAGAAAATAATTATCTTATTATAATTATTGAATAAATACATTATAATTTCTTTTATATATTCTAAGGTGGTTTGTTTCATTCTATTGGAGTATCGTATCTTTATTGGATATATATCTATAATTAAATTATCGAAAAATATATTGTCTCTATTTATGTAATTTATATTTAGGAACTTAATAAAGATATCCGAGAAAGCCTTGGTGATCGAGGCGCTGGCCATCAAGACGTTCTTACGTCCTAGCAGTTTGCCCACTAACGGCATCAGTAGGCAGCGCCGCGTCTGGACGTCGCATATGGCTTCGGACGGCGGCTCCTCGCCCGCGGATAGATCGTGGAGCAACAGGTTGTGCGCCTCGTCGACCACGACGAGATCTACGTCGTGGAGTAGGTCGAGGATAGACGATAGGTATTCTTGGCTCTCTAGGTAGGATATAGGGAGGATCGTTATGTTGCTCTGCCTGCCCAACGCCTGTAGGTATTCATATGGGCAGACCCCCGCGTCGTATATCTCCTCGACCTTCGAAAACCTTCTATCTATATATTTATACCTAGCTTTACATATGCCTTTTTCGCGTAGCTCTAGACATTCGGCCGCGGTCTTGGCGCCGAATTTACATAAAGCCGATCTGCCGAACATCAAGGCGGCGGAGCCTCCGTAGGAGGCCACGTAGGAGTATACCTGGAACGCCTCGAGATGGGAACGTACGAAGAACAAAGACCTCCCGCCCAGCTCCACCGCGGCTTTAGCCAGCTTTCTGCTCTTCCCGAAGCCTGGCGGCGCTTGGAGCAACGCCCTCACGCAATAGGGGTAGTTTAATAGCTACTGTCTAGGATCTCTCCACTTCTTCGAGCAACTGCCTTATGGTCTTGCCCAGCTTGCTCTCCGAGATCTCCTCGAGCTCCAAGCAGTTCCTCAAGATGTCCGAGAAAAACGCCTTAGCCACCTCGCGGTCTCTCTCCTTAAGTTGCCGGAACTTCTCCATGAACTCGCCCGTCAGAATCTGCTCCACCTTGTTTGGATCCTCCGCGATCGCGTGTTCTAGATCCCTAAGCTCCTCGACTATATCGTCTAGGAAGTTCACGAACTCCGCAGGCTTGTTGGAAAGATCGATATTTACATAGGCCCTGTTGACGCAATAACGCACGAATCTATATTGTAGCGCTTTAAGCGAGTTCATCACTGCTTTAATTTGACCAAGACGGTGCCGTCCTCCCTCTTCTCCACGACTACGTCGATATAACGAGGCGGGCGCTCTCTGCTCCGAGACCACACGAAGACGTTGACGGCGGGATCTATCTTGACCTTCTTCACATCCGTCTTCATGTGTCTAGCGGCGAACTCCTTAATTATGCCGATAGCCCTCTTGGCCCTCCTGGTTCGGGCTGCCCAGTACGCCTTCCTTAAGCTGATCCTATATTCCCTCGTGGCGACGACCTTGGCCTCCTCGGACATGGCAAGCCGTCAAGAGGATCTTTTTAAGCCTTGAGCTTGACCCTCCTCCAGTACCGCCTAGCCGGCGATCTAGTGACCCTGTTCTTAGTCTTAAGCCTAACCCATACGGGCGGGTCCCTGTTGGAGTTAAGCGCGGCTGCAAGCCTGAGCTTCCTGCCCAACGCCTTGTTGCGCGCCATGCGACCCGCGGCGCAACTCCTTTTAAAGTTTACCTCCTAGAAGCGGAATCTATACTCCTTCCTACTCTTCTCGTATATTTCGGCCAATATCTGTTTCAAATCCTCGTCGGATATGGGCAACTTGACCCTCCCGCTGGCGGCTAGGGCCAGTAGCTGTTGCTCCAACGCCTCCACGAGCTCCGGCCTGACTATGCGCAGATTATCGAGCCTAGCCAAGGCCTCCGGCGTCAATATCCGTTTAAGCGCAAGCCGCCTCTGGGCGGCGAGCTCCTCGGCCTTTCTACGCGCCTCAGCCTCCTGTTGGAGCTCCCTAAGCTTCTTCTCGCGTAATCTCTCCAGCTCCTCGTCGTCGATCTCCCCCTCCGCCATCACTCCTTAGGCGGAGCTATATATTTCGCCAGCTCGGGCCTCGTCTTGACTAGATCCTTCGCTATCTTCGTCGCTATCCTATCGACCAGAGATCGTCCCTCCGGCGTCAAGACCCTGCCCCTCTTGGTCTTAGCCACGATGCCCGCTTGCTCCAATTGATGCAGAATCTTCCTAATTATGGCGCCGCCGGCCTTCCTAGTCCTCTCGCTCCTCATGCCTTGCCCCACCTTAGCTCTATATCCGTAATACGTGCGGAGCCGCGAGAGCCCCACGGGGCCGTCTAGATAAAGCCGCCTTATAATCGACGCCGCTCTGATATACCACCAATCTTCGTCCATCGGCGGCCTGTCCTTATTGGCTCCGGTCTTCACGTAGATGGCCCAGACAGGCGGCTTCACCTGCGTCGTGTTGGCCTTGAGGTAGTTCGCCAACTCCTTTATCAACAGATCCGCGGGGATATCCTTGACCGAAACCACGTCCCAGCCCTTTAAATCCCTATTAAAGCTTTCCGCCCAGCGGGAAGACTTTTATAGGAAGTTCCCGTAGCGAGGCTATGCGCTTCTGCCCCCGCGATGGCTCCCTTCTCGTGCCGACGAAGAAGGGCGGACAGACCGTGTTGAGATGCCCCAAGTGCGGCTACGAGGAGCCGATAAACGAGAACACGAAGACGGCCTATAGATCTAAATCTGTCGTCGAGAGGAAAAACGATATACTGGTCGCCGACGCCATGGTGGAGACCCTGCCCAAGACCAAGGTCGTCTGCCCTAAGTGCGGCAACGACGAGGCGTACGTCTGGATGCAACAAACGAGAGCCGCCGACGAGCCGCCCACCCGTTTCTATAGATGCACTAAATGCGGCTACACGTGGAGGGAATACGCTTGACTCCAGCGCCCGACGCCGTTATAGGCGTCTGCACCGTACTGTTACGCGCGTAGGAGCCGGGCTAAGTATTACCTATCAAAGCTTATATTTAGCGGCGTCACCACGTCCATGGCTAAATACGTCATAACATATACAGACGCAAAGGAGTGGTCCTACATCTTGGACTCGATAGCGGTGCTGGTCGAGGAAGCCGCCTTCGTGTTCAGACAAGACGGGCTGGCCTTGAGGTCGCTGGACCCCTCTAGGACGGCCATGGTCGATCTATTCATACCCAAGGAGGGCTTCGAGGAGTATCCTGAGCTGGAGTCTGAGATCAAGATGGGGATAAACTTCAAGGACTTCAGGAAGCTCCTACGGCGTTTGAAGAAAGGCGATAAGATATCGCTGGAGATAGAGGAGTCCAAGCTGAGGGTGAAACTAATAGGCAAGTCCACGCGCTCCATAACTTTGCCCCTCATCGAGACGGCGGTCGAGGAGCTCCCGACGCCTAAGGTCGTCTACACGGCCACGGTGAAGACCGCCAGCGACGTCTTGAGCCAAGCCTTGAGGGACGCCGATGCCGTCGCCGAGTCCGTCAAGTTCGACGTCGACGAGGAGGCGCTCTACATAAGGGCCTCCAGCGATAAAGGCGAGGTGGAGGTGAAGCTGGATAAAGGCGGGGAGCTCGTCTACGAGTTCGACGTGAAGGAGCCCGCCAGCGCCACCTTCTCACTGGAGTACCTAGTGGATATAGCGGGCAAGGCCTCGAAGGTCAGCGATATAGTCACCATAGAGCTGGCCACGGCCAAGCCGATATCGCTCACCTTCGATATACCGGCCGGCGGAAAACTGACCTATTTCGTAGCTCCTCACGTAGAGCAATAACCTATTTTTCCTGCGCGATGCGTAGATCCACCCCTATGGTCTCGGGCCCGAGGGCAGCCGCCGTTCCGTAGACTACGCCGGCTAGTATCAGCCAGAAGGCGGCTATGAACCATATGTTGTTGCCCTCTATGGGCTTAAACAAATCGATCAACGGTATGGAGTAGAGCGGCATCCAGGCGCTGATAAAGACGCCGGAGCTGTAGCCGAAGCCCACGCCGCTGGCCCTCCTCTGCGTCGCGAAACGCTCCGAAAGGTAGACGGGGACGAGACCCCACGGCCATTGGGTCATCCACCCGGCCAGAAGGGCGCCTAGATACAACAACGGAACCGAGTTGACGGCCGCGCCTAGGTACCATATGTAGAAGGTAGGCACGGCCAAAACTGCCGAGACCACGGCGGCTATAACCAAGGCCTTCCGCCTCCCCATAAAGTCGGAGGCCAGCCCCCATAGGGTCGCCGCTATGGCCGCGAAGACGCCGGATACCCCGTAGTAGTAGCTGGCCAAGCCTTGAGGCAATCCGGCTTTCTCCAGTATGCCGGTGGCGAAATCGAACAAAGAGTAGCTACTGAAGAATAGCCCAGTCATGAACACAAATACGGAGAGGAAGGTCCATAACGCCGGCGGTTTAAACAAGCTAAAGAAAGGCACCTTCTCTATCTCCCCCTTGTTTTTAGCCTCGGAGAATACCGGAGTGTCCGGCATGGCGAACCTTATGTACAACGCCAATACGGCCGGCACAAGCCCAGTGAGGAATACATACCTCCAAGCGTATTCCTGCATGGCGGTAGGCCCGAAATAGGCGGTGAACGCGGCGACGACGAACCCGCCTAAAGCCACGCCCCAGCTGAAGGCCCCCTGCACGATGCCGCTAGCCAGACCCCTCCATCTAGGCGCCGAGTACTCCATGGCGAAAGGATGGCCGGCCGCATATTCGCCGCCTACGAATACGCCCAGGATAAATCTAAGCGCGGAGTAGATCCAGAACGCCGCCCAGCCCACCTGCGCATACGTCGGGATCGCCGCCGTCAGAGCGCTGGCGGTGGAGTACCCGACTATAGTCAGCATCAAGGTATCGCGCCGCCCCCATTTATCGGCCAGATTGCCGAAAATAGCGCTGCCGACAGGCCTCGCTATCATGGTGAAGGCGTAGCCCAATAACGCTACGAAGTAGCCTACGGTTTCTTTGGAGAGCGTCGGCGGCAACAAGACGGCCGCCAACGTCGATGTCATCGCCGTTACGAAGGTCAAGTCGTAAGCGTCGAGGAAAAACCCCAGGAACTGTGACATAATTGCGTTAAAAGCCTTGGGGGGCCATTTATAATGTTCAGACGACCATTGTACCATAAATGCGGTAAATATCCTATTTTTAAATATTGTTATAAATACTCCTCGGGATATACAGCCTTCAACGTCTAAGACGCTTTTAACCTCTGGGCGATCTATGACGTGGGATCTCGTTTCCTT
>CAYFGI010000013.1:19050-25481 GCA_964342785.1 uncultured Thermoproteaceae archaeon
CGTCTAAGACGCTTTTAACCTCTGGGCGATCTATGACGTGGGATCTCGTTTCCTTGAGGCGTTGTTCAGGAACTACTACAGGAGGGCCCAGCTGGAGATACCAGAGATAGAGAGGAGAGAGATAGGCTTTCTGACTCTAGACGGGGCTATGGTTAGACATAAGTCGTTTAGATCCATGGAGGAGCTGAGATCCTTCTGCCTCAAGGAGCCGCCGCTAGGGCTCTACTATTCGGCCGCTCTCTACGAGAGGCCAGACGAGAGGGACATGGAGGCGAAGGGCTGGCTAGGCGCCGATCTGGTGTTCGATATAGATGGGGACCATCTGGATACGCCCAACTGTAGGGGCATGGAGCTTCTAAACCTCAAATGCCTCGATGACGCCAAGGAGGAGACGGTGAAGCTCCTCGACGCGTTGAGGAACGAGCTGGGGCTGGAGGGCGCGCCGGTGTACTCGGGGCATAGGGGCTTCCACGTCCACGTCAGATCCGAGGAGGTGAGAAGCCTCGACGCGGTGGAGCGTAGAAGGCTCGTGGATTTCCTCGTGGCGAGGAACTTAGATCTATCTAAGTTCGAGGCTAGGGTGGGCAAGAAGCTGGTCAAGTTATACGTGGAGGAGCCTGTGGGGAGCCTCGCTAGGATAATGCGCGGGCTGGAGGACGGCAGCTACTCGATAAAGATAGACGAGGTCGTCACGACGGATGTCCATAGGCTCATAAGGGCGCCGGGATCGCTTAACAACAAGACGGGCTTTATAGCGCTTCCGCTCACGTATTCGGATCTCGATAAAGACGTAGATGCTATAATGGAGAGGGCCGTGGCGTTCAAGAAGGGCGAGGTCCCCATAAAGCTTAAGGAGCCTGTGGAGGAGGTGCTAGGCGTGAAGATAGGGAGGGATGAGGCCGTCGTGCCGCTCTATATAGCTATATATTTGTATCTACAGGGAAAGGCCGAGATGCAGGTCGAAGATAAGAGAAATAAATAGGGGGGCTCGAGCCCATGTGTTGAACAGAATCTACGCCTGGCTCTCGGCAGAGCTGAGCTCGAAGCTCCTCGCCAAGCCGCCGGCGCCGTCGTACGCCGAGATAGCAAACAACGTAAACGAGGAGCTGAAGAAAGCCGCGCTCCCTCCGGCCCTCGAGGAAGGCGTGAGGATCCAGCTGGCGAGGGCCCTTGCCTCGATCATGGAGGCGAGGATTAGGAAGATCTCGGCCGAGATCTACCAAGGCAGGGAGCCGCGCGATTTGACGGCGGAGGAGGAGAGGCTATTGGGGGCCTTGAAGAGGATCCTCGAGATGCCGACTAGGACCTCCGGGAGGTACGAGATAGTGGTGTTCCTAGATAGATTTCCCGTGATATCTACGTCCGACTTCAAACAGATAGGGCCGTTCAACAAAGGCGATCTGGCCAAGATGCCGGCGGAGGACGCTAAGGAGCTGGAGGCGAAGGGCGTTGTGAGGAGGTTTAAGCTCCAGCCTTAATCCAGCACCCTTATGACGTTGCCCAATATCTGAGCCTTGCCGCCGGTTGGCTGAGCCAAGATTCTCCCGCACACTAGACATCTAACGACCATGGAGGCGTGGCTGAAGATCACTTGTTCGTTTCCGCAATCGGGGCATCTAACCCTTAGGAACTTCGTCCGGGGTTGCGGCACCAGCGCCTTGGAGAACCTCGGCGGCATATTACACCAGCTCCACCTTCTTCATCCTGCCCAACGACTTATGGAGCTTGTAGCCGCATTTAGAACACGTCAGCACCAACGATATCTTCTTGTTGACCTTCGCGAACCTCTTCTGCTTGGGCTTAGGCGACGAGCCGTAGCCCTTCAGCTTTCTATTGTACCTCCTCTGTCCCTCCGCCAGCTCGCGCCTCTTCCCCTGATGGTATATAGACACCGAGTGCTCAGTGTACGTATTGCACCGAGGGCAGTACGCCATCACCTTCTTGGGAAAACGCATGGCCCGCCTTATAGCCCGTATTAAAAAACATTACGCCCTATGACCTCCTCCCCGCCTTGAAGGGCCGGCTCGTTGCCGTCTTTTAACAACGGCGTAGTTCCACCACGCTGGTGTTTATCCTCGGCGTCCCTCCGTAGGGATTAGGCGTTCCGTCCACCACGGCGTTGACGGGGCGGCCCTCTAGGTCCCTAGGTATCCCCCTCATCAAGATAACGCCTCGCGGGATCGAGGGATCGGGCTTGAGCTTGACCTTTATCGAGACGCCGCCCGCCTCTATACACGCGATCTCGCCGACTAGATCCTCGGGGTTGACCTCGGCGATAGGCGGAGGGGGGCCGTACTCGTCGAAGAACTGGGTGTTTGTATGCATCGGCTCCGACGTGAAGGTCAAGACGTAGCCCTCGGCTCTCTCGTATCTAGGCAGGGGGCTGAGGCCTCTCCGCTCGGCCGTAGTGCTGTAGAACTCCAGTCTGCCCGTGGGGGTATCGAAGCGGAGCGGATCGCCGCGCCTCAAGGCGACGACGCCTCTGGCGAGCAGCTCCGACAGCTCGACCCCGGCCGGCCTCAACGCGATCTCCACGGCCCTCCAGGGATCCTCCTCGATCAACGGATGCCCGGAGAGCCCCAAGGCCTTTCCGAGCTCCCTAGCGACCCAGTGCTCCGGCCTTGCCTCGCCCACCGGCTGGGCAACAGCTTTGTTGTAGACCAGCAGGTTGTGCCAATAGCTGTAGACTACGTCGTCCTTCTCGAGGTATGTTGGCGCCGGGAGCAGAAGGTCGGCGCATTCGGTCGTCTCGTTGAGGACTATGTCGTGCACGGCCAGGAACAAATCGCCGCGTTGCGCCGCTCGGCAGATCTCGTCCCCCTGCGGCAAGGTCATGACGGGGTTCGAGTTCCAGACGTACATCGCCTCGAACTCGTGGATCCTTGCTCCCACCAAGCCCATGGGCACGACCGCCGAGGGCTTGCCGACATGGAGGCCCCTCAAGTAGTCGAAGTCGATACCCCACGCCCCCGAGTTGGAGTAGAAGAAGCCAAGAGGATCTCCGAGCAACGCGTGTATTAGAGATATCGCCCTGACCGCGTCCCCTCCGTTTAGCGTCCTGCCCAGGGAGAACCCTATCACGGTCTTGGCGCCCGAGGCGTAGAGCTCGACCAGCTGGAGCAAGACCTCCCGGCCGACGCCTGTCTCCCTCTCGACGTAATCAGGCGTGAACCTCTCGACGTATGCGGCGAATCTCTCGAAGCCGTACGTCCGCTCCTCCACGAAGCGCTTGTCGTAGAGGCCTCGGGAGATCAACTCCCTGGCTATGCCGAGCGCGAGCACCACGTCAGAGCCCGGCCGCACTACCACGGGCAGATCGACGGCCTTTACGGTCTCGGTGGGCGCCACGTCGACGGCGGCCGTCCTCGCCCTAGCCCTCTTGACCAACGCCCAGCCGTGTATGAAGCTGACGACAGCGTTGACGCCCCAGAACACCACGGCTCTGGCGTTAGCCAGCTCCTCGGGCAACATCCCCCACGACCTCCCCCAATGTAGCTTAAGCGCGGCGTGTCCCTCGGCGCTACAGATCGAGTAGTCGGTGGAGGCCGCGCCCAGCGCGTTGAAGGGGCGAGCCGGGTAGTACCACGTCAGGAGCCCTTGGTTCCCGTCGTATTCCACGTGTATGACCCTCCGCGGATCGGTGCGTTTAAGCCTCTCGGCCAACTCGGATATGGCTCTATCCCAGCTTATCTCGACTAGGCCGCCCTCCTTCCTGAGCATAGGCCTCTTGATCCTCCTCGCCGAGTAGAGGCGCCGCACGTCGGCCCTCCCCCTGGGGCAGGTGAAGCCCAACGTGGGGAACACGTCGGCTGGCCTCAAGTCGACCAGCTTGCCCTCGGACGCGATCGGCTTGAACAAACACGTGTCGTAGCAGTCCCTGGTGCAGGCGACGTAGCGCACGCATCGGCGTTTGCTACATTTAATAACTCTGCGCATCGACGCCATGGCTAGGCTGCCGGACTACGAAAGGGCTGTGAAGATCCTCGCGTCTACGTCCGGGCTGCCCCATCTGTTGAAGGTGCCTATATACGTCGTGGCCACGAGCTCGCGGTCGAGGGCCTACGCGAGGATATGGGGCCTCTCGGCGCCTTTACAGGAAGCCCTCGGGACGGGCCCTATATACGTCGTGGAGCTCCTAGATCCCTTCTGGGCCCTGGAGTGTAGAGAGAAGGCCAAGGTGTTGGCCCACGAGCTGGCCCATATACCTCGCACCGCCAGCGGGGCCTTGAGGCCTCACAACGCCGCATTCAGAAGGGACTACAGAATCATCTCGAAAAACGTGGAGGTTGTATGCGATATCCTGGCCTCCTCCCAGCGCTGACGTCGTCAAGGGGGCGGGCCGAAGGGAAAGGCTTTCTCCTTGATTATCATCGCGGCTACGTATATCCCGCCGCCGATCAACAGAAGAGCCGACGCGGCCACTAGAGGGGGGTAGCCGGTGAGCCTGAGGATGCTCGCAACTATGGGGAGGAGAGGCAGGTAGCTAGGCCAGCGGGGCACTTGCCTCAAGAAGACCGACGGGAGGAACCAAGGCACGCACAAGCTGAACATGATCACGGCGATGCCCATGTAGAGGAAATGATCCGCGGGGAGGCCGAGGAAGCCCAGAGGGGCGAGTAGCGGCAGTGATCTGCCGATAGCGGTGCCCCACGCGTATGGCTCTTTGCTTAGATAGAAACCTTTGACGAGCGCTAGAAACGCGGCGAAGATCAACGCGATGGAGATCGGCCGGGGGATCGGGGCGAACAAGAGAGCTAGGTATACCGCTACGAAGGCGGCCGTCGGCGCCAAGCCTATGTTCAGCCTCCTCTTGGCGGAATCTACACGTAGCATCAAGCTCATCGCCGAGGCGGCTGGGAACGACATAACTATCCGCCACGGCGATCCGGCGAGGGCGAGCGCGGCGAGGCCCGCGACTACTATTAAGTTCGGCGGGGCGTTCCTCCCCTTGAAGCCGGGCGTGTATAGAGCTATATAGAGGGCAGAGAAGGGAGCCCAGGCGAACGGTATATGTATATACCAAGACACGGCGCCGAGGAGGAAGAGGATCAACAGGACGTAGCTAAGAGGTCTTTTAGGCATGGTGTTCGTAAACGCCGGGTGTTGTAGATACATGACGGAGAGGTAGAAGGAGAGAAGCCCCAGCACCATCAAGTCTCCATGCAACAAAATCGAGAAGCGAGGCGCGGCCAACCCAGCGATGAAAAACACGAAGGAAAACACGAGAGCTATCTGGGAAACCCTCACGAGATCCAGGTTAGCGTAGAAGTACTCCCTCGGAGGCCCCCTCCCGATCCTATACCACATGTAATATGCTGACTTGTCTCTTTTTAGCGATGTATTCCGCGAGGAGACGGAGGGCTGGGCGTAGCTCCTTTCCGCCTACAGCGTCTGGAGACGCGCCCGAGCATGCCGGTCATCGAGCTGGTAATTCAACGAGAGCGTTTTTAACCAGCTTGTTGCTATCGTCGTGTACTATATAGCCGACGAGAAGCTGAGGGCGGCCGCGGAGAAATACGGTGCGGAGAGAACCATGGCGTGTAGGACTTTGTACCAACTCGTGAAGCTCCACAAGGCCGGCCTCGTAACGGAGGCTGTCGGCAAGAAGGCCGAGTCCATGCTGGCCGATATGTGCCCAAAGGAGTTGTTGGATATTATCGCCCAGACGACCGACTAGCCCAAGCTTTTCTCCAGCAGCTTGTAGATAACGTATTTCATTATCTCGTTGGTGCCCTCGCCTATCTCCAGTATCTTGGCGTCGCGGTAGAACATCTCGGCCTTGCTATCCTTGCTATAGCCGAATCCGCCCTCCATCTGCACAGCCCTCCTCGTCACGTCGACCGCCAGCCGCGCCGCTTGGAGCTTAGCCACGTGGGACATCAGCAGGAAGTCCGGCGATTTAGTGTCGTAGAGATATGCGGCGTAATAAGCCAGCGTCCTCGCGGTCTCTATGGAGGCCAGCATCTCGGCCAGCTCGAACTGGGCGTTCTGCATCTCGGTGAGCTTCTTGCCGAAGACCTCCCTATTCCTAGCCCAGTTGAGGGCCTCCTCGAAAGCGCCTCTGGCCACCCCCAGCGCCACCCCCGATATGGCGACCCTCCCCACGTCTAGCGTGTGCATGATGATCTTCCACCCTCCGTTGACCTCGCCGACTATATCGTCGTCGCTGGCCACGCAGCCGTTGAGTTTAAGCTCAGCCGTGCCGGTGCCTCTGACGCCCATCACCTCGATGGGAGATGCCTCTATGCAGTTGCTCCTAGGCAGTAGGAAGACGGTTATAGCTCTATGCCGCGCCTCCCGCGGCCCGGTCCTCGCGGCGAGGAGGTAGTAATCGGCATAGTAGCCGTTGGTTATCCACATCTTGTGGCCGTTTATCACCCACTCGCCTCCCCTCCTCTCGGCCCTGGTCTGTATAGCCGCGGCGTCCGACC
>CAYFGI010000014.1:0-25051 GCA_964342785.1 uncultured Thermoproteaceae archaeon
CGAGCTGACGGTGGTGGCCGACGTGGCCGACCCCGAGACGATCCGGAGAAAATACGTGTACCAAGCAATGAATGAAAACGTGATCCTTTAGACTATGCCGCCGCCGGAGGTTGTGCCTGTCGGTTGCACGACGCCGACGAGGGCCAGCGCCAGCGCGACGGCGAGTATTCCGCCCTGTATTATTCTCAACACGGTTCTTTTAGTGTTTAGTTCGGTTACCTTCATGTGTTTTTAAATGCTTATCACTATATTACTATAAATTAATTATCGAAATAGTATTACGTCTTTCCCTTGCTTTTACCTAAGAAAATGGTCGCTGAACGCGACGTTTTTAACGGGCACCTCCTTGGCACTGTGGCCGAGGCTGAGCCCATTAGGTACTCATATTCTCGCTTGCTGGCCGATAAATCGATTGCTCTCGTCGTTACCTCGGGAATATCCCTGTACCGCTCCATCGACTTGGCGCGCCTCTTGATCCGCCACGGCGCCGAGGTGACGGCGGTGCTCTCGGCGAAGGCCGCGCGCCTCGTGAGCCCCGAGCTCTTCAGGTGGGCCACCGGGAGGAGGCCGATCTATAAGCTGACGGGGAGGGCCGAGCATATTTCGGTCTGCGCAAACGCCGACGTGCTCGTGGTGGCTCCTGCGACGGCTAACACCATCGCCAAGGCGGCTCTGGGTATAGCCGACGGCGTGGCGACTACGTGTATCCACGCGGCGCTCGGCGCCGGGGCGCGGGCCGTGTTCGTGCCGGCGATGAATTTAGCCATGTGGAGGAACCCGGCCCTCCAGGAGGCTCTCTCCCGCCTCCGCTCGTGGGGGGCCCTCGTCGTGGAGCCCAAGGTAGAGGAGGGCAAGGCCAAGTACCCCGACGTGGAGGAGGTGGCCGAATCCGTCATAGACGCCACGGCTCCGCGCGATATGTCGGGGCTGAGGGTTTTGGTCACGGCGGGCCCGACTCACGAACATATCGACGATATAAAGTATATATCTACGCCGAGCTCCGGCCTCACTGGTATATACTTCGCCCGGGAGGCGGCCGCGAGGGGGGCCGACGTGACTCTCGTCGCGGGGCCCGGCGTCAAGCCTCCGCCTAACGTCAAGGCTGTCCCCGTGGTGTCGGTCCTCGATATGTATAAAGCGGTCGCGGAGCTGGCGTCTTCTCAAGACGTCATGATATTCGCGGCGGCTCCCCTGGATTTCTACGTGGCGGGTAAGGCCTCCGGCAAGATCAGCAGCGATTTAGCCGAGTACGTGGTCAAGCTGGTGAGGGCGCCTAAGGTCGCGGCCGAGGCGAGGAGGCTCAACCCGCGGGCTGTCGTGGTGGGCTTCAAGGCGGAGTACGGCGTGTCTGAGGAGGAGCTCTTGAGGAGGGCTAGGGCTAGGATGGAGGAGGGCGGCTGGGATCTAGTCCTCGCCCACGACGTGTCTAAAAAGGGCTTCGGCACGCTTGAGGATCAATATATAGCGATATATAGCGACGGAAGGATCGAGAGGCTCGGCCCCGCCCACAAGAGGGAGCTCGCCCGCGCGGTCCTGGACCGCGTCCTCGCTTTGAGGAGATGAAGTACGTAGCAGTCGTCTGTCCTCATTGCGGCATGGCTAGCGCGGCCAGGGCGGGGGCTAGGAGCCACGTCTGCCCCTTCTGCGGGGCTAGGATAGATCTCGAAAAAGCCTCTGTGTTGGCGGTAGGCTCCGCCGAGGAGGTGAGGAAAGCGGTGTCCCGCTACAACTCTAGTAGGCCTCGATGAAGTCCGTGGGCTTCGGTATCTCCTCCTTCAGCCCCTTCCTCTTGCGTATCTGCTTCACTAGATCCACCAACATCGTCTCGGGCACGGGCGACCACCTGGAGAACTGCATGGACCAGAACACCTTGCCCGCGGCGGCGGCGCGCAGCTCGTCGCTTATGGTGAAGGACTCCAGCACGGGCAGCTCGGCTCTTATCATGGCCATGTACTCCTCCTGGGTCATGTCCAGGATCTTCCCCCTGTGTTTGTTGAGCACGGACGTGACGGCGCCGATGTAGTCGGGGTGCACCTTGATGTCTAGCTTCAGGAGGGGCTCCAGCAGGGTGGGCTTTGCCGATAGTATCGCGGCGAATATGGCGTTTTTCGTCGCCGGCATTATCTGGGCGGGGCCGCGGTGGGCCGGGTCCTCGTGGACCACGGCGTCCGTCAAGACCACCTTGAGCCCCCTTATGGGCTCTTGCGCCAGCGGCCCGGCCTCAGTCGTCCAGCGGAATCCTTGCACTATGTAGTCCCTTATCTCGCGCAGATACTGGATACCCGACGTCTTGTCCACGAGGACGTTGAAGTAGCGGTCGTCGATGGCCCATATCCCCCTCGCCTCGTCTGTATCCCAGCCGGCCTTCTCCCTCAGTATCTTCGCCCTATCCCTCGGGTCCATGTCCTCGGTGATCTCCCTCGTGGCTATCAGCTCTATGGTGGTCTCGTCGAGAGGCTCCACGTAGAAGTAGAGGCGGTTGTGCTTGTTGGGGGACTTGCCCTCGAAGACGTCGGACCGGGCCCTCACGGCCTCGCGGAATCTTATCAAGGGCTGCGAGACGGTGAACTCTATCTTGGTCCTCTCCTTGAGCAACCAAGTGGCTATCTCCAGGTGGAGCGTCCCGACGCCCGATAGGAGTATCTGGCCCGTCTCCTGGTCTATCTTCACGTCCAGCGTCGGGTCCTCTATGACTTGCTCCTTGAGCGCCTCAACGAGCCTGGCCAAGTCGGCCGGGTTCTTGGGCTCTATGGCCACCGTGACCACGGGCTCCGATATGTACTTCATGCGCTCGAAGGGCGGGATCTTGTCGGCGAAGCCCGCCGCCACTATGGTGTCGCCGGCCCTCGCGTCGTCTGTGCCTAGGAGCGCCACTATGTTTCCGGCGGGCATGTAGGGGACGACTATGCGCGAGGGGCCCATGTATATATACGTCTGGAGGACCTTCCTCTTGGACTTAGCCCCGATTATATACACCTCGTCGCCCTCCCTTATGGTGCCCGAGAACACGCGGCCCGTGGTTATCAATCCGGCGTGGGGATCCACGTTGACCTTGCTGACAGCCATCACCGTGGGCCCGTTGGGGTCGGCCTCGAGGAGGGCCTTGCCCACATCGCTGTTTAGATCGCCTCTCCAGAGCCTCGGTATTCTGTACTTCTGGGCCACGTTGGGCGGCGGTATGTGCTCGATTATCATGGATAGGAGCGTCTTGTAGAGCGGGTAGTCCGCGGCGAGCTTGTCCACATAGCCCTTCTCGTAGGCGTCCACTATGTTGCTGAACTTGAGGCCCGTCTTCTGGGCCATGGGTATCGTTATGCCCCATTTGTGGAGCGCCGAGCCCAGCGCCACCTGTCCCTTGCCTGGATCCACCTTCCAAGCGTCTTTGAACTCGGGCGGCGCGAACATATCTATGAGGGAGTTGAACTCCTTAACGATCGCCAAGATCCTCTGCATTATCTCTTGGGGCGACAGCCTAAGCTCCTTGATGAGGCGATCTATCTTGTTTATGAAGAGCACCGGCCGGACGTATTCCTCCAGGGCTTGCCTCACCACGGTCTCGGTCTGCGTCATGACGCCCTCCACGGCGTCTACCACCACGAGGCCGCCGTCCATGACCCTCAACGAACGCGTGACGTGGCCTGTGAAGTCCACGTGGCCCGGCGTATCGACGAAGTTTATGAGGTACGGCTTCCCTCCGTACTCGAAGTAGAGCGATATGTTCGCCGCCTTGACCGTCATCTGCCTCAACTGCTCTATCTCCACGTAGTCCATGGCCAAGGCCTTGCCCGCGACCTTCGGCGAGAGCAAGCCGGCTCCCATCAATAGAGAATCCGACGTGGTCGTCTTTCCGTGGTCCACGTGGGCCAAGGTGCCGGCGTTTCGTATCTGGGCCGGGTTCCTCGCTATGGCTAAGATCTCGTCCAGCTGCTTTTCAACTATCCTAACGACGCTGGACATGGCCGTCTTTTTGCCACACCTTTAAATCTTTACAACATAAGCGAGGTGAAGGCGGAGCCGCCACGTCGCTGGGATCTAGGGTCGGCGCGAGGTGCAGGCGATGCGTTGCTCCCGTTATGTATAACGTAAAACTTTTTAGTAGGATTAGGACGTATTTTCATGTGCCTCACCAAGGAGCTTTTGCTCCGTTTCTACAGTTCTATGGACTACACGTTGAGGTTCCTCATCCATTTCAAGTCTATGACTACGTTAGGCTATCCCTTCGACAAGATCCTCGCGGAGGAGCCTTGGCGGACGTACGAGGCGCTCGTGAGGCTCATGGGTCAACATAACGCCGATGTTATAATCACGCTTCTCTCCAACTGGCTGAGGAGGAACGGATGTTACCTAGACCCTGAGGCCCTCAGGCGTTATCTAAGCGATAGAGGGGCTTGGCCTATTGACGGGCGACCATCTTGAGGAACTTGTCGAAAACCCAAGTGGTGTCGCGGGGCCCCGGCCCCGCCTCTGGGTGGAACTGGGTCGTCAAGATGGGCTTCTCTGGGTGGTAGAGGCCCTCGACCGTCCCGTCGTCGGGCTGGATCGCCCAGGGCCTGAGCCCGCTGTCGTTCGGCCTAACGGCGTAGCCGTGGTTGTGGGTAGTTATGTAGGTCTTGCCCGTGAAGACGAGATCCCTCACGGGCTTGTTGGAGGCGCGGTGGCCGAACTTCAGCTTGTAGAGCTCGGCGCCTAGAGCCTTGGCGACTACTTGATGGCCTAGGCATATGCCCATCACGGGGAGCCCCATCTCGACGGCGGCCTTCACGCCTTCGGCCACGTGCTCCAGCAGATTGGGGTTGCCGGGGCCCGGCCCGAAGAGGACCGCGTCGCATCTCAACGCTAGATCCCACCTCAAGCACGGTACTCTCAACACCTTCACGCCCCTCTTGACGAGCTCCTTCAGTATGCTCCTCTTGACGCCGCAGTCGACGACGCCGATACATATCTTCCCCTCGCCTAGCTCCTCGGGCTCCTTGGGCGATACCATCAAGGCGTAGGGCACCTCGTCGTATCTAGGCGATTTCTTTATCTTCTCCAGGAGGTCCTCGGGCGGCTCCTGGCCCACGGCCCCCATCATGACGCCGTGTTCCCTCAGCTTCAAGACGAGCGCCCTGGTGTCGATCCCCTCTATGCCGGGCACGCCGGCGGCTTTCAGCCATTCGTCGAGCGACATGACCGCCTTGTAGTGGCTGGGCCGGGTCGCCTCGTAAACCACCACGGCCTCTGCCTTGGGCCCGTCGGACTCGTATTGATCCTCCGATACTCCGTAGTTGCCTATCAACGGATGTGTGAAGACCAGTATCTGCCCCTTGTAGCTGGGGTCTGTTATAGACTGCGGATAGCCGACGACGGAGGTTGTGAAGACGACCTCGCCTACAGCAGTCTTATCGGCGCCGAAGGCTCTACCCTTTAGAACTGTGCCGTCTTCGAGGACGAGGTAAGCCCTATTGTTCGCCCCTGGGACATCGCCTCAAGAACATTTGACATATATAAGTCTTTCGCGGAGATATCAATATTTTAGCGGGATCACATAGCCCCCATGGCCCTATATAGACGTTGGATAGGAGGGGGGAGCGAGGTGGTCTCGGGATATACGTCGAGCATAGCCGACGACGTGGAGATAGCCGAGGAGGTCGTCGCCGTGATGAAAGCCCACGTCTCGCACCTAATGGAGCGGGGGCTCGTCCCCAGGGAGGACGGCGAGGCGATACTCAAGGCTCTTGAGGAGATACGCGTCGAAGATCTCTTGAGGCCCGGCTACGAGGACGTCCACGAGGCGCTCGAGGACTACATCATAAAGAGGGTAGGCCCCCGCGGGGGCTGGGTGGGGCTCGGGAGGAGCAGAAACGACCACGTGGCGGCGGCGATAAGGCTTAGGCTTCTACGCCATATAGACGCGCTGAAGGCCTCGGCGGAGCGCCTTATGTGCGTCGCCGCGCGCCGCGCCGCGGAATACGCCGATTGCATCATGCCGTCTTTCACGCACTTCCAGCCGGCCCAGCCCATAACCTTCGGCCACTACCTGTTGGCCCTATACGAGCTCCTCGCCGACATGGGGAGAGCCTTAGACGCCGTGAGGCCGATCGTGGATAGATCGCCGCTGGGCTCGGGCCCCTCGGGCGGCACCTCGGCGCCTTTAGATAGGGCGAGGCTGGCGCGGCTGGCCGGCTTCGGGGACGTGGCGGAGAACACCCTCTACGCCTCCTCCAGCCGTTTCTTCGCCGGCCTCGCCGCCTCCGCCGTGGCCTCCGCCCTCGCCGAGCTCTCGAGGTTCGTGGACGACCTCATCGCGTGGTCCAGCCCATTGATAGGCTACGTGGAGCCTCCGCCGGAACATATATCGACGAGCAGCATAATGCCGCATAAGAGGAACCCCGTCACACTGGAGGTTCTACGCGCACGTATATCGGAGGCTGTGGCCGACGCGTCCGCCCTACTGGCTGTGCAGGAGAAGATAGGCTACGGCTATAGCCTCGACCTCCAGGAGGCCACGCGGCATCTATGGCGGGTCTTCAAGACGGCCGAGGAGGGGCTCGAGATCCTCAAGGGCTTCCTGGAGGGGATGAAGTTCCGTTGCGACAAGGCGTATCAAGACGCCGCTAGGTTCCCGACCACGTCGTCGGACGCCGCCGAGAGGCTTGCGTTGTCGGGGATCCCGTTCAGAGAGGCCTACTTTAAGGTTGCTGAGGCCGTCAAGGCGGGCTCGGCCCAGCTGCCGGACCCCCGGGACGCCGTCAAGAGGCCCGTCTCGGGCTCCCCGGACCCCGAGGAGGTTAGGAGATCGGCTATGGAGAAGGTAGCTAAATGCCAACATTAAGCTTATAAAGGCCGATCCTCTTGGAGGCAATGCCGGGGAAATAGACTTCGTCTACGATCTCCTGAGGCTCGACGAAAGGCTCCTCATAGATGCCTTCAAGAAGCGCGGCGCGTCCATAAGGCTTGTAGACGCCGAGGATCTCGCCGCGCCCGACGGGCTGGGCCGGGTCGGTTTGATAAGGGTGGCGGGTAGGTCCAAGGTCCTCCCGTTGGCCCATACCTACGAGGCCTCCGGGGGCATTTCCATAAACTCGGCGCAGTCGCTCTATGTATCGCACGACAAGTACCTAACGTATCTAGCGTTGAGGCAAGCCGGCGTGCCGACGCCTAGGACCCTATTGGTCTTCGGCCTCGGGCCCGCCTTGAAGGCCGCTGAGGAGCTGGGCTACCCGGTGATAGTCAAGCCCACCGACGGCTCCTGGGGGAGGCTCGTGAACTTGGCTAGATCGCCCGAGGACTTGACGTCGATAATAACGCATAAAAGACAGCTGGAGCCCTCCATGCAGGAGTTCTTGGTGCAAGAATACGTGGATAAGCCCGGCAGAGATATACGCGTAACGGTCGTCTCCGGCAGGGCCGTCGCCGCTATATATCGTATAGCCTCCACCGATTGGCGCACCAACACGGCTAGAGGCGGCAGAGCCGAGCCTGTGAAGATAGACCAGGAGCTCGAGGAGATATCGGTCAAAGCCGCCGAGGCCGTAGGCGTTCTCTACGCTGGGATAGACGTAGTGGAGTCCAAGGAGGGCTACAAGGTGCTCGAAGTAAACGGCGTCCCTGAGTTCAAGAACGTGCAGAGAGTCACCGGCGTAGATGTGGCGGGCGCCATAGCTGACGCCGTCTTGGAGGCCATCAGACGTTGACGCCGAGCGTCTTTTTGCGCCCTCGACGAAAATCCGCTGCCCAGGCGGTCTCGTCGATATAGGCCGCTCGGGCAACTCGCCGGTCGTCCACACGCCCGGCCCCGGCCTCTACCAGCTCCTCTGCTCGCCCCTGACGTAAGCCTCGGCCCGAGCTCTACGCCTTATCCTCCCCGCGCCTTAAAGCGTATATCTACCGCCTCTCGACCCTATGGTCCTCTTGAAGGCGCTCCACCTACGGTAATACTCGACGAGCTTCTCCAGGTCGGTCGTGAAGAGATCTCTTATGTCGTCTATATCTAGAAGTATCATTGCCACCCTATCGAGCCCCCAGCCCCAGGCCAGCACCCTGCTCTTCTCGACCCCGAGAGGCCTCGTGACCTCCGGCCTGAATATCCCGGCGCCTCCGAACTCGATCCAGCCCAGCTTCTGGTGCTTCGCGTAGACCTCGACGGAGGGGCTCGTGAAGGGGAAATAGGCCGGTCTGAACTTGACCTCCTCCATGCCCAACGCCTTGGCTATCTGCTCCAACTGGCCGAGGAGGTGCTTGAAGGTGAGGCCGGGCCCCACGACTATCCCGTCGAGTTGATGGAACTCCACGTTGTGTTTAGCGTCTATATGCTCCGGCCTGAACACCCTCCCTATGGAGAAGACCTTGTAGGTCCCCTCCCCTCTCTCAGCCAGGGCCCTTATGGTCGTGGCGGTCGTCTGGCTCCGCAACACGAGGCCTAGGGCCTTCTCCCTGCTCCATCTATAGCCCCAGCCCGCCTCGTGTTCCCTCGCAACTCTCTCCATCAGCTCCTCGGGGGGAGGATCCGGCGTCGGGCCGCTCCACCTCACGAAGAAGGTGTCGTGCACCTCCCTGGCCGGGTGGTCCTGGGCTTGGAACAAGGCGTCGAAGTTCCAGAACTCGTACTCGAGGATGGGGCCCCTAACCTCCTCGAAGCCGAGCCCCACCATGACCTCCCTCACGTAGTTGAGGAACTCCTGGAAGAAATGAGGCACGGGGGCCGGCGCCGGCGGTATCTCCACGGTGACGTCTATAGGCTTGAGGACGATCTCCCTCCAAGCTCCGCTCCTCAGATCCTCGGGGGTCAACACGGTCCTCATCTGGGCCACCCTAAGCGTAGAGAGGTCGGCCGTCGTCTTGATATATATCTCGGTCCTCGCGATCTTCTTGACGAGCTTACGCCTTAAGAAATCTTGAAGCGCCTCGGGCGGCGCCGATCCTCCTGACGCCAACGCCGCCAAGTAGCTCTGCCTCTCCTCGACCGCTTTGAGCACCCTATCCAGCTCCTCCTTAGTGGCTTCGATCTTATTCCCGCGGGGACGTAGCCCGTATCTCGCGAGGTTGATCAACGCGATCCTTCCCTCCTGCGTGTCCGGCGCCTCTATCGTGCAGATCTCGCCGCATTTGGCGTTCCTCAACAGGAGAAGCTCGGGCAAGCCCTCCCTGGCGTACCTAAGGCCCTCCTCGGTGAGCTCGTAGATCTCCACGGGCCTCCTCTCGACTTGGAGAAAGCCCCTAGCCCTAAGGGACTCCACGTACCTCATCAGATCCTCGGGCCTCGCCCCTACCTCCGTCGCCACCTCCTTCAAGCTCCTCGTCTCTACCGCCGCCTTCAATATGGAGTATTCTAACGGCGAGACCAAAGCCACGGCTAAAACATGCTGGGTTAATAAGAATTGGGCGGGCTCTAACGCCCAGTCAAAACCTCGATCTCCTCCCCCTCCTCCTCGGCCTCCTCGACAACGGGCTGTTTCGCCACCGGCTTCAGGGACTCCTTGTAGAGCAGCTCCCTTATGGCCGCCCTTATGGCCTCGCTCCTATTTGGGTATATACCCCTCCTGACGAGCTCGTCCAGCTCCTCCAACATTCGCTTGGGGACGTGCACCGAGATAAGCGACATCTTCTCCTGCCCTTTGTTCCTAGGCATGAAGTAGAGAAAAGGGGTACTTATATCGGTCCCCCAGGTAATACGCGTATATTCCAGCGCCCGCCGAGTTGGGCTCGCGCCGGCTACCTTCAAGGCGTTGCGACAGCTGACCCGACGTGCGCATCCGGCAGAGCAACCCGCGCAGGGATCCCAACAAGCTACCTCGCGGCGCCGCAGACCCTCTTGTAGAGCTCGTCGTGGGGCAATATCCTGCCGGCAAGGCGGCAGATGAAGATGGCGGCGGTTCTATCGTCCGGTATATCCGAGAAGAAGCCCTCGGGGTCGGGGCCGTTGTACTGATATCTATGGAGGTGGAACGCCACTGCTGTGTACTCCACCGCGTCCCCGCCTACCACCGCCGCCAGCCTGGCCATATGCGACGTGGGCACCAGCGCGATCACGACATCCGCCTCCTCGACCACGACCTCCTCCTCCCCTACCCTAATCTTCCTCGAGCCTGGGTACAGCTCTTTCAAATACTCCCTCTTATCGGCGAGAAGAGCTCCGAGATAGGCCTTCCACGCCTGAAGGGCCTTCCCCGCGGCGTTTCTCACAAGGCCGTCCTCTAGAAACTCCAAAGCCAGCCTCGCCTCTATCAACGCCTCCTTTAGCCTCGCCTCTTTATACTTCGCCAAGTCTAGCCAAGGCTTAACTAAAGTGGGAAAATCCACAAATTTCTTACGAAGTTAAAAAACTTAGAGCTGTACTGACTCGAATATGTGCTTGCGGTAGTACTTAGCCGAGATCTCGGGCCTCGCGTTGGTTAACTCGTCTTCTGGGAGTATGGAGAGCACGTCCCAGCCTATGTCGAGGGTCTCCTCGAAGGTGCGCCGCTCGTAGACGCCTTGTTTCACGAACTTCTGCTCGAAGGCGTCGGCGAAGCGTAGATACCGCCTCTCGCGCCAGCCTAGGTTGCGCTCGCCTACTAACGTGGCCAAGCTTCTGAGCTCCAGAGCGCGGCTGTAGGCCGCGATGAGCGTGTTGGCCACGTCCTTGTGGTCCTCGCGGGTCTTGCCCTCGCCTATTGCGTCCTTGGCGAGGCGGCTCAACGACATTATTATATCGAAGGGCGGGTAGATGCCCTTGCCCCACATGGATCTGCTGAGGACCAGCTGGCCCTCGGTTATGTAGCCCGAGAGGTCCGGTATCGGGTGGGTTATGTCGTCGTGCGGCATGGTGAGTATGGGGAACTGCGTCACCGAGCCCTTCCTGCCCTTGGCCCTCCCGGCGCGTTCGTATATACTAGCCAGGTCTGTGTACATATAGCCGGGATAGCCGCGTCTCCCCGGCAGCTCGCCCTTGCCTGAGGACAGCTCGCGGAGGCCCTCGGCGTAGTTCGTCATGTCTGTCATGACGACGAGCACGTGGTAGCCTAGATCCCAAGCCAAGTGCTCGGCTATGGTCAAGCCGACGCGGGGCGCCAATATGCGCTCGGCCACGGGGTCCGAGGCTAGGTTTATCACCGCGACGGCCCTCCTCAACGCGCCGGTCCTCCTGAACTCGTCCATGAAGTACATGGCCTCCTCGCTCCTGATGCCTATACCCACGAAGACCACCGCGAACCCCTCCTCGCTTCCTCTCACAGTCGCTTGCCTCACCACCTGCGCCGCCATGACGTTGTGGGGCAGGCCCGTGCCGGAGAAGATGGGCAGCTTCTGTCCCCTAACCAGCGTGTAGAGGCCGTCGATTGCCGATATGCCGGTCTCTATGGGCTCCTCGGGGTACTCCCTGGCGTAGGGGTTGAGAGGCTCTCCGTTTATATCTCTGAAATCCTGCGGCGGGGGCAACGGCATGTGGTCGCGGGGCTGGCCCTTGCCGTCGAGTATGCGGCCTATCAACTCCTCGCTGACGCCGAGCGTGTAGGTCTTGCCGTAGAACCTCACGGTGGAGCCCTTGGCGGGAAGCCCGAGCGTGGGGCCTAGCACCTGGGCCACGGCGTAATCCGTGCCGACCTCTATGACTTGGACGCGGCGCGGCTCCCCGTCGGGCCCCACGACCTCGCCCAGCTCGCCGTAGGCGACGCCGCGGGTCTTCTCTATCACTATCAAAGGCCCTTTGACCTCCCTAACGGTCGAATAGCTAACAATGGGAGATACCTGCATGAGGCTCCAGAAAGGGCTGTTTTTATATTTTGATCAACCAGCTAAAGCGTGAACTCCACCATGCCGCTGGTGGCCCCCTCGGCCAACACGTCGTCCTCAAGCTCTATGTAGTAGGTCACCTTGGCTGTATACACGTAGTTGTTACCCTCCTCTCCCGTGGGGCTTTTAGGTATCCTCGCCTCCATGACTGCCCTGCCCTTAACTTGCCCCGCCTTCAACAAGGGCACCTCCAGCCCTGCCCTCACCTCGTCGCCCGACGTGTCTGCGCTCCACTTCTTCTCGCCTAGCTCCAAGCCGTAGTCGGAGGCGTACATCTGCATTAATTTGTTGAAGTTGCTCCCCGACTCGTCCAGGACAAGGCTCAACCCGCTCTCCCTAGGCCATCTCTCCAGTCTCCTCAACCTCGCCTGTTCGTCGGCGCTTTTCGATATCCTTATGGGGACCTCGACGGACCTCTCGTAGACCCTGTACATGCCCCCGAGTGCGTCGACATATATATCGTTTCCGCCCGTCGAGGCCAATCTTTTAAATCCGCGGCGCGGTATGGACGTGTCCTTAGATAAGTACATATCGGCGGTGAGGGCCGTCGTGGCCAAGGAGATGGTCAGAAGGGGCTTCTCGGTCAACGAGACGGCGAGGCTCCTCGGCGTGACGGCCGCCGCCGTGTCCCTCTACGCGAGCGGCAAAAGAGGCGGCGAGCTCGTCGCGAAGATAGAGGCCGACGATAGGGCCATGTCTATAATTAGATCTTACGTCGATGCGGTTGCTGAAGGCGGGAGGAAGGCCGTCTTGGACCTCACGGACTTGGCTCAAGCCGTCAGGAACATCTTCGAGGCGCCCAGCGTGGCGGGGGCGGACATAACCTTGTTGATCATGGAGCGTGTCAAGTTGGAGCAGGAAACGGCGAATAGGAGCATGGCGCTGGCGTATAAAGCGGCGAACCCCCTCGTGAGGTCTCTCTTCATGCAGATAGCTCTGGACAGCCTCCGCCACGCCGAGATCTTGACCACGATACTCGACTACCTCTCGGGGAGGATAAAAGCCGACGAGATAGCTTTGACCGAGGAGGAGCTCGAGGCGGTCTCCCAGGAGGAGAAAGGCATGAGGGAGAGCTTGGCGGCTTTGACGCGCATAGAGGACCCCTTGGTGAGAGCGCTCCTGAAGTCCATAGAGTTCGACGAACTTAAACACTACGAGCTGGTCAAGGCCTTGATGTCGGTGAAGCCTAGGAGGACTAAGCCCTCTTGATCCGTCTATACACGGGGAGGTTCATCAACGCCACGTGGGTTCTGCCCGAGTAGAACAACGTCGAGACCCCCCTCTCGGCGAGCTTCCTGTCGACCTCCTCGGCCGACATGGGCCTGGGATCCACGACGTCGCTGGCCAATATGAAGTTCACGGCGTAGCCGAAGGAGGGGATCCATACGGTGTATTCCACCACTATCTTGAAGTTAGCCGACACGTTCCTCAACACGGCGTTATACTCCTCCTCGAAGAAGAAGCTGCTGCCCGCCTGCGTCACGAAGACGCCGCCTTCGGCCAACGTCCTCTTGACCTTGCCCAGGAACTGGGCCGAGTATAGGCCTTGCGCTATCTCGGGGCCGTATGGATCCGTCAGATCCATCACCACCACGTCGAACTTCTCGCCGCGGCTCAAAGCCTCCTCGACGTACTTAGCCCCGTCCATTATGAGCACCTTGGCCCTCGGGTCCTTGAACGCTCCTTGGTGCATCACGGGGAGGTACTCCTTCGCCGCCTCGACGACCTCGCCGTCTATATCGACCATCACCGCCTCCGCCACGGTCTTATGCTTCAACACCTCCCTGAGGGCCGCGCCCTCGCCGCCCCCCAATATGAGGACCCTCTTAGGCGAGGGATGAGCTATCATGGCCGGGTGTATCAAGGACTCGTGGTAGTAGGGCTCGTCGGCGTAGGTGGACTGTATAAAGCCGTCGAGCACGAGGGCTCTGCCGAAATCCACCGTGTCTATTATGGCCAGCTCTTGGTACTTGGTCCTCTTCATGAGCCTGATCCCCTCTATCTGCATGACGAGGGAGGAATGCCAAGAGACCGTCTCTATCCAGACGGGCCTTACTGCGGACAATAGCTCCTTCCCCTTCTGGACTATCATGGGGCTGTGAGCGCGGGGCGCTTTAAAAGGATTACGGGCTTCTCGGCCGGCCGAAGCCGCAGGCCCTCCGCCGATCCTCCGCTCCGGGCCCCGGCGGCCGATCTATTGCCCTTGGGCCAAGTGGGCGTTTATGAACTTCACCACCTCGCCGTATATCTTAGGCTTAGCCGCCGACGAGAAGACGTGGCCCTCCCCCTCTAGGCGTATGTACTCCACGGATCTTCCGAGCTCCCTCAGCTTCGCCACCAGCTGATCGGCCTCTGAGACGGGCACTCTGACGTCGTTAACGCCGTGGATCACGAGGAGAGGCGCGGTTATCCTATCCACGTAGGTTATGGGGCTCAGCTTGGCTAACAACTCCTTGTCCTCAAGCCTCCCGTATTCCGCCTCTCTATGGCGCCGCCTCCACGGGGCCGTCCTCTCCAGGAACGTGGCCAAGTTGACTATCCCCGCCATCTCCACCCCGCACCTCCAATCCTCGGGGTACAACGCGAGGGACATCAAGGTGAGGTATCCGCCGTAACTACCGCCGAGCACGCAGGGCTTGCCCGCCACGAGCCCTTGCCCGGCCAGCCACGACACCGCCTCGTGGACGTCCCTCACGGCGTTGAGCCTGTTGCCCCAATCGTCTAGCTTCACGTAGGTCTTCCCGTAGCCGGTGGATCCTCTGAAGTTAGGCGCCGCCACCAGGTGGCCTGTTCTAGTTAGAAGTTGCACTAGAGGGTCGAAGCCGGGCCTCGCCTGGCTCTCGGGCCCTCCGTGTAGGAGGACGACGGCCTTGTAGGGAGGCTGCCCTTGCGGCTTGTATATAAGCATGGGGATATCCAAGCCGTCGCTCGCCTTGAACCTAACCACGTCCGGCGTTATGTTTCTCGACATATCCACGCCGTATTTAGGCGAGTCCGTCAACATCCTCACCTCCCCTGCGTAGATGAACACCTCGTGGCCTACCCGCGGGCTTGAGAGCGAGAAGACCAGCTTCCCGAAACGCCAGCTTAGATACGTCACGACGCCCGGCGGTATGGCCACCTTATGCGTCAAGCCGGTCGGTAGATGCATGACGTAAAGCCCCGAGTACCCGTCTTCGTTGGCCACGTACGCCATGTAGTTGCCCCACACGTCGAACAGCTCGATCTCCCTATCCAGTTGGACTAACTGCTTCGCCTCCCCCGTCTTGAGGTCGAGAACGGCTATCCCGGCGTACTCCGACCATCTGTTGGTGATATACGCAACCCTCCCCCCGCCGAGACATCTAGGCGATGCGTTTAGCTCCTCCCCCGAGTGTTTAGTCAAGTTCTTGACCTCCCCGCCCGACACTAGATACACATCCCCGTCGCGGCTCGACTCGGAGTGGTGGATCAATATCCCCTCATCGCACCAATCCGTAGCGATGTTTATCCCCTGGAGGTCCGCGGCCTTCTGGCGCGAGCTCCCGTCGAAAATATACAGCGAGAAATCCTCGGGCCTTTCGGCCGTGGAGGTGTAGGCCAGCTTAGTCCCGTCGGGGCTCCACGCGCCCAAGTTGTTGAAGCCCTCGGACGCCACCTCGACGACCTCGTCCCCCTCCACGGCGTAGATCCTCCACCTCTCGTCCCCTCCTATATCCGCGGCGAACGCGATCCTCCCCCTGGGCGATATGGTGAAGCCGCCTACACGTCCCTCCCAAGGCATATACACGTCGTGTCTCCTCCCGTCGTAGCGCCATATCAAGTATTGCCCCGCGGCGTCCGATAGGTAGTAGATAGAGCCGTCTGGACCGGCCGAGGGGGCCACCGCGGTTTTTACCGACAGCAATCTCGCCGCCAATAGATCCATAGAGGCACGCGAAGAAGCCGGTAATAAAGCTTGTCCAATCCAGCGCAATGAATATAAACACGTCAGGTCGTGGAGGGGCATGTCGATTAGAGGCGCTAAGATCTACGGCCCCTCGCCGCCTAGCGACACCACGACCAACTGGACCTTGGCGCCCCTGGAGCGAGGCGTAGAGTTCATCTGCCCCAACTGCGGCCGCTCCACTATAGTCAGAAACTACAAGGCGAGGAAGCTCGGCATACGCTATAAATGTCCTGTCTGCGGCTTCGAGGGGCCCTAGGCTAAAATTTTTAAAGGCCGGGGAGGGCCGGGTTTATGTCGGCGGAGGTGGCGTTGGTATATAGGGTCTTGCCCGATAGCGCCGACGTGGATTTAGCTAAGCTCAAACAAGAGATCAAGGGCAAGCTCGAGCCTAAGTACAAGGTGGATAAGATAGAGGAGGAGCCCATAGGCTTCGGCATAACTGCCCTCAAGGTGTACATAAGGCACCCCGAGTCGGACGAATACACGTCGGACGAGGTCGAGGACCTCCTCAGATCGGTCCAGGGCGTCGGCAACATAGAGCTGGAGTACTTCTCGAGGCTCAGCTTCTAAACCGATCTATTTTCGCGCCGGCGGCCGCGGCCGGCCGTTAAGGTATAGCTTTTTATAGACCTATGGCTCTAGGCGCGTGAGTTGGATAGAACTCAGGGTTGCCGAGAGCAAGGCCCGCGACGCCAATAGGCCCATAGTCCGTATAGACCCGGAGGCCATGGAGCGCGCCGGCATAATGGTGGGCGACGTGGTCGAGATAGTGGGGAGGAGGAGGACGGCGGCTAAGGTGTGGAACGGCCTCCCCGAGGACCGCGGGAAGGGCATAATACGTATGAACTCGATATTGAGGAAAAACGCCGACGTGTCTCTAAACGAGAACGTCAGAGTTAGGAAGGTCGAGCCCAAGCCCGCCCAATCGGTGAAGCTGGCGCCCGTATCTATGACTATCGCCGTCGACTCCAACTTCCTTCAATACATCAAGCAGAGGCTCAGGGACTACATAGTGGTGGAAGGCGACATACTTCAGATATACGTGTTGAGCCAGCCCTTGACCTTCCAGGTGGTGCAAGCGCGCCCCGCCAACGCCGTCTTGCTCATAACCGACGATACCCAGATACAGCTCTACGAGAAGCCCGTCTCCGGCGTCAAGATACCGCCGGTCACTTGGGAGGATATCGGCGATCTTGAGGAGGCTAAGCAGAAGATTAGGGAGCTCGTGGAGCTACCGCTCCGCCACCCGGAGCTCTTCAAGCATTTGGGCATAGAGCCGCCTAAGGGGATCCTCTTATATGGGCCTCCCGGCACTGGTAAGACGTTGTTGGCTAAGGCTGTGGCGAATGAGGCTAATGCTTACTTTATTGCCATAAATGGCCCCGAGATTATGTCGAAGTATTATGGGGAGTCTGAGGCTAAGCTTAGGGAGATCTTTGAGGAGGCTAAGAAGAACGCTCCCGCCATCATCTTTATCGACGAGATTGACGCGATTGCGCCGAAGAGGGAGGAGGTGACGGGCGAGGTTGAGAAGAGGGTCGTGGCCCAGCTACTGACCCTCATGGATGGCCTCCAGGAGAGAGGCCAGATCGTGGTGATAGGCGCCACCAATAGGCCGGACGCAGTCGACCCAGCGCTGAGGAGACCCGGCAGATTCGACAGAGAGATCCAGATACCGATGCCGGACAAGAGGGCGCGCAGAGAGATACTGCAGGTCCACACGCGTAATATGCCTCTATGTACCAGCGAGGACGTTAAGGCCGGCATATGCCAGCCGGGCGACGAGGTGGATCTAGACAAAATCGCCGAGATGACGCATGGCTACACGGGCGCCGACATAGCGGCTTTAGCCAAGGAGGCGGCAATGTCGGCGTTGCGGAAAGCTGTAGCTAAGGGCATGATAGACCTAGATCAGGAGAGCATACCGCAGGAGGTTCTCAACAAGCTGAAGGTGGGGATGAGCGATTTCATGGAGGCCATGAAGTTCGTCCAGCCCACTGTGTTGAGGGAAGTCATCATCGAGGTGCCTGAGGTCCATTGGAACGACATAGGTGGTTACGACGACATAAAGCAAGAGCTTAGGGAGATCGTGGAGTGGCCCATGAAGTATAGAGCCTACTTCGACGAGCTGGGGATCGAGCCGCCTAAGGGGATACTGCTCTACGGACCTCCCGGCGTGGGCAAGACCATGTTCGCCAAGGCCGTCGCCACGGAGTCGGGCGCTAACTTCATAGCTGTGAGGGGGCCCGAGATCTTGAGCAAATGGGTCGGCGAGTCGGAGAAAGCCGTGAGGGAGATATTCAAGAGGGCTAGGATGGCGGCGCCGTGCGTCGTGTTCTTCGACGAGATAGACTCCATAGCGCCCGCGCGGGGCTCGAGGCTCGGCGATTCTGGCGTGACCGATAGGATAGTGAACCAGCTGTTGGCCGAGATGGACGGCATAGGCGCGCTTAAAAACGTGGTGGTCATGGCGGCTACGAATAGACCCGACATATTAGATCCGGCGTTGTTAAGGCCCGGGAGGTTCGACCGCATAATCTACGTGCCTCCGCCCGACGAGAAGGCCAGGGTCGAGATATTCAAGGTCCACACGAGGCGCGTCAAGCTCTGCGACGATTCGGCGGCCAAGGAGGGTAGATGCAGGAAGGAGGACGTGGTCGATCTAGTCGAGCTGGCCAAGAGGACGGAGGGCTATACTGGCGCGGATATAGCGGCTTTGGTGAGGGAAGCCGCCATGTTGGCGTTGAGGGAGACCATAAGGGAGGGCGCCAAATCGGCGAAGCCCGTCATGAGGCAACACTTCGAGGAGGCGCTTAAACGCATACCGCCGTCTTTAACGAAGGAGGATATAAGGCTGTACGAGGATATGTCCAGACGGATTAAGAAGGTTGCCGTAGGGCTTTGAGGTCGCCGCGACGCTATCGTCACTCCGCGAGGGACTCGTAGGCTCTCCTCTTCTCGACGTATTCGTCGAGCTTCGATATCTCCCGCGCCGGCACGCCGGCGACGACGGCGCCGGGCGGCACGTCCCTCGTCACCACTGCCCCCGCGGCTACGACGGCTCCCTCGCCTATCTCGACGCCGGCGACCAAGGTGGCGTTTGCTCCTATCACGGCGCCTCTCCTGATGATCACCGGGTCTAGCCTCTTGCTGGGCGGATACTTATCGTTTGTTATGACGGCGTTGGGCCCTATGAACACGTCGTCTTCTATCACGGTCCCGTTGGGTATATAGACCATGGATTGGATCCACGCGTTCCTCCCTATCCTCACCCCCTTCTCGACTATCGAGCCGGTCCCTATCCTGACGCCATCGCCTACGATCGTATCCTCTCTTATCAAGACGTTGTGGCCCAACTCGACGTTGGAGCCGATGATGGTCCTCTCGTATATCACAGAACCCCTCCTGAGGATCACCCTCTCGCCGACCTTAGCCCCTTCGCTGATCTCGTCGAGGTTCTTGAAATCGCCCAGTATCTTGGCCCTGACCGGATACCCCACGACCACCGCGTCCACGAAGGAACCCTCGCCGATAGTTGAAGGCCCTAATATCACCGCGTCGGGATCGACGTATTTAGCCCTCACGGCGGCCCTTGCCGAACGGAACCCCATAGGTATACAATAAGTATTTAAGCTAATAGTAGCTCGATCCGCGTGGCCGACCTAGCCCCCGAGGATATCCTGCAGGACGTGCTGAGAGAGTTGTTGGAGGTGAGGAGGGATATCTCGGCTCTATCTAGGCAGATGGCCGATCTGGCGATGAAGATCCAAGCTCAGCCCCAACAGCAACAAGCCCCCGTGGCGCCCAACGTGGAGATAGCCATATCGAGGATACAGGAGGCGGCTGACCGCATAGATTCGATAATGCAGAAGGCCCTGGAGGAGCTGGCCTACCAGAGGGAGGTGCTGGTTGAGGAGCTCAAGAAGAGGGATTCCCTCTGCGAGGCCCTCCTCGAGAGGATAGCCGCGCTTCAGCTAGAGATCGAGAAGGCCAGGAGGGGCGGGTAAGCCTAAAGAGATGTAAAGCTAAGCGTAAATAATTTAAAGCCGTGGCGTTAGCGGTTCGTGTTTAGGGATAAACGCGTCGAGGACGCGATAGCTCGGATCGATGCGGCTCTCAACTCTCTTAATTCCAGCCTTAATGAGCTGAAAAACGCGATCCCGCCCGATCTAAGAGGTAACCTTCTAGACGTCAAGAAGTCCGTCGATGGGCTCTCCAACGTGATCTCACGTAGCATCAAGGACCTCGTGGACGGCGTGACGAGGCTGAACGAGATAGTGAGAGGCATGTCGGATCTCACGTCTAGACAAAAGGAGCTTATGGACGTCATGGATAGGCTCAACACAGCGGCCGCCCAGGTGGTCAACGCCGCCGATTCGCTCAATAAATCGCTAGGCTCTGTGAACGATCTCCTAGCCAAGCTGGGAGATATCTCGACGAGCCTAGAGGGGTTGAACAACGCCTTAGGGCAGATAAGGGCTATAGCGGCCTCCATGTTGGAGCTCACCAAGGAGGTGACAGCCAAGATGCAGGACTACGAGGCGAAGTTGAAGCAGATAGCCTACAGAGAGGCGGAGTTAAGGACGAGAGAGGAGGCCCTCAAGAAGAGGGAGGGGGAGCTGGAGGCCATGGCGCAGGACCTCAAGAAGCTCGCCGAGGCCTCGGCGTCGGCCAGACCTCTCTTCGACGAGCTGAGGAATTTATTGAGTAGGTATACGGCGTTGCTCCAAGAGCTCGACGAGAGGGAGAGGGCTCTCAGAAATCGCGAGGAGGAGCTTCTGAGGCGCGACCTCGACCTCAAGAAGATGCAACAAGAGCTGGAGGCTAGGAGGGCCGAGTTGGAGCAGAGGGAGGCCCGGGTCAGGGAGCTGGAGGCTAAAGGCAAGGAGGCCGAGGCCAAGCTACAGGAGCTGGAGAGGAGGAAGGCCGAGTTGGAGCAGCTCGAGAGGGACGTGGAGGCTAGGAAGAAGGAGCTGGAGGATCTTGTGGCTAAATACAAGAACATAGAGGAGGCGCTGAAGGCCAAGGAGGCCGAGTACTCAAAGATGGAGGATTACGTCCGGCGGAAGGAGATGGAGCTCATGGACGGCTTGGCGCCGTTCGCCCGGAGGCTCGTAGAGGAGCAGACGCGCCTGGCCGAATGGCAGAAGAGACTCCTAGAGCAAGAAAGAGAGATACTTTCGTTCTATAGATCTCTACTCCTCCGCGAGGCCGCCGTGGCCGAGCTCAAAAATAGGCTGGACGAGTGTAGGAAGAGGCTGGATGAGCTGGAGGGCAAGAGCTAGTCAGTAGGCGAATATCGACGGCGTCACGTGGAGCACTATGAGGTAGCCCAGGGCTATTATCGACATGACGAAGAGAGCTATCAGTAGCCCCATCAAGGCCTTAAGCTCGGCGACCTCCCACTCGGCCGACGCTAAGTCTAGAGCCGCCGCGGCGTCCCTTCTGCCTAGGATAAAGAGGACTACGTCTATAGCGGCCAACGAGAAGTAGATGGGGAGGGCTGTGGCCGAGGTCAATCCCTTCAACGCCCACGCGGCGACGAAGGCGGCCAACGAGAAGAGAATAGAGGCGATCGCGAACCTCACGCATGGCGGCGATCCCAGATACTTAAATGTTGTCCTTATTTTCGGCCTTGCCTCCAACGACGATGTTGGTCGCGTTGTACCTATTGTTGAACTCGACGTTGACTGTCGTGAACGTGCCCTACGTCCCCTTCGTGTACAACATGTACCTAGGGGGCTGCGCCAACATCACGGCGTATCTCGATCCGCTTTCGGGATACGGCATAAGCGCAGTATACGTCATAGATCAATACGGCAACTCCCAAAGGGCGTTGTTGGCGCCATATAGCACGCCTACGTACGTGACCGGAGACGTCTGCGGCACGTTCCTCGCTATAGCCGTGGATAAATGGAGGGCCGTGGGGCCTCTAGTGCCTGTAGCCTACGGAAACCCGACGGTTTACAACTTAATCGGCGCGCTCCAGCTCAACATATCCGACGCCGCTATAATAGCTATAAAATCGCTCTACAAGCCTAACGTCACGGGCTCGTTCCTCTACAAGATACAGGAGGAGACCGTGGCCGGGGTTTACTTCACGGAATACCTCGCGTACGCCCCGCAGATATCCATAACTGGATACGGGCTGGTCAACGTCACGCCCATATCGCTTTCGTCCAAAGCCCCCGATTACTACGTATACGTGCCGGAGCCCGGCGTCAACATATCCGGCGGCTATCCCCTGCCGATATCTGGACTGCGCTTCGCGCCGACCCAGATGTACCTAGTGGGTAAACCGTCTATCGTGGTGCGCCAAGTCCAGATCCCTGTATCCGGCCAATGTCAAGGCTATGCCTACGTGTCGGATCCCCTCGCCAGGCCCGTGACGGTGACGGTCCAGCTCGATGACGGCGAGACCTACGTCGTCCAAAGTCCTTACTTCCCCAAGGCTATAAACACGACGTTGCTCCAAGGGATCAACGCCACGGATGCCGTCGGGAACCCTCTATCGCTTTATAACCTCACCGTCTATCCAGCCACAAGCGGAGGGAGCCCCGTGGGGAGGTGCTTAGTGTCAGGCGTCGAGTACTACATCGCCGTCGTGCTCAACAACTCCACCTACTACTACCCTGCCTCTATATCGGGAGGCTACCTGGTGGCCCGCACGGATATAGTCAAGCCGCGCGTCGTGGTGTACGGCTGGGGCCAAGGCGTCGCGATCCCTCCGGTGGCTAGAGCCGGCTCGAACGTGACGGTCGCGATATATTTGAACGGAACCGAGATAGCCAGCTATGTGGCGCGGGCGGAGCCCGTCATCACCATAAACGACACCAACTTGGCCAAGATGGTGCACGTAGTGGATATCCTCGGCTCGCCGCTGGACGACTTCGAGGTCCTCGAGGGCGGCTTAGCCTTCAGAGGATCTAACGGCGTGGCGCCCGTGATACCTATAAGCAACGTGGTGGTGATCAAATACAGAGGCGTCGAGTACACCACGCAGTTGAGCGACACGATAAAACTACCCGTGTTAACCGAGAGCAGCTTTGTCAAGATAGCGGCTGTCTCCCTCGCCGCGGGTCTCTCGACGGGCCTAGCGTTGACGGCTAGGAGAAGCGATAAAAAGAAGAAAGCCGATGTTGAGGAGACCGTGGAGGTGTGATGAGCGCGTGCTAGGCGAGAGGTGAGCTGGTCTTCGATCGCTGAAATCTTTATATTGACATAACAATGGGAAGCCGATGATACTCCAAACCACGACGACGGGATCGGGGCTCTGGTACTGGATCGTCACGACCATCGTATGGTTCCTGGCGATCTACATATACCAGGAGTTCTACTACATACAGAGACCCCTATGGCAGATAGGCGGCTTCCTGTCGTACCTAGGGCAGATGATAAGAACGGCCTCCAACGATATCGGCAACTATCTAGACAAGCTGAAAAAACAGGGGATCGGCAGGAAGGACGTAGATGAGGTGATAAAAAGGATGCTCGATTTCACGGTCATAACGCCCACGAGCCTCGACCCCTTCGGCATAGTGCCTAAATATAAGAATATCCTCAACGCCTACGAGTCGGCCTCGGAGTCCGAGGTCTCTAAGCTCATAGGCGATAACGATATAGCCGTTAAGAACGCCTCAACGGCGCTGGAGGCCTTGAGGGAGATAAACTATCTCTACAAGGTCGTAGACCACTACTATAGGATCGCCAGGAAGTATAAGCTATACGTCTACGCCATGCAGCTATCCATGTTGCTCCCCCTGCTGAAGGAGGTCTCGGACGCGTTAAACGGCGCCGTCTCGGCCTTCATGAAGGGCGTCCCCGTGGGCGACAGCGCGGGCCCCCTCGTGGCGTACAACGTGGCGCGGACATGCTCCCAGCTCGTCCACCACGACGGCATCAAGGACACCGCAGTGATGGAATGCGACTTGGAGGGTAGAAAGCTTTATATCGTCAAGGCCAAGGGGCCGGGGAGCACCGTGGGCAGGCCCGACGAAGGCGTGGAGTACGTCTTCGAGAAGCTCGGCGTGAGGCCTAAGTACGTGATATCGGTAGACGCGGCGTTGAAGCTAGAGGGCGAGAAGACGGGGGAGATAGCGGAGGGAGTCGGCGTGGCTATGGGCGGCATAGGGGCCGAGAAGTTCAATATAGAGAGCATAGCCACGAAATACGGCGTACCTCTCTACGCCTTCCTCATAAAGATGAGGGAGGCCGAGGCGCTTACGGCCATGACCAAGGAGATCTACGACGCGGTCCAGATCGTCAGTAGACGCGTCGTGGAGTTCATAAAGGAGAAGATCCAGCCGGGCGAGGCGGTCCTCCTCATAGGCGTGGGGAACACCGTAGGGGTCGCCCAGTGATCACATTTTATACACCAAGGCCGCGAAGATAGCCGTAGCTCCTATCATTATGGCAAATACGGCGAGCGGGTTGTGGGAGAGAGGTAGCCAAGATAGGTTCATCCCGTAGATGCTCGATATCAATATCGCGGGGAGCGCCACGGTCCCCACGATAGTCATCCTCTTCATGGATACGTTTATCGAGCTCTGTATCTGGCTCAAATAAAGCAGACGTAGATCTAGGAGCGATCTCCTCAAGAACGAGGCGCGTCTAAAGGCGGCGCGGACAGTCTCGTAGGTCCTGGGCCTCAAGAGCCCCAAGCTACGTAGCTGAACCGACAGGGACCTGAGGGATAGCGAGTGGCTGTAGAGGACGTGCACTAGATACGAGAGGTTATATACGTCGAGAGGATCCACCTTCTCCTCGGCCTCCAAGCGATACTCCAGGCGATCGAGCAAGGCCTCCACGCCGTCGGCCACATCTAGAAGGGACCTAGCGGCTACAGACACCGCTTGATCTAAAGTAGCGAAACGACCACCCTCGGCGGCTCTCCCCGTCTTATCGATCCTCATAACGACTTTCTCCTCGACTATGTCCTCCCCCTTAAGCGATAACAAGGCGAGCTCCACGACATAGTGATCGCCCTCCTCGACGATGGCGTACATGCCGTGAAGTTACGTAGGAATTTAAGAGCATCAAGAGTAATACCCGGCAATCAATCGGCTCAAGGCTCGGCGATGTAGCGCATCCCATGCATATAGCACGTCTACGCCCAAGCCCGGCTTGACTCCTTCAAGCCCAACGCGGCTTTTACGGCCACTCCTAGCAACGCTACCGGCGATTTAAGCCTATGTCGAGCCGCCGAGGCATGGCCACGCCTCCATGGCCGTGCCAACCGCGCCTTGGCCTTACCGCCCACCCGGGATCCCGCCGTCCAGCTAGAGCCGCGCGCATGGACATCTCTGCCGTTAGGTAAGTTTTTAAGCCGGTTTCGAAAGGCATACATGGCTCCGCCTTTGACTAAGATCACAG
>CAYFGI010000015.1:0-24677 GCA_964342785.1 uncultured Thermoproteaceae archaeon
GCGTCAGCCCTCCAGGTGTTCTTCATCTTCAGCCGTCCCGGAAAGCCTTCATCATATCACTAACGCGATATCTAGGGGGAATTCGAACTTTTCGGCGAATCCTCTGAAGGCCAGCAGGGCCGCCGCGGCGGCGACTTTGCTTCCGGCGGCTTCCGCTAGATCTGCAAGCGCTCTTATGGTCTTGCCCGTCCTGACCACGTCGTCTACTATCAACACGGAATCGCCCTTGGCGAGCTGTCCTTGCGGCACGTACAGCGAGACGACCCTATTGCCTTTTATGTAGGATACCTCTATGCTTTTCGCTCCAGGTTCTTTGTATTGTTTGGCGATGACTAGAGGCACGCCGAACCTCTGGGCCACGGCTACGGCTAGAGGTATCCCGTCGACTGCGGCGGTCAGCACCCTATCTATCTTCAGCTCTCCGAACTTCCTCGATATATATACCGAGTATAAAGTCCAGAGATCTGGGTTGTACGTGGCGGTGAGGTCGACGTAGGTCTCGTAGACCTTTAGAAGCCTCGAGAGTATCTTGTCCAGTGGATATTCGGCGAAGAGCTTCTCCACCATCTCCCGCGCGGTCTCGACCGAGGGGAGCATATCGCCGGTGTAGTATCGCGATAAGACGCTCTCGGGCAGCCCTAAAAGCGTCGAGAGCTCTTTGTAGGTAAGCCCCAACAACCTCTTTACGGATCTTAAGACGTTTACGCCGTCGAGTTGCGTCCTTACTTTCTCCAGGCGCTCCACGCGATTAAATATACAATTAAATTTGAATTAATCGCGTACTATGGATCTATCCGTCGAGTTGACCAGGCTGGTCTTGAGGAGGGGGTCGCGCAAGGTGGTGGGCCTCCCCCTTCATCTCAACCTGCTGGGGTCCGTCAAGGCGCTTCCAGTTTCCTATCTCCTGGGGCGGTTCAAGAAGATCTATCTAGAGGACGACAGGTTTAGAGAAGTCGCCGAGGCTCTATGTCCCGAATGCGTGGCGAGATCGGCCGAGGGCGTCACGATCGTCGATAGGGCGCTTATAGTGGAGGCGTATTACAACACTATAGCGCAGGAGGTCCTGGCCCTGGCCCCCGGCATAGATTCGATCGCGGTGCCTTGCTTCACGGGGGCTCTAGGCGAGGCCGTGGCGAGGAGGGCCAGGGAGGCCGAGCCGGGGCTGACCGTGGTGGCCGCCAAGCTGGGCGACGGCTTTTGCGGCTGGGCCGACGTCGTGTACGAAGGGCTCTCCCCGCCCCCTCTGCCCAGAGCCTTGAGGATAGGCCCCGCCTCCTCGGCGACGATTTCGGCGGCCTTGAGGGCTCAAGACGAGCGTTCTCTATTCTCGACCGTGGCGTTGTTGACCGACTGGAGGCCATGAGGGTCGGCATAATAGGCGGCGGCCGCATGGGGCTTTGGCTCAAGAGGGAGGTGGGCAAGCTCCACGAGGCCTCTGTTTACGACAAGGATCCCTCGAGGAGCGACGTGAAATCCCTCGGGGATCTCGTCGGCTCCAGCGATGTGTTGATAATAGCCGTGGGCTTCAGGGAGGCCGGCGCCGTGGTCGAGTCCCTCTCGAGGCTGGATGTATGCGGGAAGTTGATCATGGATATAGCTACCTTTAAGAGATACGTCCTCCCGGCCTATTCCGCCCTCCCCGCCTGCGCCCTTGTAGCCACGGCGCATCCTATGTTCGGCCCCGGCGCCGACACGATAAGAGGAAAGAAGGTCGTGGTCATGGAGGTGCCCGGCCGGCGTGGGGTCGAAAACGCTTGGGCTTTCTTCGAAGGCCTTGGGGCTGTCGTCGTGCGGGGCTCCGTGGAGGAGCACGAACGTTTCGTGAGGTACACCATAGGGCTGAGCTACGCCGTCGGCTTGGCGTTGGCCCGGATCTACGCTAGGCATTGGCCTCTCCTCGAGAAATACGGCGGTACCTCCCTTCGCTACCTCTCGACGTATGCATTCTCGTTGCTGGGCGATAGATCGGCTCCTCTCTACGCCGAGGAGGCCGGGGAGGCCTTGGAGGAGTTCTTGAGGGCTCTGGAGGAGAAAGACGTGCCGCAGCCTCCACTGGATCCGGAGGAGGCCTATCGTCTGTTCTACAAGGCCCTTTCAGCGCTTGGGTACTAGCCTCGCCACGGCTTCCTCGAAGGCGTGCGCTAGAAGCTCCTCGACGCCCGATATCTTCGTCAACGCTTTTATCGTGGTGCCTCCCGGCGTGGCCACGGCCTCGACGATCTTCTCGTAGCCTAGGTTTTCCATGAGCTGAGGCGCGGTCGAGAAGAGGCTGGCCGCGATCTCCTTGGCTAGATCCCACGGGATCCCTATGTCGACAGCGGCCTCGACGTAAGCTCTGAACAGCTTGGCCGTTATGGCGGGCCCGCTGCCTAGAACCACCGTAAGCGGATCCATAAGCTTCTCCTCGACCCAGATGACCGCGGGTGAAATAGACCTCAATAAGCTGTCCACAGCCTCGTCGTATTGCCCCGCCACGGCTATGGCGGTCAGCCCTATGTTGGTCATGGCCCTATAGGGTCTAGCCGATATGTCGGCTAGCTTCGCGAGGGGCACGCCGGCGACGAACGAGATTAGGGGTTTCTCTGTCCTTATGGATATCTCGGCGACGTTGTAGGGCTTCACCGATAGGAACAAGACGTCGCTTTTATCCGCCACAAGGTTGTTATCGGTATATACGTCGAACCCCATCTTGATGCTTCTCTCCAAGGATCTACGGGTTTTGACGGAGCCTATGACCTTATAGCCTTTTTCCCTAAGCTTAATCCCCAGGGCGGTTCCCAGCTTGCCCAGCCCTATGATCCCCACGACCTGGGGGACTGATCTCCATAGCCGGAAGATAGATCAACTTAATATATCTTAGTTACTACATGGGCCTCGACACAGCCTTAATAGCGGCTATCTACGTCGCCGTAATCCTCGCCACAGTCTTAAGGTTCAGGAAGCGCGTTTGCTAGACCTCCACCACTTGTCTCCCCACGTGTCTAGCTTTAGGCATATCGGCTATCAAGCGCGGCAAATCGGCGAATTTATATAGGCTATATACTGGCTTCACCTTGCCCTCAGAGAGGAGCCTCAACGCCTCGACTAGATCAGCCCTCGTCCCCTGTAGCACGGGGAGCACATCGATCTCCTTAAGTATGTAGAGGCCTAGTTGAAGAGGTTGCGGATTGGGGTCCACGTTCCCGATGAGGGCTATCTTGCCGCCCGGCTTCAGAGCTCTGGCTGACTGCCCAATGGTGGGCCCGCCGACGGTCTCGATCACCACGTCGGCGTAGCCGAGTTTTTTCACCTCATCGGCGAAATCTTGTCTTGTCACTATGTAGTCCGCATATTTAGCTACGTACTCGGCCTTCTCGGGCTTCGTGATCCCCACGACCTTGGCGCCGTATGCCCTGGCTATCTGCAGCGCATGTATGCCGACTCCCCCCGAGGCGCCCGTTACGACGACGAGCTGCCCCGGCGCGATCCCGGTCCTCCTCGCCGCTCTGACGAGCGTCGAGAGGACGCATGCGGCGAACGACGCAGCGGCGAAATCCACGTTGTCTGGAATCTTCACCAACGATTTAGAATCGGCGACTACATACTCGGCGAAGGCGCCCCAGATATCTTCGCCGAACACCTTCTTGTTCCTACATAGGTTCTCCCGCCCGGATCTACAGTATTCGCATTCGCCGCAGAATTCATACATCATCCCCGCCACGCGATCGCCCGGCGACGCCGAGGCGCCCTGGCCTACCTCCTCCACGACGCCTGCGAACTCGTGGCCGGGCACCGTGGGGAACTTGACCCTCTGCCACCCCGTCCAGGCCAGGTAGTCCCTATAGCAGATGCCGGCGGCCTTCACCCTAACCAAGGCCTTGCCGGGCCCAGGCTTGGGCTTATCCACATCGACGAGCTCGAACGGCGAGCCGGGCCCCTTGACTATATACGCCTTCATGTCTCCTCAACGGAGCGTGGTTAAAAGCGTTCAGTTGCTTTTATCGGATGTATTCAACGTGAGCCTTCTCGCCGAGTTCGAGGTCTGTCCTGTATGTAGATCACGGGATCTAGCGCTTAACCCCGAGGGCTTGATAGTCTGTAGATCTTGCGGCACCGTGCTGGGTCCCGCCGTGGCGACGGGCGCCCTCGCCTCGAGGCGCCTGGCCGACTACCTGCCTCTATCCAGCACGGACTACCATTGGAAGGACGCAAGAGGCGTGATCGCGCCTAAGTTCAAGCTCTACGAGATCATAGCGAGAAGAGTCGGAAGTAGGCTCGAGGCCGAGGTGGAGAGGCTCGGCTCCCTCCTGGGCCTGCCGAAAGTCTGCGTGGAGACCGCTAAAGTCCTCGCGGCTAGGCTGGGCGGCTCGCGCGATCTAGAGTACATCGCGGCCGCGGCTCTTTTCGTTTCGTGCAGAATGGCGAAGATATATGCAGATAGCGCCTTCAGGAATTACGACGTGAGGCGTCTGGCTAGGAAAGCCGTTTTAGTCCAGAGGAAGACAGGCGTCGCCATGCCGCCCCCGCCTCCCAAGCAGCTGATGTTCAAACTAGCCGAGGAGCTCGGCGTGGAGGATCGGGAGGTTGTAAGCAAAGCGCTTAGAGCCTTGGATCTCTTGACGCCCATAATAGGGCGAGGCAAGGTGGCGCAGTCGGCGGCCTTGCTCCTAGCCGCGAGGAGCAGCGGCTATAAGCTGGAGGTTAAGGACGTGGCTAGAGCCGCCATGGTGTCCGAAAGCGCGTTGATGCACGCCTTAAGAGAGCTGGAGAAGGCGTTTAAGCCCTCAAGTCGAAGGAGCTCCCGTCGAGCACTATCTTGATGTGCCTAACCGTCTTGCCCACCAAGCGTCTCGGCTTGAACTCGACCACGTAATCTCCCGTCTCCAGCTGCTCATAGCCGGCCACCGCCCACTCCTCGCCGGCCTCGTCGCCGAGCATATAGGCGAAGTCCTCGAAGTAGTCGTACGTGCCGCAGGTATAGCACATATTCCCTCCGAACCTAGCCCTCACGAGCTCGCGCCCAGCCTCTAGTATCTCCACCTCGGCCTCGGCCCCGAAGAGCTCCTTGAACCTAGCCGCAGCCCTCTCGGCGAATTCCATATAACCGTTAACGATATCGCTATATAATGATGACACCCCGATAGGGCGATATATGACCTAAATCGCATGGGCTGATGGCGCTAAACGATGCAAGAACCGGGCTCCATCCGGCTCCGCTTTCACGCGCCTCCGAGACCGCGGAGGCGTCGGCGGGCGGGGAACCGGGGGATCTATGGATATAGAACCGTAATCTTTTATACATTGCCGCCGTCTACGGCAGAAACGGAGGAGTATAAATATAGGCGAGCTAGCGCCTCCGGTCGATACGGCCACCGCCGGCTTTCCTAGATTCAGCGTAGCTGAAGAGATCCTAGGAATGGCGATAAACTTTATTAAAACACTGATGGATTACAGCGGAGGGCGGGGGTGCCCGAGCCAGGTCAAAGGGGCAGGGTTTAGGTCCCTGTGGCGTAGGCCTGCGTGGGTTCAAATCCCACCCCCCGCACCATTCTACTCCCTCAACACGCCGAACTGTCGGCGTAAAGTTTCAAGGGCATTTTCATCGAAAGCGGAATGTCGACCGACGTAGAAGGGCGTGGCTGAACGCGTAGATCGAGTCCGGGCGGTTCTTGTCGACGGAGATCGCGCCCTTCTAGTGGGGAAAGGACATGGCGATTGGGCACGACGATCACGCGTCGAGGGGCGTCTAGCCGGGGCATTTCCTAAAACGCATCGCGAGGATAGGCGTTGTATGTGGGGCAACATTTAAAAAATGTACCTTGACGCACGGCATGGAAGTAGCCTCGGGGTACGCGAAATCGGGGTGGGGTCTCTAGCTGAGCTCGCCTGCGAGGCCAGGCGAAGACTTCTAATAATGGCCGCCTACGATCCGGGTATCCACATCGGCTCCTCCCTATCGGTTCTGGACATATTAGTTGCTCTATACGGCACGGGCAGGGTCAAGTTCAACGCCCATAACGGCGTCGCGTCGAGGAACTACCTCGTGCTCTCCAAGGGCCACGCGGTCCACGCGATATACGCCTTGGCTTCGGTATTCGGCTATCTGAACCAAGACGAGCTCAGAGAGACGGGCTCCCTGGGGAGCAAGCTACAGAACCACCCCGAGGACGACACGCCGTTTACGGACATCTCTAACTCGGGGTCCTTGGGGCTGGGTATAGGCATGGCCGTGGGCCTCGCCTTGGGCCTCAAGCTGAAGGGCTCCAGCGGGCGCATCTACCTAGTGACGGGAGACGGCGAGCTGGACGAGGGGGTAGCTTGGGAGTCCTTCGCGGTGGTCGCATCACATGGCCTAAATAACATCATAACTATAGTCGATTTAAACGGGGCCCAGCTCGACGGGCTGTCGGAGGAGGTCCTCAAGAAGGGCGATCTGGCTGGGAGGTTCAAGGCCTTGGGCTTCTTCGTCCAGACGGTCGACGGACATGACCTAGATAAATTAGTCGAGGCTTTAAACGCGGCGGAGAGGGCGGAGGCGCCTAGCGTGATAATAGCGAGGACTGTCAGAGGGAGGGGGGTGGAGGGGCTAGAGGGCTCCACGAGGCAGAGGATACCTAGAGACGAGGCTCTGGCTCTAGCCGCGAGGGTGTCATGTCGTTAGTCGAGGAGCTGACCCCCAGAGAGGCGGCGGGGAAGGCTCTTGCCGACCTAGGCGATTTGAGGAGCGACGTGGTGGTCCTAGTGGCGGATACGGGCGAGACGACTAGGGCTAAGTTCTTCGCCGAGAGGCACCCCGAGAGGTTCTTCAACGTGGGCATAGCCGAACAAGCGATGGTCGCCATGGCGGCGGGCCTCGCCTCGGCCGGCTTCATGCCCTACGCCTTGACCTTCGCGGCCTTCATGGCCAGGGCGTGGGAGATCGCGAGGAACTCCGTGGCGCGCCTCAACCTCCCCGTCAGGCTCGTGGGCACCCACGCCGGTTTTTCCGACCCCTACGACGGCCCATCGCACCAAGCCCTCGAGGACATAGCCCTCTTCAGAGTCCTCCCGAACTTCACCGTGTTGGCGCCCGCCGATTCCTGCGAGACATATAGGGCCGTGATGGCGTCGGCCGAGGTGCGCGGGCCCGTCTACATCAGAGTCGGGAGGGATTTCCACGTGCCCACGACCTGCGATATGTACAAGACGTTCGAGGTGGGGAAGGGCTACGTGGCGCTCGACGGCCACGACGTGGCTATACTCACAACGGGCCAGATGTTGAGCTTCGCGCTGGACGCGGCGCACATCCTTAAGGAGAAGGGGATCTCGGCAGCGGTCCTCCACTTCCCCACCGTGAAGCCTCTGGACCTCGCTCTGCTTTCGCGCTACGCGCGCTCGGTCAAGGCGCTGGTCACGGTGGAGGAGCACGTAGTGCATGGAGGATTCGGGTCCGCCGTGGCGGAGGCCCTGGCCAACATAGGCCCCAAGCCCATCGCCATGATGGGCGTCAAGGGTTTCGGCAGAACCGCGAAAAGCCCTGTGGAGCTCTACCAGTTCTTTGGGCTCACGCCCGACAATATCGCCGCCCGCGCCGAGGAGCTGATATCCCTATCGAGATGAGGGAATTCGCGTATAGACACAGCAGAGGCGCCACTAGGTTCGTAGTCGGCTACAATCTCGACGTGCGTTCAGCTGTCGGGAGTAGGGCGGTCTACCTAGTCGACGCGAATTCAGGCGTGGAGATGGAGGACGCCCTAGTTTTGCCGGGCGGCGAGGACGTGAAGAGCTTGGATATGCTCACGAAGGTCTACGAGCTCCTTGCGTCTCGCGGCGCCGATAGGTCTACGTACCTCGTCGCGGTGGGAGGGGGCGCTCTGCTCGACCTTGCGACGTTCGTTGCGGGTACGTACATGAGGGGGATGAAGCTGGCGTTGGTGCCCACGACGTTGCTGGCCATGATAGACGCGGCGATAGGCGGCAAGGGGGCGGTCGACTGGGGGCGCATAAAGAACCTAGTGGGGGTGTTCTACCAGCCCGATCTAATATTGGCGGACTTGAGGTTCGTGGAGAGGCTTCCCGACAGGGTCTACATCTCGGCTTTCGCCGAGGCCGTCAAATACGGCGTTACTCTCGACGGTGATTTCTTCGCGTGGCTTAGATCAAACGTGGAGGGCTTAAGGAGGAGGGATAGAGACCTCCTGGAGGAGATGGTCTATAGGTGCGCCAGGATAAAGGCGTCCGTGGTCGAGGAGGACGAGTTCGAGCTCAAGGGCGTTAGGCAAGTGCTCAACTTCGGCCACACGGTGGGGCACGCCATAGAGAGGATCCTCGGTCTGCTCCACGGCGAGGCCGTCTCCATAGGCATGGCCGTCGAAGGGGCCGCGGCCGCCGAGGCCGGCTTTTTGAGGGCCTCGCGGCTACAGGAGCTCGTGGATCTCTTGAGGTCGTTCGGCTTGCCCACCGATACGTGCCTAAGCCGCGAGGCGGTCGAGGAGGCGAAACGTCTAGTAGAACACGATAAGAAGAGGAGAGGCGATATCCTATTGATGCCGGTGCCTGTAGATATAGGTAAATGGACGCTGGAGGAGATACCTATGGAGTCCGTCAAGAAGGTGTTGGATAGGTTGAGATGTTCTGCGTGAAGCCGGCCCCCATAGTAGGAGGCTTCAAGGCGCCTCCATCCAAGCCGTTGAGCCAACGCTACGTGTTGGCCGCCGCGATCGCCGAAGGCACCGCCGAGATAAGCCCGTTGGAGCTCAGCGACGACGTCGTGGCCGCGTTGAGAGCGGCCCAGCCCCTCTCGTCCATATCGGTGGAGGGCCGTAAGGCCGTGGTGAGGAGCAGAAAGCCTGACCCCGTGAGGTCCTTCAGCGTGGGCGACTCCGGGTTCACGCTGAGGGTCTCCACGGCCTTATACGCGGGCGTGGCGGGCGACACCATCATATATACGTCGGAGCAGGTGAGCAGGAGGCCCATGGAGGATCTACTATCGGTGTTGAAGAAATACGCGGAGATCAAGTGGATGCCGGGCGCCGTGCTCATAAGGAGCAAAGGCGTCGAGCGTGTCGACGCGGTCATACGCGGCGACATAACGTCGCAATATATCAGCGGGCTTATGTACCTATCCGCGATCGCCGAGGACGGCGGCAGGATAAAGGTGCTCGGGAGGAAATCTTGGCAGTACGTCGAGACCACGGCGGACGTCTTGAGGAAATTCGGCGGCGTGGTGGAGCTAGAAGGCGACGAGATATATGTCAACGGGCCTTTGAGGTCGCCGGGTCTCCTCGCGGTTCCTGGCGACTACGCCCTTTCCGCGTTTCTGCTGGTCGGAGCCGCCGTGACGGGTGGACGCGTCGTTGTGGATGGTCTGGGCGAGGGGCCCGATAGGGCCGTGCTGGATATGCTCAAGGAGTCGGGGGTCTCGGTGCGCGCCTCTGGAGGCGTTGTATCCGTAGAGGGGGCCCCTACGAGGCCGTTAGACGTGGATCTATCCAACACGCCCGATCTAGCGCCTCCGATAGCCCTCCTCGCGGCCTTCGCGCCCGGCCGTAGCGCGTTGAGAGGAGTGGAGCACCTGGCGTATAAGGAGTCCAACAGGATAGAGACGATAAGGGACGTCCTAGGCAGATTGGGCGCCCGCGCGGAGTATAAAGACGGCGTGTTGTTCATAGAGGGGCCGCCCAAGGCGAAGGACGTGGAGTTCAGATGCCACGGCGACCATAGGATATGCCTAACGGCGTTGGTCGCAGCGCGGGCGGTCGGGGGATGTATCGACGATCTGGCGCCCATAGCCAAGACCTGGCCCTCGGCCCCGCTCTACTTTATAAACGCCGGGCCTATCGATGCGCTATGAGCCTGCTGGAGGCGTTAGCCGAGATAAACAAGGCGCGTCCTAACTATAGGCTGGATATAGGCGAGCCCGACGTGAGCCCTCCCGAGGGCTTGTTCAAAGCGTTGGGCGAGATCAAGGAGGCCCCCTATGGCCCCCCGGAGGGCTTGTCGGAGCTTAGGGAGGCGCTCGCCGAGCTCTTCAAGGTGGAGAGGGACGAAGTCGTGGTGGTCTCGGGGGGTAGACACGGCATAGCCGCGTTGATGTGGGCCTTCAGGAGACACAAGATCGTGACGACCAAGCCGTACTACCCCGGCTACCTCGAGATCGCATCTGTTTTCGACATAAAGCTCGATTTCGTCGAGGCCGCGGAGGGCCCGGGCTGGACGCCCGAGTTCTCCCAGAGAGGCGTGTACCTAGTGAACTACCCCAACAACCCCACCGGCGCCATCTTGCCCAGGGATAAGCTAAGGGAGTTGTTAGACCACGCCGAGTTCGTGATAAGCGACGAGGTCTATAGGGATATAGTCTTCGCGGAGTTCGTATCCCCTCTGGAGATGTCCCCCAACGTGGCCGTGGTCTACAGCTTCAGCAAGGTGTTCTCGGTGCCGGGCTTCCGGCTCGGAGCAGTGATAGCTCCTAGGGAGATCGCTAGACAAGTGGCGAGGTTTAACAGAGCCACAGTCAACTCCGCGTCGTCTGTGTTGCAGAAAGCCGTGGCGCGGCTCGTGCCGGAGATACCGCGCATAGCGGCTAGGCTATCCGAGATCTACAGGAAAAGAGTCGAGCTCGCGGGGAGGATCCTTAAGTTGAAGTTCGTGGAGCCCAAGGGCTCCTTCTACTTGTTCCCGCGGGTCCCCTGCCCAGGGCTCGAGTTCATGCGGAGGGCTCTGCCGAAAGGGGTCTCGGTGCTTCCAGGCGAGGCGTTTGGATCGCCCGACCACGTGAGGATAGCCCTCGTCAGGCCCGAGCAGGAGCTAGGCGAGGCGTTGAGTCTGCTCAACGACGTCTGCCCTAACACATAAAGACCGGCCGTATATTCCCCATGGACCCGCGGGATCTATCCAAGCTGGTCCTAGTATCGAACCCGGCTCTGTCCGACGGCGTTGCCTACTTCGTGGCCACTAGGATAAACCTCAAGAGAGATCGGTACGAGTCGTCGATCTGGGAGCTCGACTTATCGAGCCTCGAGGGGAGGACGTTGCTCCCAGGTCCTTCCGATATGGCGCCTCTGCCCAAGGGGTCTAGGATAGCGTTTCTATCACGACGCGGTTTGGGCAAGAAGGCGAGGGGGATAGGGCTGTGGGTTCTAGAAAAAGGCGGCGCCCCGAGGAGGCTCGCCTACTTCCCGCTGGGGGTGATGGACCTAGGGTGGTCCCCCGATGGATCGAAGCTGGCCGTGGTGGCCTATACGGGCAAGCCCGAGCCGGACGTCAAACACGTGGAGGGCCTCCCCCTGTGGGTGAACGACTTCGGGTACGCATACAACGTCGAGTCGCATCTATATATCGTCGACGCGCGGAGCGGTCTAAAGACGCGGATAACGGAGGGGTGGGCCAAGGTGAAACACGCGGCGTGGAGCCCCGACGGGAGGTACATAGCCTATACCGTGGCGAAAGACCAGCTGAGGCCCTACCTCGTGGACCTCGTCATATACGATACGAGGACCAAGGAACACAGAACACTGGCGAGGGGGTTGACGTCCGACCACCACTTGGCGTGGAGCCCCAAGTCCGACGCCGTCGCGATAGCCGGCCACAAGATGCCGCGGGGCTTCTCTTCTCACAACAGGATCTACGTCTACTGGCTTGACGGGACCGAGCGTTGTCTGACCTGCGGCTTCGATAGGAACGTCGTCAATACCCTTAACAGCGACGTCAGAGGGCCTAGCTTCTCCCCCGTGGTTCAATGGGACGGCGATTTCATCTACTTCGTGGCCACCGTGGGAGGATCCGGCGAGCTCTACAGGACGGATCTAGAGGGCAGGATCGAGAGGGTCGTGGGCGGGGAGGGCGTCGTCGACGAGTTCGCTGTAGGCGGCGGGAAGGTGCTCTACACCTACATGACCGCCGACTCCCCCAAGGAGCTCTACCTATACGAAGACGGCAAAGCCGTTAGGTTGACGGGCTTCAACGACGCGGCGAAGGAGGCTCTAGGCTTCGCAAAGCCTGAACGCTTCACCTTCAAGGCCAGCGACGGCGTGGAGATAGAGGGCTGGGTGTTAAGGCCTAGGGGCGGGGGCAAAAGGCCGTGGGTCCTCTACATTCACGGAGGTCCTAAAACCGCCTACGGCTGGAGCTTTATGTTCGAGTTTCAGCTCCTGGCGTCTAGAGGCTACGCGGTGGTCTACACGAACCCCAGGGGGTCGGACGGGTACTCGGAGGAGTTCGCCGATATAAGGTGCAAATACGGCGAGAGGGATTACCAAGACTTGATGGAGGCCGTCGACTACGTCTTAAGCCGTTTTGATTTCCTCGACGAGAGGAAGATCGCGGTCGCCGGCGGCTCCTACGGAGGCTTCATGACGAATTGGATAATAACCCACACCGATCGCTTCGCGGCGGCGATAACCCAGAGGTCTATATGCGACTGGATCTCTATGTTCGGCACGACCGATATAGGCTGGTATTTCGTCGAGGACCAGATCTGTTGCACCCCCTGGAGGGACAGGGAGAGATGCGTAGAGAAAAGCCCGTTGTTCTACGCTACAAATGTCAAGACGCCGACCCTCGTGATACACTCCATCGAGGACTACAGAACTTGGCTCGACCAGGGCATAGCGTTCTACACAGCGCTTAAGCTCAACGGAGTGGAGGCGAGGCTCGTGCTGTTTCCCGGGGAGTCCCACGAGCTGACTAGGAAGGGCAAGCCCAAACACAGGGTCGAGGACTTAAGGCAGAAGCTGGAGTGGCTCGAGAGGCATCTACAGAACGCTTCGAGCGGGGGAAAGGAGGGGTTAGCCTCTTAATCATAGAGAGTAGCACCATTGGGGCGGTCAACGTGGTAACTTCGGCCGGGCTAGCGCGGCCCAAGCTGAGGCGGCGTCTGGAGCTAAAGCTTAAAATCGAGCGCCCCCTCGGCTATATGGGGTATTGATATGTGCGACGGTGCTTGTGGAAAAGGCCAAGGACTTGGAAAGGGCCTTGAGGGCCCCCGTTAGATGCGTCGAGGCGCGCCTCGATCCCTACAGGGAGGACGCAGGAGCTCTGTCCAAGCTCCTCGGGGAGATCGCCGCATCTAAAACGTTGATAGTCACGGCGAGATCCGCCGCCGAGGGAGGTCTCTTCAAGGGCTCCGAGGAGGAGCGGTTGGGCCTCTATCTGAAAGCCCTCGATGCAGGCCCCCACTACGTGGACGTGGAGGCGTCGTCCGGCATAGCCGAGGAAGTGGTCAAGGCCAAGGGCGGAGCCAAGGCGATTCTGAGCAAGCACGACTTCGGCGGAACCCCCGACGTCGAGGTGCTGAAGGATTGGGCGCGCGGAGCCTTCTCGAGGGGCGCGGACGTGGTTAAGATCGCCACGATGGCCAGAGCTTGGGAGGACAACTTCAAGGTCCTATCCCTTATTGGCGCATTCGAGAAGCCCGTAGTGGCGTTTGCCATGGGCTCCCTCGGCCTTATGTCCAGGATCTTCGCCCCGTTGATGGGGGCGCCCTTCACTTACGCGGCTCTGGACGCGCCGGCCGCGCCGGGGCAGTTGAGCTACGGCGCCATGGAAGCTATATATTCATCGCTGGGAGTATATAGCAACTTGACGTCGCTTAGAGATATGAGGATCGCCCTAGACGCGATAGACTCGGCGCTCATGCATCTGCTCAAGCTGAGGCTCGAGGTCTGTAGAGACATCGGGAGGTTGAAGAAATCGCTAGGCCTTTCCGTCTACGACGACAGCAGAGAGGCCGAGGTGCTTAAACGCGCCGGTGATTTCAAACAGCTCTTCGACTTAATCGTGCAGATGTGCAAGGCGGTTCAGATAGTAGTCTCTACTTGATGCCTAAGAACTCGAGGACGGCCTTGCGCATCACGCTTCTGTCGGGCTTCACGCCCAGCCATATCTCCTCGGCCGCGGCTCCTTGCTCCACCAATATATCGACTCCGTCGACGATCTTCACGCCCAGCTCCTCGGCGAGCTTCAACATGGCGGTCTTCGGCGGGTTGTACACGAACTCCACATACGCCTTGGCTCCATCCAGAGGCGCCAGTATCGCGTCGTGGACCGGCGTGGCGTTGACCACCACGTCGGCTCTAGGCGCCTCGCCCAAGCCGACCCCCCTCGCCTTGACTCCGAACTTATTCGAGAACTCCGACGCGAGCGCCGCCGCCTTCTCCACGGTCCTGTTGGCCACCACGATATCCGACGCGCCGGCCTTGACGGCGGCGTAGATCGCAGCGCGCGCCGCGCCGCCAGCGCCGATTATCAACACCTTGGAGCCCTCCATGTATCTCCCGGCCAATCTGTAGACCGCCATGTAGTCTGTGTTGTACCCCACGAGTAAGTTCCTCTCTACCTTCACGGTGTTGACGGCCCCCATCGCTCTGGCCTCCATGACTACTCCATCTAGGTGCTTCATCACCTCCTCCTTCAGAGGTATAGTCACGTTGAAACCAGCTAGGTTAAACCTGGCGAGCTCGATGAAACAAGCGAGCGAGTGCCTAGGGACGTCGATAGCCACGTAGTACGCGTCGAGACCTAGGGCCTTAAACGCGGCGTTGTGCATCGCGGGCGACGCCGACTTGTTCCTCACGCGTTCGCCTATCACGGCGAAGAGCTTCATCCAAGCGCCTACAGCTACGGTTATAAACCTTACGTAAAGTTCTTAACGTAATCCTTTGCTCGCTCTATGTCTTTCTTCGGCAGAGAGCTCCGGATCGCGACGTTCGGCGAGTCGCACGGCAGAGCCATTGGCGTTGTCGTCGACGGGGTTCCCGCGGGGTTGGAGCTCGACGAGAGGGACATAAGGAGGGAGCTGGACAGAAGGATGTTCTGCAACATCCCTGTGTTGAACCCTAGGTGCGAGCCCGAGGAGTTCGAAATACTCTCGGGGGTAAAGAACGGGAAAACCCAGGGGACCCCCATAGCGATAGTCCTCTGGAACAAAAGAGTTATCTCGAGCTACTACGACGAGCTTTGGAAGAGGCCGAGGCCGGGCCACGCCGATCTTGCCTACTACCTTAAATACGGCGATAACTACGACCATAGGGGCGGGGGGAGGGCCTCGGGCCGCACCACGGCGGCTCTGGTGGCGGCAGGCGCGATAGCCAAGAAGATGTTATCGCTCCTCGGCGTCGAGGTCGTCGGCCACGTGGTGGAGTTGGGCGGGGTGCAGATAGCTAGGGACTACACCGTTGAGGACATCAAGGCCTCTTGGAGCAAGCCGCTCCCTGTCGTGGACGACGAGGCCCTCAAGGCCATGCTGGACGAGATAGTCAAGGCCGTCAAGGAGGGCGACTCCATAGGCGGGGCGGCCGAGGTCTGGGCCGTCAACGTCCCGCCGGGGCTCGGCGAGCCTGTCTTCGATAAGATAAAGGCCGATCTAGCCAAGGCCGCTATGTCCATACCGAGCGCCGTGGCCTTCGAGATGGGCGCCGGGATCAAGCTTGCGAAGATGAGGGGGAGCCAAGCCAACGACCCGATAGTCGTTAAGAACGGCAAGATCGGCTTGGCCACGAACAAGGTGGGGGGCCTTCTCGGCGGCATCACGATAGGCGAGCCCATATGGTTCAGGACTTGGTTCAAGCCGACGCCATCTGTTAGGAAGCCGCAGAGGACGGTGGATCTATCTAGGATGGAGCCCTACATCTTGGAGTTTAAAGGCAGATACGACGTCACGACGGTGCCCAAGGCCTTGGTGGCGTTGGAGGCCATGACGGCGCTGGTGTTGGCGGACCACGCCTTGAGGGCCGGCCTCATAAGACGCGATAGGCCGCTATCGTAATGCCGCGTTGCGCCGAGGCGTGCGCTTGGGGAGGCGGGAGCATAATAAACGCGATAGCTCTAGGCGTAGGCGCATCCTTCCCCATATCCCTTCGGATCGCGGCTAAGGTCTGCGAAAACGACGAGGACCTCGTATCCTCCTACGCCGATGTGGACCTCTCGCCGATGTACAAAGCGCTGGCGTTGCTGAGGGAGAGGCTCAAGTTCGGCAAGGTGCGCGTGGAGTTCTCCGGCGATTTGCCGACGGCCGGCGGCTTGAAGTCCAGCAGCGCAGCCGTGAACGCCATGATATTAGCGCTGAACGAACTCTTCGGGCTTGGGCTGAGCCGCCTCGACGCGGCGAGGCTTAACGCGCAGATAAGCAAGGCGGTCGGCATAAGCGTGACCGGCGCCTTCGACGACGCGGTCGCCTCGGCGCTTGGCGAGTCCTGGCTGACGGACAATTCGGAGAACGCGCTTCTGAGGAGGCTCGACGTGTCGGGCCGCGCGGTGGTGCTGATACCGCGGTGGGGGAGAGGCAGGGCGAGGCTCGAGGAGATGAGGCTCATAGCGCCCGTCGTGAGGGCCGCCGTCTTGTACGCGTTCAGAGGCGATTGGAGGACGGCCATGACGATAAACGCCGTAGCGTACGGCTTCGCCCTAGGCTACGACCCGACGCCTACCCTCGAGGCCATGAGGCTGGGCGCCGTCGGAGGCGTGTCGGGGACCGGGCCGTCCCACGTCTTCATAACGGAGGACCCTGAGAGATTAAGCGAGTCGCTGGCTCGTTTCGGCGCCGTGATCAAAACCGAGGTGCCTAGCGGCGCCTGTAGCGTGGACTAGGCTCCGGGCGAGGCGCAATTGGATCGATCCTACGCGCGTTCATCTAAGCGTTATCCTCCTCGCGGTTCCTCCGATCTCGACGCGTGTGCCGAGGGCGTCCCCGGCGGCGGCCCTCCTTGAGCCGTCCACCTCCGCCTCGGAGTACCGGGCGCCGAGGATCACAAGCTCGTCTATCTCCACGAGATCGCCCGACAGCTCCACGACGTTGCCCGAGGACCTCACCTCGAGCTGGAGGGGCTTGTCGCCTTCGCCGTGATAGATGCGCCAGCTCCCCTCCCCATATACCATGAGGAAGCCGTCGCCCAATATCGCTGAACCCCTCCTTATGTATATAGGTAGATCGGCCGTCGCCTCTACCCAGGACGGGCCGAGGTGTACGACCCCCGACCAATAGTCGATCCACACGCCGCTGGGCAGATACACGGACCTCTTAGAGCCTGGCGATACATGAGGCGCCACCAAGATATAGGGACCTGCCATATATTCGTCGTCGATCCTATAGGCATCTTCGTCGTCTGGGAACTCAAGGGGGAGCGGCCTCAATATGGGGCGCCCCGTGAGGTGGGCCTCCCAGGCTAGGTGCCAGAGATAGGGCAGGAACTTGTACCTAAGCTTTATGACCTCGACGACGGCCTCCCTATGCCTCGCGGGCAACGCGAAGAGCTCGGTGTCGTTGCCCTCCTTGCCCTTATGGGCTCTGAAGAACGGGAAGAATATCGAGGCTTGATACCAACGCACTATCAGCTCCGGGTCGCTATAGCCGGCGAATCCGCCTATATCGGCGCCGACCATATGCACGCCCGACGACGAGAGACCCAACACCGCCATCAACGCCGCCTTCAGCCCCTCCCAGGAGGCGACGACGTCGCCGGTCCAGACGGCTGCATAACGTTGGATGCCGGCGTAGCCTGCGCGCGACAACACGAAGGGCTTTTTGCCCGCTCTCAACATCCCCTCGTACGTGGCCATGGCTTCGAAATAGGCGTATGCGTTGTGGACTTTCTCGTGTTTGACGATCCTTCCGTCGTCAAGCCTATGGACCGCCCCGGCCGCCGTCCTCCTCAGGAGATCTTCTTTCCTCAACGGGCCCGGCTTCAACCCCAACGCCACGGCCTTCCTGAGCTCCGCCCAGTGGCCCGTGAAGAGTATATCGCCGTCCATATTCGTGGGCTCGTTCATATCGATCCAGAGGCCGTCTACGTCGTATTCCCTTACGTACTCCTCGACGAGTTTAGCCCACCACTCCCTAGCCTTCTTGTTGAGGAAATCGGGGAGCGCCGATAGGCCGGGCCACCCCCTAACTAAGTATAGCTCGTTGTTCTCCGTGGTTAAGAGATGGTGGAGGCCCTCCTCGAACACCTTATAGCCAGGCTCCGCCTTGACGTAAGGATCTAGTATAGGCACCACCTTCACTCCCCTCTCGTGTAGCTCCGCGATAAGCCCATGCGGGTCGGGGAACTTCCGCCTATCCCATGTGAAGATCCTCCTTCCGTCCATATGGTCCAGATCTAGGTATATGGCCTCGAGGGGCACCTCCTCTATCGTCTTCTCTACTACATCCAACACGGCGCCTTGAGGCTCGTATGAGAAACGCGATATCTGGTACCCCAAGGCCCACTTGGGGGGCAGGAAGGGCTTTCCCGTAATATCTGCGTATACCTCCAGCACCTCCATGGGGGTCGGGCCGAATATCACGTACAGCTCGGGCTTATCCTCGACCTCTATATCTACAGCCGCGTACTCCCTCACGCCCATATCGAATACTGAGTAAGCCGGTGAGTTCACCAAGAGGCCGAAGGCCTTGCCCTTCCTGACGAAGATGGCGAGCGGTATCGATACATAAAGAGGATCCATGAAGGGCAGGTGGGCATATGCGTCGAAGTTGAACATAACGGCGACGGCCCTCCTGCGATCTATAGGCATGGCCCTTTCGCCGAGGCCTAAAACATGCTCGTCGAGAGCCAAGGGCTTCCATATCCTGGCCCTCTCGCCCTCGACGGATATCCTCAACGTGGTCTCGACGCCGCAGCAACTAGCTCTGACGAATTCCCCCGATATCTCGACTTGAGGCGTCGGCTCGCCCCTGGGGAGATCGAACTCGACCACTGGTCTCTCGTCGAGACGAAGCCGTAACGCCTTCCGGCCTAGCTCGTACTGCATAAGTAAAAAAGGCCGGCTTTTTATAAGGCGTGCCTTGCCGCATAAAGCGTTGGGCCGGGGACGATTATTTCGGCGTAGTCGCCGAGGTGGAGGTATGTGTAGAGAAGGGAGCCGGCTACCTCGTGTCGCCGCTGAGCGGCGGCCTGGCGGGCGCCTTTCCCCTGGAGCCGCGCGGCGAGGTTTCTTGCGCCGTCTTGCGTCTACCGCCGGGGCTGTATCATTTCGGCGCCGTCGGCGGGGAGGCCCAGGAGGAGTGCATCGTCGAGCCTCCATCTAGGCTGCTCCACGCGCCTACGCCGTATTACGTAGGCGTGTTTAAAGACGCGGTCGAGGTGAGAGCCTATTCGGTCGAGCCGCCAGAGATTTGCGACGGTCGGCGTTGCGTGGTGGGCGAGGAGCTACACGCAGTGGGGAGCCATAGGCTGTATAGAGCGTTCGTCGAGGGCCTTCCTTACTCCGTGAGGTGTTGCGACGTGGAGATACATGTGGATAGGATAAAGCCGTTCAGAAGGCCCAAGTGGGCGCCTCTGGTGATGTACGAGGTGATGCCGGATAGGGTCAAGAGGAGGCTGGACTGTAGGGATTTGAGGAGGGATCTCTGCGGGGGGACCTTGGACGACCTCTCGGATATGTTGGACTACGTGGCGCAGCTGGCCGACGCGCTTTACCTCCACCCTATATACAACGCCATGAGCTACCATAGGTACGACGTATTGGACCATACGTCTGTCGACGAACTTCTCGGAGGGCCCGAGGCCTACAGGAGGCTTATGGAGGAGGCCCGGAGGAGGGGCGTGGGCATAGTGCTCGATATGGTGTTGCATCACGTAGGTCTTAAATCGAAGATGTTCAAAGAGAGGAGGGATCTATTCCGTGTGAAGGACGCAAGCCTAACGGAATGGACGTTAAGGATAGTCGAAAGCTTCCCTCGCCCCATGTGGATGTATTTCTTCAAGGGATCTCCGCCATATGAGACGTTCATGGCCGTGTGGACCATGCCTAGGCTCGACTACAGAAAGCAAGAAGCCGTGGAGTACGCCGCGTCCGTCCTGTCGTTTTGGTCCGATAAAGCCGACGGCTTTCGTTTCGACGTAGCCCACGGAATACCGCCGGCGGTGTGGAACGCGTTGACGAGCCGATATATGGAAACCCATTACCTTCTAGCCGAACACACAGGCGACCCCACCGCGTATCTAGGCGTGCATCATGGATTCACGGCCTACGAGCTCTACGGCGCAGTGCTCGACTTCCTAGCATTCGATAAAATAGACGCGGGCCAGTTCGCCGCGCGCCTTAAAAAGTATCTGGCCAAGATAGGGCCCAGCCAGTTGAGATATATGTACACCTTCGTCGAGAATCACGACACGGATAGGATCTGCTCCTTAGCTGGCAAGAAGAGGGCCGTCTTAGCGTATGTGTTGATATATTCGATGCCGGGGATACCCGCGGTGTATGCAGGAGGCGAGGCGTGCGCCAGAGGGCTGGCGTCCGATCACACGAACAGGAGACCTCTCGACGAACTACGGCCCGACCCCGAGCTGCTCACAACGCTTAGGGTCTTGTATCGGCTGAGGAGACGGCACCCCGAGATAGCCGAGGGGCCCGTGAAGGAGGTGTGGGGGGAGGGCGACAGGCTGTTGTTGAGGAACGCCTCGATTTCGTTGACGTTAGATAGGCGGGAGGAAAAAGCGGAGTTGATGGCTCCCGACGGCTACTACTCGTTTTAGGCGCCTACCCGCTCCACCAATTTGTTCGTAAGTCTAGCGGCGAAGCCCTCGAGGCTCTTCCTGAACTCAAGCGCGAGCTTCTTCACCTCTTCGTCCTCTATGAGGTCCTCCACGTTCTTCACCTTGACTATACCCTCGTTGGCAAACATGACCAGCTCTAAGAGCGCCGCGTCTGTGTTGTTTCTATAGAGCTTGGGCCCCATAGACTTCTGGAGGCAGCTCAGATGTACGGCGCCTTTATTCGTGAACGTGAACAACTGCCCCTCCACGACGTCTTTCCCGCATACGTAGCAAGTCCAGCGCTTCATGTGCAACCCTCGTTATCCAGTTTTAAACAATGCCAGAATAGAAGCGACGCGTGGATCTTGATGAGTTCAACTTAGTCAAGAGAAGAAAACGCTCGGAGGAAAACGAACGTAGGCACGCGGCGGGCGTTCGGGCTAAATTTATAAATCTAGGTTGTTGCGACGTGCCATGGGCCTTAAGATAAACAGGCCGCGCCGCGGCTCGATGGGCGTATACCCGAGGAAGCGCGCCGCCGATATAGTGCCCAGGGTGAGGACTTGGCCCAGCGTAGATCTAGGCAAGCCGGCTCTTCTCGGCTTCGCCGCGTATAAGGTCGGGATGATACATGCGGTCTTGGTAGAGGATAGGCAGACCAGCCCTCTTTTCGGCAAGGAGGTCGTGAAGGCCGCCACGGTCCTCGAGGCGCCGCCGCTCAAGGTGCTTGCGGTGAGGCTCTACAGCCTAGATCCGACCAACGGCTATAGGAAGGCCGTCGGAGAGGTCTGGGCCCCCGAGATACCCAAGGACGTCTATAGGGCCATCAAGACGCTCCCGGAGAAGTTCGACCTAGAGACTCAACTGAAGAAGATAGAGGCCGTTAAACCTCTTGCTGTTGACGTTAGGGCCATCGTGGCGACGCAGCCTAGGCTGGCGGGCTTAGGCAAGAAGACGCCGGAGGTACTAGAGATACCCATCGGCGGCGTCCCCTCGGTGGAGGATAGGATAAAGTACGGACTAGACATGTTGGGCAAGGAGGTTAAGATATCGGACGTCTTCGCCGAGGGGCGCCTCGTCGACGTCATAGCGGTGACCAGAGGCAAGGGCTGGCAGGGAGTTATCAAGAGATTCGGCGTGAAGATACTACCGCGTTGGCATAAACACAGAAAGGGGCATAGACGGACCGGCACCATAGGTCCCCAGAGCCCAGCGCTTATGTTCACCCAACCTAGGCCGGGCCAGATGGGGTTCCACCAGAGGACTGAGTACAACAAGAGGATATTGAAGATAGGGAGCAACCCCGCCGAGATAAACCCCAAGGGCGGTTGGCCCCACTACGGTCTCGTCAAGAGCGACTTCGTGGTTCTGGCCGGCAGCGTGCCGGGGGTCCAGAAGCGTCTAGTGGTCTTGAGGCATCCCGTCAGGCCGCCGCCCAAGGCTCCGACGGCCGCGCCGCAAGTCGTCTGGCTTTCCTTACAAGCGGTGTAATAGCTTAAATAGTGGCTCGAAATGGCGGTCGTGTCTGTCGATCGCTTGTTGCTTGAATTAAGGAGGCAGGATCTAGCGCCGTTAATAAAGCCGCTATACGAGCTACCTCCTGAGAGAGTAGCCGTGTATAGCCTCGATGGGAACAAGGTCGGCGAGGTGGAGCTACCTCCGCACTTCTTCGAGCCCGTGAGGCCCGATCTGATAAGGAGGGCGTTCCTCAGCGCGCTCTCCGCTAGGTTCCAGCCGAAAGGAGTCAGCCCCGAGGCCGGCAAGAGCCACAGCTGTCAATCCTTCGGCGTGGGGCTAGGCATAGCGAGGATACCGAGGTATAAAGGCCATCTATGGCCTAGAGGCTGCTTCTCGCCGAACACGGTGGGAGGCAGGAGGGCGCATCCGCCGAGAGTAGAGAAGAAGCTACATGAGGAGATCAACAAGAAGGAGAAGAGATTGGCCATAAGGTCGGCCATAGCGGCGACCGCCTATCTATCTTTAGTCAAGGCGCGGGGCCACGTGGTTGAAGGCGTGGAGCAACTGCCTCTAGTGGCCTCCAACGACGTGGAGCAGTTGAGCAAGACGGAGAGCTTAAGGAAGACGCTACGGGCGCTGCACCTCTGGGCCGACGTCGAGAGAGCCGCCGAGAGGATCAGGATAAGGTCCGGCGTCGGCAAGATGAGAGGGAGACGCTACAAGGAGCCCAAGAGCCTCCTGGTGGTCGTCTCGAAGCCCGACGTGCCGTTGGTTAAAGCCGCCAGGAATCTGCCCGGCGTCGATGTGATTTACGTAAAGGCGTTGAGCGTATTGCACCTAGCGCCAGGCGGCGTGCCCGGCAGATTGACCCTTTGGACCCAGCAAGCTATTGAGGAGCTCAGAGGGTTATTCCTATGATAAGACGTTTCGTCCTGACGGAGAAGGCTTTGATGCTCGCCGAGAGGGAGAACAAGATAACGATAATAGTGGATAGATCTGACAACAAGAAGGTCATCAAGGACGAGTTCGAAAAGCTCTACGGGGTTAAGGTGCAGTACGTGAACACGATGATCACGACGAGAGGCGAGAAGAAAGCCGTGGTGAAGCTCTCGCCCGAGCACAACGCCTTCGATCTTCTCTCTAGGCTGGGGCTTCTATAATCTGGAGGACCCTCAGATCGTGGGTTCCCGCGCATCTTTAGCTACTAAAGACCGTCCTCATTGGGCTCGATAAACAATTTTAACGTCTATTATTAGCCTTTCGTGCAGATCCAGCGCAAGTTGGTGCTCCCAGGCGAGGAGGTCGCGGCGCCTGAAGAATTCGAGGTGGATGGACGCGCGTATCTAGACGGCATATTCCGCGCCGCCGCTCTAGGCATCGCCGTATACGATAGAAGAAGCCATACCGCCGTCGTGGAGCCGTTAAGAAACAACGGGTATCCGAAGCAAGGCGATATACTCTACTGTGTGGTGACCTCCAAGGGGGTCAGGGCTCTTAGCGCTAGATGTATAGCGAGGGAGGGCAAGACCGTGGAGGAGTTGAAATATCCCGTGTCGGCCTTCATACCGCCTCAACTCGTGGATGGAAAGGTCGGCGTGGGGGACTACATAAGAGCCCGCGTTGTTTCGAGCTACGGCCCGCCGTTTTTGTTGTCGATAAAAGGCCCGACGTTCGGCGTGGTGAGGGCTATATGCCCTAGGTGCGGTAACGTCATGAAGAGGCGCGGAAACCAGCTCGTGTGTCCCGTCTGCGGCGCTGTCGACTCGCGTAAGATAGCCCAAGGCTTCTATGTATAGAACGATATCGGTCAAGCTGGCGAGCCGCGAAGAACTCGAGCATTTTTTGGAGCTCCTCCCTAGATATGTAGGGGTGGAGTACTACGCGATAGTGAGAGGTACTAACGTCTATATACAGCTGAGCGGCTCGCCCGCCGAGATAAAGAAAGCCGTCGCGGCGGTGAAGACTATCGCGGGCATCGCTAAGGCTAGGCTCAAGCCCGTGCGGTCCTATCCTCTCGAAATCATCTTCAAGGAATCCGAGGTGCAATCCCCCATACCTCCCGACGTCTTAGCCGACTACCTAGCCGCGAGGGGATTTAAGGCTAGGCTGAGAGGCGGCGAGCTCCAGACCGATGCAGATTTAGAGCACGTCAAGAAAGCCGTAGCGGAGCTCTCCGCGGCGTATAAAACGTTGGAGGAAGCCGCGGCAAGTCCTCACGCTAAACGCATAGCGGCGATCTATATAGCGCTCACGGGCTCGAAGCCCCACGAGGCGCTTGAACGCCTTGCTGAAAGCGGCATTCTAAACAAGGGGCAGATCTACAGCTTAGCCGTCGACCTACAGACGGCCAAGAGGAGGATGAGAGCGCTTGTGGGCAAAAAATAAAAGGGGATTTTTCGAGGGATCACGTGATGTCCATAGAAATAGTCAAGCTGGACGAACACTACCTCGAGCTTAAGACGAAAGGCGAGACCTACACGCTCTTCTCCCCCCTGGTCGAGTACCTCTCCGGGGATCCCGACGTCGAGTACGTAACTTTCGACGTGGGACATCCCCTCCTCGAAGACGCCACCTTCAAACTGAAAACACGCAACGGGAATCCCCTCGAGGCGATTAGGCGCGCCGTGCAGGCGATACTCGGCGATCTAGAGGCCCTAGAAAAAGCGCTTTTCGCCTAATCCACGCGGCCTTGTAATCGCGGGGCCCGGCCTCTGGCGCGCGTCAAATGGCAGCCGGAGGCGTCCGACGGCCTAGGGCCTCCTCGACGACAACCTGAAGACGGCCACCTCC
>CAYFGI010000016.1:0-23074 GCA_964342785.1 uncultured Thermoproteaceae archaeon
CGTAAACAACAGCGGGCCCGGTGGGATTCGAACCCACGACCTACGGCTTAGGAGGCTCGGCGGACTGGGGCTGGGTCCACCGCCGCTCTATCCATGCTGAGCTACGGGCCCCTTTTCAGCCTATTTCAACATAATTTAAGCTTTATCAGCTTACCGGCCTTAAAGTCCCTTCAGTATTTCGGCGAGGAGGTACAGCAGGACGGCGCCTATGAGTAGGCTACGCCCCGTATATTTACCGAGCCTGGAGAAATATAGGAAGGCCCCGACCATGGCCATAATGACCGCTACTACTTCCGATATCTTTACTATATAGTACTTAAGTATATATTCTAAATTAGTTAGGAAATACACTCCATAATTTAGCCAATTATTTATTATATTATTTATATTATCTAGAACGCCCGTAGGCGTCGTGGAGTTCGTCGCGTTGAGGGCCGCCGCGTAGACCACTAGAGGTAGTAGAGATGCCAGCAACGCTAATAGCTTCATGTTGTTTTATCGTATTTAAAAACTCCTATTCTACCTCTAGGTACCTCCCGCCTAGATGTATCTTGACCTTAATGTTCCTCGCCGATCTGCTTCTCGGATGGACTCCCTCCTCGGTGTAGGCTATGGATCCGTCGTCCTCGACGTACTCCGAGGGGCTCGCCGTCGCCAGAGCCTCTCTGAAGACCCTAGCGCCTATCTGGAATAAGTCCTTGGATTTGCTCCTGCATATATGCACAGGGATCCCCTCCGTTATCATGCTCATGAGCCTTTTCGCGGCCTCGAGGCTGCTGGGGACGAAGCCGTCGCCTATCTTGTAGCCCAGAGCCTTCAACGCCTCTATGTTGCTCTCCGAGACGTCGAGCTCGTTTATGTTGACGAAATCTATTAAGCCGGCGAGCGCGTTGATGGCCTCGGCCATCTTAGCCTCCAAGCCGGGCACGGCCGGCACCTCGACCCCCACCGATATACCTGCGTACTTCAAGGCGGCTATGTAGGGAAGTTTTTTCTCCACCTCGCCGTAGCTTATCAAGTGAAGCCTAACTTCGTCCACGCCAGAGTTTATGAGCGCGTTGACGGAGATCTTGTTAAGACTGGTGGGGCGGGTGTAGAGATGTATGTGGAATCCTCTGCCGAAGGCGTCCTTTAGGGCCGCGGATACTTGCCTCACCCTTTCGGGCACCTCGAGAGGATCGCCCCCCGTGATGGCGGCCCCCGCGGCGCCCGATCTAGCCACCTCGCGCACGATATCTTCCACCGAGCTTACCTTCACGTCGTTTACGTAGATCACATCTCTGCCGAATCTCTCCCTATCCACGGGACAGTAGAAACATCTATACCTACAGAGGCCCGTTATGAATATGACGGCCTTGGCTCCCACTAAGCAAAGGTCACACCCCCTGGCCAACGGGCCTCTGTGTATGTTATAATACACGGACGCGTCTCGATTCAATATTAAAAACGTGCCATATGTAACCTATGGGCGAGGAGGTCAGAGAAGAGGAGAGAGGGGAGGTGAGATCCGAGCTCGTCACAAAAGAGGGGAGGAAGCTCGTGCTCATCAGATGGAATACCGGCAAGACTTCGGCGGGTAGATTATTCGGCCGTTATGGTCCGGGCGGAAGGCCCGAGTTCTTCAAGCTCCTCTTCGGAGCCGTGGCCGGCTCGCTCAGAGAGCAGTTCGGCCCCGACGGCGAGAATATCTTCGCGAGGATTAGAGACTCCGAGAAGTTCAGGGAGACCTCCAGGGAGTTATTCGACTGGCTGAAGAAATGGTTCTTCGAGGAGGCGGTGCCTAAATACAAGCTGGAGCGCGGAGATATCTTCATGATCTCCACGGAGCTCCTGTTGGACCCCGAGACGGGCGAGTTGACGTGGAGTAAGGACAAGACGGAGCTCGTCTACTGGATTAGAAGCGATAGATGTGGCCAGCAGGCGCCTGACGTCGAGTCGTTGAGGAGAGAAAAGGAGGAGCTGGCAAAAGAGGTAGAGAGGTTAAAGGCCGAAAACGAGAGGTTGCGAAAAGAATTAGATGAGGTTAAAGAAAAGCTTAGACAGATAACTAGTTTATTGAAATAACGTCTTAACCAATTCCCTTTTTAAAACCTCGATCCCTAGACGCATGGAGCGGGTGACCATATCCTTGAGGGCTTCGGAATATAAACTGCTTAAGGAAATATGTAGAAAACATGATTTAGATCTTAATGATTGTATTAATTTAGCTATTGCTAACTTAATATATATCTATAAAGGATTATAGTAAGTCTCTATATTTATGGGAGACGTCCAAAAGCCGTGGAAGTATTGTTTCGATCGTTTTTAGAAGATCCCTAGATATCTTAGCGTATCTATGGGCTAATCTTAATTTTATTGGATATCCATATCTGAAAAATGATGAAATAACTTCACTAGGTATATATTCAGGAAACTCAACATAAAATACTGAGTCACCTTTTATATAGGTAGCTAGAAATTCCCCAAGTTTAACAGGTCTCAACATAGCGCCTGGCGGCTCGCCTCGAAGCAGAAGCTCGGCTCCGTACAGCTCGGAGACGTAGTTAGATACCTCCCTCATCCATTCGCCCACCTCGCCGCCTATGCCCTTCCAGTACCTCGACGACACGGGGTCTTTAGAAACGCCTATGATTAAACCCTTGGGTCTGTTGAGGTAAGGCGTAATGGGGCCGTCCACGAGGACATATCCGTTCAGCTCCGCGGCGCGCGTTATCTCTTGTACTCTGATGTATCTATTTAAATCGATTTCATTATTTCTTTTAAAATGTAATAGTAATGATTCTCTTTTTATAGAATTAGTTATTACTACTATTTCTATTATTGCAATATTCATGTTCCTATATTGGATTACGGCGTAGCCTGAATCTATCGCGGCGTAGTTGGGGGGATCTACCGCCGAAGGCCTCACGACTATGTCTTTAAACTCCTCGGCCTTGCCGGCTAGTTCCGTCAACTTATCCCTATATTTCGGTATCTCTATCTCGGCTAGGCGTAGTATCTCTGATATCAATTGCCTCATCAGTAGATCTCGCTATATAATATCTCCAGCGCCTTGGCCACGACGTCTTTATCCACATCGCCTATAACATCGGCGAGGTAGCCCGGCAACGGCGCCTCTCCCTCCACGAACCTCTGAAGAGCCGATAGGGACATCGATTTCTTGTACCTCCTCCGTTCTTCTAACACTATTTTCTTCAGCTTCTCGGCTAGCTTCCTCGCATCGTCTCTGCTTGTGGTTTTCAGCGAGAGCTCCCGCTCTAGATAGCCCATCTCGTGGTAGAGGGCGAGCGGAACCGCCCTTAGGTATAATACTCCGCCTATTACGACCGCGACGGGCCTCCTCGTGTACTTGCCCCACCCCACTACAGCATCTCCTTTGGCCTCGCCCACAGCCACGACCGATCTCAGCTCTCTGCCCTCCAGCACGACCACGTCGTAGAACTCGTAGGGAGGCCTCGCGTCCACGACTATATCGGCGTCGAGCTTCAGCTCGCCCTCCCTTATTATCGATATCTTAGGAGACATATCTCTTGGCGATAAGCCCGTTCTCGGCAAGTACGTCCAAGTATTTCGTTATGGTCCTCTCGTCGAGAGAGGTCTCAGACGCCAGGGAGCTAGGATCTAGCTCGCGCCCTGGTCCTCTGGAGGCGATGACGTATAGGAGCTGATACGGCACCTTCAGCTCGGCGGCTTTCCTCCTCAACGCGATCTCGGCGTCGTCAACAATGCCTAACTTAGCCTTGACCCACTCGGCCATATTCCTTCTGAGCTCGGCGGCCTTCCTATACGTCTCGTATTCCTCCCGAAGCTTAACCGAATAAAGTTTAAGCGTAGTCAAATAGTCCTCAAGCCAAGGCTCGGGCAGGTTGAGAAGCATGTCTAGATCCGCCTCTACCGATATATTCTTGCCGAGCTCTAGGGCAAGAGGACGTAGGGAGCTCCATACTTCGTTTATCTCCTCTACTTTTTTCAATATGGCGCTTTCCCTTTCGAGCGTCTTTTCGTCGATCGACATGAACTTGATCCTCTGCGGCAACCTCTCGGCTATGTTCTCAAGTTGGCTCGCCAGCTTCCTCTTGGACTCGAGCTCTCGCTCCAACTCGCCTTTAGCCTCCTCAGCGCGTTGTTGAAGATCGAGGAGAGCCTTCCTATAGCGTATAACCAACGTCGCGTATTCCCTCGCGTCTTTGAACTCGCGCGGCAAGTCCTCCACGTCGAGCTTCTTGATTAGCTTGATCTCGCCGAATATTCTGCTCTTAAAACTAGCTGATATCTCTATATATTTCTGTAAATTTCTATATAGTGAATCTAAATATTTACGAGCGTCTTCAATATTAAATTTAACATATATCTTATCGTCCCTGGGAACTAGATGGCTTGTGTAGACCATCAGCGCTATCAGGTCGTCCTCACGTAGCTCCCTCCATAGATTGACCGGAAATAGACGAGCTATCAACGATTTGAGCTCCCTCTCGTGTATCTCGCCCTCGATTTTTCTAAGCAATATATCGACTATCTGGGGGAATGCGGCCATCCCCTCGGGCATCTCCCCAAGCGCTAGCTGCTCGGCCACCTTAAGCAACGCCACGTCTTTCTTCTCCTTCCCTCTTTTCAGCGCCAGGGTATACTTAAGCGCGTTCTCCCTGGCCCTCTCCCTATATAGCTTTAAGCTCTCGACGAGCTCTAAAGGCTCCGGATCTCTGCCTAATATTTTATCTATATTGAATTTAATTATTTTACTTTTTAATTTATCTAATTTATCTGCACCATAAATATTTATATATACATATTTATTAGCGAGATCTATATATGAATTTTTCCAGCTTATTCTCAGGACTGGGGACAACTCGCCGTCTATTTCCTCGGTTAGTAATGTATTTGAGAAAATATAGCCTATAATATAATCTATTGGATAATTTTCTATAGATCCTTCTATAATAACTTTATTGATGAAATTCTTAATGTTATGTAATTCGTTTTCTCTCTCTATATACGCCAACAATACTAATTCCCTAAAGCCTAGATTGTTATACCACAACGCTTTTCCGCAACATAATTTTATTTTTATTCCATTTAATTCTAATATTTTTTCTATTTCTGATATAAATGAGTTAGGTTCCTGTAGTTTATCTAGTAATTCCTTACTTAACTTAACTATGTCTTCTTTCTCGACCTCCCTAGCGCTGATATCCTCGCTGATTATATAGGCTTCGCCGTCGAGGTACTCCTTAAGTTCATCTATCTCGTCGTTACTAGCGAAGTAGATGATTAATTTCCCGTCTTCAACAACGCTGTAATATAGGTTTGGCTCATACGATGCAGTCTTCTCGTCTAGTGGATTTATCTCCTTACCTTTCAATCTTATATACTTATTTATAATATTTATAGATTCCTTATCGTTAAATGGAATTTTATATAAATATATTTTCTTAAATATATTTATATATTTTCTATCTATTTCTTTTATGGGAATTCCGGATAACATGTACTCCGCCAATTCCTTGTCTCGCACCTCGATGCCCTCCTCGGCGGCTAGATCGCCTATGCCCCCGCCTTTATTCTTCAGTTCTAACAACCTAGCGGCTAGCTTTAATAGGTACCTAGGGCTAACTTCGCCTTTCTTTAGAGCTATGTTGTAAAGAGCAGCTAATTCGGTCAACGTAAACGGCCAGAACTTATCCTTTCTCTTCGACTGGACATATGAATCGAGCCTAGACGCTACGATCTCTAGGAACAACCAAAACGGGAATCTGGTGTCCAACATGATCTCTCTGTAGACTCTGCCCGTCGCTATGTCGAATACGTCGGGAACTACGTTCTTCAATATCGTGTAGTACACCTGGGGGGTCAACGCGGCTACGATCAATATCTTGTCGTATCTCTCAGGCTCCCCTAGTATATGCGCGTAGTTTTTAGGCTCCAACAAGGCCCTTACGATAGACGCCAGGTCCATAACGGCTTGTCTGAACTCCTCGTTTGAGAGAGCGCCGAGCCTATGCATGGCGGCGAGCCTCGATAGCTCGTCGGCTTCGTCTATGAGCACGACCAGGGGGACCCCTCCTTGTTTCCCCTCCAGGCTTTTAAGCAACTCGTCCTTGAAGCTATGGGATAGAGCTATCCTCACGGTCTTCAAGCCTCTCGACTTCGCCGCGAGCTGGACCTCGTCGAGGAACTCGCTTTTGCCGTATCCGTAGGGCGCCACCACTACGGCGAGGATGTTATTACGGGTCTTGGATATCAGATCGAAGAGCTCCGTTATCTGGGCCAGCTCCTTCTCGAAGCCCAGCGCCCTATGTAGCCTATACATGTGGGTGACCCCGGAGGGGTTAAACGGCGAGTCCACCAAGTTAAGCACGCATATCCTACGTCTGGGCAGATATATTTGCTATAGATAAAAAGCACAACGGCTTAAAAGACGTTATTTCGGGCCTGTAGTGCCCATAGAGCGTTGCGATCCCCAGAGGCTTAACGAGATATATGAGATAGAACTAGACTCATTTAAAAATGAAGATATATATAGTATTGATTTACTTAAATTTCTTTGCTCATTTTGTTATGAAAATTCATATATATATGTAGAGAATGGAAGGGCGCTGGGATATATAATCACATGTATAGAGGGCAATGCGGCGCATGTTATCTCGATCGCGGTGAGGCGGGAGGCTAGGAGGAGAGGTATAGGAAGCGCTTTGTTGTGTACCGCGTTGAGACTCCTAGATAAGGAAGTAAAGAAGGTATATCTAGAGGTAAGGGTTAGCAATAAAGATGCGATAAGTCTCTACGAAAAGGCTGGTTTTAAGGTCACAGAGGTCCTCAAGAATTACTACAGCGACGGCGAGGATGGATACAGGATGGAGCATGTCGATAGAAAGATCGCGGAAAAATTTTGTCATAAATAATTTATTTTCTTTCTAAAATATATAGCTAAAGCATATATATACCTTCTAAAAATAGATTTATTATAAAGTAAATCTATTAATTCTTCTAAGGATAGATCGCCGGCTAGATATAGACGATCCAGCAAATCCACAGCTAAATCGTTCCTAAAAAGCACCGTAGCTTTTAAGCTCCTTCTGGTCACCGTGGATATATGCGTTGTATCGGGCTCCAAAGGAGGGACCGGGAAAACCACCTTTAGTTTCATTTTAGCTCATATATTAAAATATATATTTAATAATGATAATATTTATATAGTTAATTTATCAAAAATCCCTTATAAAATAAAAACTAATATTAAAACGACATATGATGTTGCCGATGGCGGCATCGCTATTTTGGACTTCCCGGCGTTCAGGCTTGACGACCGCGATATGTTCTCATACTATATACGTTGTAAATACATCGTCTTCATAGCAGACGAAGATCCCCATACGCTCGAATCCGCGAGATCCTATCTTAAACTAGTAAACGCGAGAAAACTTGGAATAATAATAAATATGATAATAAATAAATCTAGTGTATATTATTTATTATCATATAGAAGATTTAGTAATATATATTTAGTTCCATTCGACGAACAACTACGTATATATAGAGCCGACGGCGTAGATCCGATAAAGATCAGAAGCCCCGCGGTGGTCCGCATGATAAAAGCCGCGGTCGATATCGCGAAGAAGATTAAATAGAGGAGAGACGAGAGGAGACGTGAGAGGTATCGTGGTTAAGGCAGACGGCGAGAACATCCTGCTGGTGGCCGACACGCATGTCGGATACGAGGCGGAGCTCAGGCTCAGAGGTATATATGCTGTGAGCCAGACCAACAAGTTGCTCGACAACTTGAGGCATTGGGGCGAGGAGGCGGGCGCCAACACCCTGGCGATACTAGGCGATATAAAACATGAGCTACCTACGCCGAGGGAGACCGCGGCAGAGGTCAGGCAGTTTCTGAAGGACCTCGCTAAAGTTTTCGAGCGGGTGATCTTGATACCGGGCAACCACGACGGACTTATAGAGGAGATCTCTCAGGGGATTGAGGGCATCTACCTGGCCGACAGCAGAGGCGTCTTGCTCGAAGGCCATAAGACCTTGTTGTTGCTACACGGCCACGCGAAGCCGCGGCTAGACGATTTGATCAAAGCCGAGTTCCTGGTGATGGGACATACGCATCCCGCCGTATCTATCACCGATGAAATAGGATATACCGCTAGGGAACATGTAATTCTTAAGATAACACAAGATAAAAATAAATTAGTAGAAAATATGTATAATAAATCAATTGATATAAATGATAAAATAAAAATAATAATACTTCCTGCATCGCATCCATTAATAACAGGTTTCGACGTCGCCGGTCTGTCCGAGCTGGCTAAAGACGATAGGACGTTGTTGAGATACATGGATCTAAAGCCCGAGCTCGTAGAGATATACCTAACCGATTTCACGTACCTAGGTACGTTGGATCTCTTCACTAAGGAGAGGAACGTAGAGGAGAGCCCTCGGCTTGAGATGGTGACATCATAAGTCAGGCGCTGCCCGCTCCCCTCATCGCGTCTTTATACATGGAGCTATTTAAGTCATATCTGAGGAGGTGGTTTACTCTCTCGGACTCCTCGAAGTTATCGTTTAGACGTATGTAGCCAACCCTTATACAAGAGGCTCTATGCAAGGATCTCTCAGTTCTAGACGACATATATACTATGGCTTTCTTCTTATCGTAATATATCTTCTTAAATACGCCCAGACCTATTAGGAAACCTTCCCTATCCTCAACGCCCACCAGTAGGCCTTTCTCGAAACCTTCGGGAAACCCCAGTACTCTGAACGCGTTAAGCCTCCTCGCGATCCATTGATCCGAGATAACGTATAGGGTACGGCCGACTTGGTTCGCGTAGATTATCCTAGCGTTAATGCTTCGTGATATCATATATTTAAATTCATTATTTATATCTATTCCTTTAAATAAATCTATATTACATAAAGGAATTTTTTCTAGATCTATAGATATTTCCCTCAGAGGAAAGATAAAACGCGCGTAGCTCATCTCGCGGTGGATCTTTCTATCCTCCTTGCTCCTGGTGCCGACAGCTGGAGGCGGTCTTACCGAGGTGACGTGAGGGAATCCGTTCAGTATACCTTCAAGCTCGCCGGCTATCTTGATGGCAATTATGTTGTTGGGCTTCACTTCGCTCAACAACGCCCTCTTGTATTGTACCGCCTCTTCATCGGAAATCCAGCCGTCGGTATTAACCACGATGGAGTCGGCAGACCATACATCCTTGGCGTATGCTATCAACTTCTTAACGGCCTCCACGGCTCGCGGCCATATGCGCTCGAGACTGGTCGACTGCATGAACACGGATTTCTCAGCTTGTATCTGCCTCAAGCTCGTTATAGGCCTCGTCACTCTGCTGGCCGATATCGTGGTGGGGGGCCCTATGTCGTTCTGCCCCACATCGGCATCTATCACAACCACCTTGAGGCCGCGCGAAAGGGCTTTGTTTGCTAGAACGGCCGTCATGGTCGATTTGCCGACGTCCATCGCGCCGATAACTACAGTGATCCCTCTTAGATCCATGCTCGAAGCCGCTGCCTCCCATTCGTCTAAGACCTCCTCGCTTGGCTTCGCTCTCTCCAGCACAGCGTTGGGGCCGAGCATAACGCTTATCTTCGCCTTCTCCACGGCTTTGAACGCCAACTTTCTGGCTCTCAGCACCGTGAAATGTTGGCCGCTTGAGTAAAGAGCCCCGACGGCGTAGACGGTCCCCTCCAGCACATCGACCCTCGCCGGGCCTTCTACTCTTAGTATCTCGCCTGGCTCCATCAGATAAGTTCTCACGTCGTGTTCACTAAATAGTCTTTTTAGCCTTGAGGCTAGGGCCAAACCTCAGCTTTTTATTTAGCCTCCGTTATCTATCCGTGTCTTGTCGAGCTACGCTACAAGAACTCGCTTGTCTTTTCCCCTATCTAGACAAATCGGGGGACTACCTATACGCCAGAGGCTTGACCCTTGAGAGCGCTCTGCAGTCTGATGTCGTGGTCGAAAAAGCTATACGGATCGTGGAGGCTTCTCTGGGCAGATACAAGCCGACGCCTTGCATCGCCGATCAAGAGGTAGAGGCCGCTGCGGCTCGATTAGCTCTTTACATAGTTACCGCATCGTCGAATAACTACGTACTGAGGAGATACGCCGACTCCCAGAGCAAGGCGTTCACATATAGGCTCAGAAATACGCCGGGCATACAATCGTATGAATGCAAAGCCGAGATAGCCTCAGATCTAGGGATAGAGGTTTCCCCGACCCGGAATATAGTCAAAGGCTCGATACTCGCCGTCACTAACCCCGTGGCTATCAGATGGACGCACTACGTTAGATATGCGCCGCAAGATCCGGACTGGTCCATGATAAACAAGCCGGTCGTAAAAGGCTGGGTATTACTACGTATAGATGAACTTGAAAGGATATTGGAGGAAGCATACGAAGAAAAAATATTGAAATTAGCGTCAAGAGAAGATGTGGGATACATTATAAATACCTTAAGTAAAATAGAGAAAATTTCTATAATCTTAGAAAAACTAAGATCTTATAGGCCTATCGCCGTCAGGCCTGCAACACACGGCGAGACTCCGCCTTGCATGGCCGCCATAATTGATGCGCTTAAACGCGGGGAGAACCTTCCCCACGTGGCTCGTTTCGCCATCGTCACCTACTTGTTGAAAATAGGTTGGGATGTGGAGCAGATAGTTGATTTGTTTAGATCCTCTCCCGACTTTAACGAAAAGATAACACGCTACCAGGTTATGCATATAGCTGGACAAGTCGGCGGCAGAAAGGAGTACTCGGTCCCGAGTTGCGAGACGATGAATTCATGGGGGCTATGCCCCACGAATTTAGGATGTGGAGTTAAGAACCCGATACAATATGGACGTCAAAGAAATAGCGCTGTTGTTAAGAAGAATAGGGCTTGAGAGGATATTAGCCCTCGAGAAAAAAGACCCGCAGTACCTATCGATATGCTCGCTGTGTAGAAGAAGAGGCGAGAGAGAAACGGCGAGGCTCGTAATGATGAACGCACTTATTAGCTACAGACTCGCCGGCAAAGGCGAAGAACATTGGGATTATTTCTCCAAGTTCTTCGCCCAGAGACGACGAGACGATATATGCGCCGAGTTCCTTGAATACGTAAGGACGAGCCCGTATCTGGCGGTAGGCAGAGACGCCAGGATTAGGCGCGTATCGAAGATATGTAGATATGAACCGGATCTCGATGATTTAGTTAAGACATGGAAAAATTTAATAAATATATTAAATGCTGACGATGATGCAAAAACTATTGTATTTACTATAAAAATGTTAAATTATGTATATATTTGTTGTAGAGGCGTCGACAGAATGCTTCCATACGAGATCCCTATACCTGTGGACTACAGAGTCGCTAGACTTACAGCTTGTCTGGGCCTAGTGGATATACCCCCCGAGGAGGCCTTAAGGCGGTGGAAAGATGTGCAGAGAGTATGGAACGAGGTGGCTCAGATAAGCGGCATACCTCCTCTCCACATAGATACACTACTTTGGCTGGCGGGCAGAGTGGCGTTATATGGAGATAGAACATATGATATACCTAATGAATTCCTAGAGCTTATAAAGCGATTTTGCCACAGCTAACGATAACTTCTCTATTTCATTAAGGCTTCTTCTTGTTGATATACTTCTAGTGAGGACTATCACACCGCCTTCCTCCATCTTCACATATCCGGCGTCTACAAGCCGTCTTAATACGTCGCGTGCCGTCTCTTCCCCGGCCCAGAACTGCAACGCCCTATAGGAACGGAGGTATTTAGCCTTAGATCTACCGCCTCGAGCGGCTAGCTCCTCGAGTATATACAGCGCCGCCTCCGACAAGAGCTTCCTCCTATCGACAACGCTCATAATACCCCGTGGAGAGATCTAGCTCTACGCAATCTTCCGACAGATCGCCTTGGAATAACGGCACGTTGGCTAGAACTGCCGCAGTTATTAACATGAGATCCACAGATCTGGACACTATGGCTATAGGCGCGTTGCCCTTAGCCGCGGCGTGCCACAAGACGTAGGGCCCTACGGTCGAGCCCCTCACGTAGGGTACAGCTAGTATCCTGCCGGCTACCTTAACTCCGGAGATCTCGCCTGTCTCCGGGTTGAGATCTCCGAGGAAAGAGATAGGGCCTAGCCTCACTACATCGGCCCGCACGGAGCCGGCCCCTCTTACTATTGGCTTAAGCGTAGGCATAATCTATGCATCTCATGGTCTCGCACGGCACGGTCCTCACGCCGTGTAGCCTAGGCACGTAGTAAATCGATTTCATGGAGTCCGTGGCGATGACTTTATACTTCCTGGTGTGCGGCGATACCACGAGACAAGATCCGGCGAATACATAAACGTTGTAATCCCTTAACTTATCTATCAGCTCCTTCAGGGATCCGTAGACTCCAGGCGATGTCGAGATGAATATAGGCCTTTTGGCGCGTCCTCTCTCTAGTATCATCTTGGCTATCCTCAACAATGTATCTATATCTATATGAGGACATCCTATATATATTATATCTGGAGTCTCTATGTCTTTTAAGTATCGAGATAAGTCGTTCTCCGTGACTACGATCTTGTCTCTGAAATCGGCGATGGCTAAATATCGTTGCCAGTTAGGCGTCGCCCTCTCGACGACGGCGAAGATTATGGAAGAATACGTAGAGAGAGCGGCGGCGAACTCCCTCCTGGCCTCTTCGCCGTCTAGCTCAAGCCCCGAGAAGAACGGTATCCCTGAGCCTAACATCTCGCCGACGAGGGCCCCTATTATCCCAGCCACCAGAGGACTTGCCTTGATCTTAGCCGATACAAAGGCGGTGGGCCTTCGGCCTTCAAGCGTATACATCTCCGTCCTAGGCGTGAAGCCAGCTATGGCGGACAGCAACGCTAGAGGCCCCGGGTTTTTATCCGACCAAGCATCTCTGAACGTATTTATGTAGGTTATGGCGTTTGATTCAGCCCACGCGTGCATAGTGCCTTGCCTAACCCTTAAGAACTCGTATGGAGCGCATGTGGACATAGGCGATATGCCCATCTTGAGGAACGCGTCTATGACTCTGCGTTGACCTGTCACGAACTCCTGCGGAACCTCTAGAACAGAGGTTATGTCCACCCCCGCCGGGTTGGAGGTGGCGAACACCTTGACTTTAGCGCCAGAGGACGCCAGCGATTCTATGAACCGCACTCCATATTCCCCTAACGTGAGGTAAGATACGCCGGATATATGAGCCGTCTCTATCTCTACGACTTCGCCGCCCGATACCGCATCTGCTATCTTACGGACGGCCTCGACCGCGTTTATCATGGTATCCTAGCCTTCTCGAACATCTTGGGATCTTTGTCCAAAGGCCTCGTGGCGTCTACACCGACCTTGTAGGTAAGCCCCTCCTCGTTGAGCGCCATCGGGTCTAGGGTAGAGCCGCGGACATATGGTATCACGAAAAGCCCCCTGTCCGCCCTGAACCTAGTGGCGATCGCCCACTCCACGTCGCGCGGATCGTCGGGATCTATGTCCTCGTCGACCACGACCACATGTTTCAAGCTGGGATGCGCCGCGAAGGCGGCGAGCGCGGCGTTTTTCGCGTCGCCCTCAACGTTCTTCCTAATTGAAATAACCGCGTGCATCCAGCCGAAGCCGCCGGCCGTCAGCCTCACCTTGACCACCTTGGGCACCACGGACGAGACGGCGCGCCATATCTTAGCCTCCCTCTCGAATCCCATCAGTAATTGGTGCTCCAACCCCGCAGGAAGCAGGTAGTGCACTAAAGGCGAGCTCCTCAAGACGTATATCCGGTTTATCTTGACCACCGGCTGTCTCCTTACAACGTCGTACGTCCCCACCACATCGACGTAGGGCCCTTCCTCGGCCAGCTGATCGGTGATACACCCCTCCATGATGACGGAGGATAGATAGGGCGCTAAAGTCCCGTTGTCCAGCTCGACGGCCTTCAAGCCGCCCATAAGCCTCGCAGCCACCGCGAGCTCGAAGACTCCATAAGGCGGCGAGGACGCTGCGGCGAGCAACACGGCCGGATGGATCCCCCAGGCCACAGCGACGGGAGTACATCCGCCGAGATCCCGCCATTTGCTATGTATGCTGTAGAGGTGCCGTGGGACTATCCTTATCACGGCCTTGTCGTCGCCTATCGGCGTGAACCTATGTATCGACGCGTTGAAGGCGCCGTCCGGCGCCTTGGCTATTATCACGGCGGAGGTTATATACGGCGCCGCTTCCTTCTCGTAGTATTTCACCAGAGGCAACTGGCGCAGAGAGCTTAGCGGTTTATATTCATCGGCCCAAGCGCCGACAAGCTCCAGCTTGCCTGGGTTCTCCTCGGCGCTTAGCAAGGCCTTGTAGGCCTCCTCGTCGTTAGAAGCCCCTAATATAGCTAGAAGTTTAGATCTTCTATCGATTAGATTGCCCACCCCATCCATGCCGGGCCCCACTTGCCCGAAGTAGGGCGTATATCTGCCCTCGGTCTCCTTAAGTATTCGCGCTATCCTGAAGCCCTCATAGGGAGGGTCGTACCTCTTAAGATCGACGAGCCTCGCCACGTATTCCGACAGCGACACTTGTCGTTAGATTCACCTTATTAAAAACCGTCGTCCGTTAACTTTTAAAAAGACCTACTGGGAGGGGGGCATGTCGGAGGGAGAGGAGTGGAATTTCCCCGAGGATTGGGAATATGCAGGAGGGGTGCCCGAGCGGACGTTGAAGGTTAAGGCGAAGTGTCCTAAATGCGGACATACCTTCGAGGTCGAGATAGGGGAGAGCTGGTACAACATGGGGTTTAGCATAGCGTGTCCCAAATGCGGCTACCAGTTCCCGATAAACATGTACGGCCAGATAATCGGCGAGGTGAAACCGCAGAAACAACAACCTCAGAAGAAAAAATAATACAGGAATACTTTTCGAATATCTCAAATAGCTAAAAGTACTAATTTAGTAGATCGGCCTAGAAAGTACATGGAGCCCATAAAAAAGATAGAGGAAGGATTGAAAGAGCTATACACAGCTAACGTGGGCAAGATAGAGCGCGAGCCCGATGTGGATATCTACGAGCAAGGCGAGAATTTGCTCATATTAGTCGATCTGCCCGGCTTCAGGAAGGATTCGATAAAGGTTAAGCTATTCGAACACGCGGTGGAGATAACCGCCTTGCCTAACGCCGACGTGCCCGGCCGTGCGATAATAAGAGAGAGGGCCTCAAACTTCCCTATACAAAGACGTATAGAGCTACCGTTTAGGCTAAGGGTGGATACGGCGAGGGCTATATATAAAGATGGCGTCCTTCAAATATCGGCGGCCAAGGCTGGAGAGGTGGGCACCGCGGAGCTTAAAATCGACTAAAGCTTAGCCCATCTGAAGCCTATCAAAACGACCTCGTTGCTCGGTTTTAAGACCGTGGCTAGTGTAAAGGTCTTTTTAACCGAATGAGAAAGCCTGCCTCCTCTAGCTATATCGATCGCGCTTATGCCGCGATCAGGCTCAAGGAACACGACCACCATAGGCGCGTGATCTATGCCCGGCCCCTTCTCGTAGACTGAGAACAAAGCGCCGAACTTCAAGCCCGACTTAACTATATAACCTAGATCTCTAAAATATTTATATATTAAATATATTTCGTTAAAATTCCTTAGATTTTCATTGCCTATCTTCCTAAGTTCTTCTATATCTAGTTTATGAGAATCATCATATACCTCTAGAACGCCTTTCTCGACTAGATAGAGCGCCTCGTAGAGAGATAACACAAGCGGAGACTCGATCTTGTCGACCTCGTCCAACTTGACCTTATCCTTCAGCAGGAACTTGCCGTAGAACCCGCTTTTATAGAGCCTTCGGGCCTCCTCTATGTCCTCTACGACTACGGCTAACCCCTTCAGAACTCCTTTCATTTAGCCTTTCTTACGGTAACTACCGTACCCTCGGCTACCCCCATGGATCTTAAATCCTCAGGGTTGGCCCAGATCTCGCCTTGAGGCGTCTTCTCGTCGGCGATTACCTTGAACGTCCTTTTCTTCTCGCTCTCAACTATCTCGGCCTCGTTCAGAGATCCGAGCTCCTCAGCCACTGTTTTGTTTATCCTCACAGTGCCTTTCTCCACGTCGTCAACGCCCTTTATGCGTAGCCTTTTCTCCTCTCTGGTCGTCTTCTTCTCCTCCTTCTGCGGCTTCAAGAAAGGCGGCACTAGGACCTTACGGCCCCTCTCGATCTCGCCCATGCTATATGAACTTGCCTTTTTATTTAAGCGTTTCTAAAAGGAACGCCGCCCAGCATGGACGAAACGTCATCAAACTGCTTTCCATTCCTTATCTCTATAGCGAAATCCACCACCTTGGCTATATCTATCCTCACTTGTTTCCGCGAGTCTCTATCCCTTACGGTTACGGTCTTATCCTCCGGCGTCTTCTCGTCTATGGTCACGGCTATGGGCGTCCCGATCTCGTCGCATCTAGCGTATCTACTACCTATGGTCCCCTCGTCGTCGTAAATAGCGGTGATACCGGCGCGCCAGAGCCTCTTGGCTAGATCCGCGCCTATCTCCACGTATTCACGCCGTTTCACTATGGGTAAGACGCACGTAGTGATGGGCGCTATATCGGGAGGTAGCCTTAGATACTTCCTATCGCCGTCCACCACCGCGGCGCTCTCTAACACCACATATAGGATCCTATCGAGACCGAACGAGGGCTCGACTACATGCGGTATGAACTTCTCGACATCGGTTTTCTTGATCTCACGCTTGATGAAGACCATATCGCGTGTCACCTCGAATCCTTCCACCTCGATCCTCTCGACGCCTTTAGAAAACGCGGCGGCGATCGTCTGAGAGTTCCTCTGTATGGCCTTGATGACGTCGCCGATCCTATTGCCGTATTTCTCCCTCAACACGCTGGGGTTGGGGTATACTCTTATCTCTTCAATCTCCCTGGCCTCCTTGAGCCTCCTCTCTAAATACATCTCATGGCCGCTGTACTCGCCATGCCTGGATAGATCGTAGTCGGTCCTGTAGGCGTGTCCCGATACCTCAACCCAGCCGAACCTCTCCGTCAAGATCATCTGGTCGTAGGACTTGGCGCTGTAGTGGGCCCTCTCATGGGGCAGCTTGCCTAGGAACTTCTGCCTCTCGAGCGGCACCCCTAGCTCCTTCATGAACTTGACAGAGAGCGCCATGAAGAAGGCCATCCACTCGTTGGCGTAGCCTCTGTTGACCACCTCCCTCGCCGTTATTACGATGGGATCCATCACGCCTTTAGCCACTTCCTCCTCCGGGACTATCGGTATCTCGAGGTTCTCAACCTCGGCGAAGTAAGGACAACGGGGGTTCTGAGGATCGAAGAACAGCTCTATCTCCATCTGGGAGAACTCCCTGAGTCTGATCAAGCCTTGCCTAGGGGATATCTCGTTCCTCCCCACTCTGCCTATCTGCGCGACGCCGAAGGGCACCTTCCTGCCCATGTAGTCCGCTAGGCGGGGAAACGCCACGAACATGCCTTGGGCCGTCTCCGGCCTGAGATAGCCGTACTCGTTGGCGTAGGGCCCTATCGTGGTCTTGAACAATAGATTGAACCTCTCCGATTTGCCCAGGGGGCCTCCACATACGGGGCATTTTATTCCATATTTCGTTATTATCTCGTCTAGTTGATCGCCGGAAAGCCCCTCTAGGTTCAGCTTAATCCCCTTGGCGGAGAGAACCTCCTCTATTAGATGATCCGTACGGAACTTCCTCCCGCATTTCTGGCAAGCGACTACGTAATCGGTGAAATGATCCAAATGGCCGGACGCCTTGAAGACGGCCTCGGGCATTATGATGGGCGTCTCGACTTCTATCATTAGGTCTTGGTAGGGTAACACGAACACCTTACGCCATTTCTCGACTATATTACGACGGGTGAGAACGCCGAGAGGGCCGTAGTCGTAGAACCCTCCGACGCCTCCGTATATCTCGAAGGAAGGCCAGTAGAAACCCCTCCTGACGGCCACATCAGCGATGAACTCGCTCCTCTGCATAGGGCACAAGAAGAAGTTGCTAAATTAATTTAAGGCCCGATCGACGCCGCGTTGTGATCTCGGCGTGTAGAGAGGACGAGGTCAAGATGGTGGGAGCGCCCATGGAGGACACGCTTAGCTTTAAGCCGGGGACGAGGTTCGCGCCGGCTAAGATAAGGCAGATATTGCCTTACCTTGAGTACAATACGGTTTTCGGCAACGCGGCGAGCCCTTGCGATGTCGGCGACGTGGAGCTGTTAAGAGGAGAGCCGGTGGAGAACCTAAGACGTATAGAGCATCTACTGAGGAAGGTGGGGCCTCCTTGGGTGATGATAGGCGGAGAACACACCGCCACGTTGGCGGCCCTCAGGGCGCTCAGACCCAAGACGTATATACATATAGACGCCCATATGGACACGAGGGATGAGTGGCCGCCCGGCCAGAGGCTGTCTCATGCGACCTTCGTGAGGCGAGCCTCTGAGGAGCTCGATATTTACGTAATATATATAGCGGTGAGGGCTTTCGACGATGAAGAGCTTAGATACGCAAAGTCCATGGGGTTCTACGTGGTTGACGGCAATAAGAAGATCACAAGAAGCCAGGTGCTAGACGCTTTATCTACATCCAGCGGCACGACTTACGTCTCGTTGGATCTAGACGTGATGGATCCCTCGGAGTTCCCCGCCGTGGGTACCCCCGAGGCGGGCGGGCTGAGCTTCAAGGAGCTAGAGGGGCTCTACATAGATATATTGTTGAACGCGAGACCTCTTGCGACGGATTTGATGGAGTATTCGCCGCCCAACGATCCGTTAGATATAGGAGCAACTAAGGCTATCAGGTTGATGCTGACCTCAGCCGAGATATTACGTAAGATCAGATAGCGGGGATCCTCTTGACCATCGGCGATCTAACCTTCAGAATTATCTTGTAATTACAATAAGGACATCTTATCCCAGGCAATATCTCCATCTCGCTTCTCGAGAACGTGCGGCCGCACCTCATACACATGTATATCTTACGCTCGCTCGACGTCTCCACCGTCGGCTCGCCTAGCGCTACCTCCTCGCCGCTCTCCTCGCCCATGGAGGGCGAGGCTATTCGAGTTTATAAAGCTAGCTCTCTGCGTATAGTTCCTTTATCCTCTCGACGCCGCCCACCTCCTCTATGACTTCCAACACGGGGCGCGGAACTAGCTCGCGCCAGCCTCCATCGCCTAACGCTATCATTTGTCTAATGCGCCGACCGGATAAGATATCTCTGTCGAAAAATGGATGTTCCCTAGCAGTTATGCCGGCGTATCTCAACGCGGCCTTCACGTATCCGTTGTTAGAAAACGCTATCTCGAAACGAGGACACCAATGTTTTACGTACGCCCCCCATAGGCTCGAGCCTCCGTTTGTGTCAGGCACTCCACACAGAGCGAATCGCCTACCGAACGTGCGTAGGAACATCTCCATCCTCTCGCCGAGAGTGAACGGGTTGTCCTTGGTGACGCCCTTATCGGCAGAGCCTATCACTACCAACACATCGTCGTAACGCTCAGAAAGCCATTCCAGCACCTTGACGTGTCCTAGGTGCAACGGCTGGAATCTGCCTATAAACGCCACCCTCACGTAGTTAAATTTTCGGCAGTTTTTAAATCAGGCAGTATGCCTCTTCGTCACGGATAGGCCGCGAGCTACCTCATCACGATTAGATAAAACCCCTTAGTAATAATTTAACCGCCCCTGTCCTCTGCGCAGATCACCTGTCTCCTTATAGCTTGATCCAATACCATCCTGATGCCTCGCCAATGGGATCCCTCCCAGTACACAGACCCGCAGCTTGGACACCGCCAACATTTTTTTGAATATATAGGATGGCCGGCTATCTTCTCGGCCTCAGAGCAAGGCACCTCGACGAGCACGGAGTTGCACTTAGGGCACCTCGTATTTTCGAACGGCTTCACGCCTAATATACCTATTAACGCCGATATCCACTCCACGTGGTCGTCTGTCAGAAGCAACACGGCAGGTCCTCTGCGTTTTCTGAACAGTTCTCTATCTCTAGTCACGAGGAGGCATTCCGTCGACGCCAGTTCTTCGTCGGACAGCTGGCCATATCTAGCGTCTACCCCTAAGATCCTTAACCAACGCGCCAGCCAGCCCAACATGGCATCTACGGCGACGCATCTAGGCGCCGATCCTCCTTTGTAGATGCAGCTCACCACGTCGAGAACTTCGCCTTGATCTCGTCCCAAGGGATGGGGTTGCCGGATCCCCACTCTTGGACGTTAGACGGGCCTGGGAGCGCCGCCATTATCTCGTCTATCAACTGTTCGGCCTTCCATCTCTTCGATAGATCCTTGGCCACCTTGCTTTTGTCGAGAGATCCGGGGGTCAAGACGACGTACTTCTCTGCCAGACGTTGTATGGACTTAGCCGGCGCCGTCACAACGCGCTTAACGCCTCCATCCTCTCTGATCCCTATCGCTAGCTCTAGTCTGACGTTCCTCACATAGTTCTTGGAGCCATATATCATGAAGCTACCTTTAGCTAGATACTCGCCGGAAGGCGGCTGTTTGCTCACTTGTCTGCCGGGAACGTAGAAGACATCCACGGCGTGTATACCGGCCTTCCACGCCCTGCTGTACGAGGCGGCGAAACGCGCTACTTCAAGCAACATGAGCTCGTCGTTTGTAGGCTTAGCTATCACGGCCGAGGCCCCGGGGATGTCTGCATGGAAGAAGAGATAGTCCTCCTTCAGGTAACGCCGAACTAACGACTCGTTTTGAGACGCGTCTCTGCCGCCTAGAACGGGGATCTCGCCCATAGCTAAAAACCATCTATACCTTTCGAACCAAGCCCGCTCTACGGCTCTCTTAACTTGTTCAATCGCCATCCTCTCCGCCTCAACTCTCTCGACCTCCAGCTTCGCCAGCTCTTCCTCCATCTTCCTGAGCACATCCTCCGCCTTCCTAGCTCTCCTAGCGTAATCCTTGGCTTCTTCGAACAAGGCCTCTATTTGTTTACCCACCGGGCGGTCAAGCCTCAGGGAGAACCGAAGACCGGAGTACTCCATGAGGACCTCCTTGTTGGCTTTGTTTACGTCTAATATACGTATACTTGTCTCTATCTCTCTATTTGATAGAAGAGCGTTTACGACTCCCTCTAGTTCGTACTTCAGGGACAATAGAGTTCTGGCGAGGGAATAGAGCTCCTCGCTCCTCTCTCTATATTCCGCTATCTCCTTTCTCAATTTCTCTATCGATTGCTCCAGCCTAGCCTTTTTAGCGTCGATCCCAACGGTCTTCCGCTCGACGACCTTCCGTATCTCTAAATCGCTGAAATATCGGTCGAGCGCCTTCCAGAAGGCATCGTAGGTCTCCTCAGCCTCCGCCTTTATTGATAGATATCTGACTGGGGTGGCCGTGAGAGGCCGGCCGCCGGAGAAGTAAACCGTAGGCCTTAGCTCCCCCTCGAGCACCTCGTCCACCAGAGAGTATAACGCCTTCAAGATATTCTCGGCGTTGCGGTCGGAGGCCCTAGCCAGCACCTCCTCCGCCACCTCAGGCCCTAGGCCTAGCTCTCTAGATAGGGATTTCCTTACGTCCGATGCCCTTCCCAAGGCCTCCAAGGCGGCCTCCCTTTGCCTTAAGGGATCTATATAGGGCATCGGAGGGGGCACATAGGGCGCGCCGACCTTGACCTCCCGATCTTTACCCTTATAGTAATGATCCAGCCAGACGACTTTCCCACCTCGTACTGCTATTAAGTTGAAAGGCCTCAGAAGCTCCGCCACGAGCTCGACGTCGCCGAACTTCAACACTAGCAATTTATCGAATCTAGGCATCACGACGTCGATCAACTTCTCGTCGCGTATCAATCCTCTAAGCGTCTCAGCCCCTCGGTAATCACGTTCCCCTACGACGCCTGTCAGGGAGGCCCTGGCCTCGTTTATGATGAGATAAACGCCGCCGGAGAATTTAAATAAATATCCAGAGGGGGATGTGTATATATTCTCGACTCGTTTTCCGAGAAGCCCCTTTATCTCCCTCGCAGAGGCGTAGAGATCTATAACCGTCAGCGAGGTCTTCACCGGGCAAGCCTAACGCCGTGTTTTTCAAGTATCTCCTTCATGAGGAGGGCGTCTTGATCCAACAAGGGAGACTCGCAGATCAACGTTATGGATATATCCCTCTTGGATAGCTCTTCAGCGAGGGGCTCAAACGGCGGCATGTTAACGGATATCGGCTCGTGCTCATCTACGTATTTCCCATTTCTATACTTGACCGACGTAAAGTGCGTATGCATATGTTCATCTCCAAAAGTAGAGCGCCATAAGTCGAGCACGCTCCCGTAGTCTATGGTGCCGTTATTCCGGGCGTATAGATGCCCCCAATCGACGACGGGCCTAACCCTCTTGAGCTCCTTGGCGAGCCCGAAGGCCTCCTCGACGCTGCCGAATTGGTTGTTCCTAGCCGTTATCTCCACCCCTATGATCACATCGTCTATACCCTCGTCCAACATCTTGTCGGTAAGCTCCCCCAACCTAGTCTTAACGGCCTCGTAGCATCTATCAGGTCCCAGCTTCCCGTAGTAAGCGGCATGGACCACGACGATCCAAGCCCCCATCCTATGGGCCCTATCCACGGAGTCCCATAGTCTCTTCATGGAGGCCTCCGCCTTCTCGTCTGAGCAGAGATTTATGAAATACGGCGCATGCACAGATAACTTGACGCCTAGCTCCCTCGCAACGATGCCTACCTTCTCGGCGGCATCAGCCCCCATCCTCACGCCTTGTACGAACTCGACCTCCATGGCGTTAAGGCCGAGCTCCTTAACGGCCTTAACTCCATCGGCTGTATCCTTAGCTTTCTTCACGTACTTAGGTATCCCCGCGGGCCCTAGCCAGACCTTAGCCACGAATATTCCAATCTGTTTTTAAAATAGATCCACAACAGCGCGGCCTCCGGACGTTGACATATTATCTCACGGGGTTACTTTCTTGACCATCTGATAAAAACAACCGATCTTATCGACGTGTTATGCCATAGGTACGAAACGTATAAGCCGATAAGGCGTGCGGAAGCCCGCTTAAAAAC
>CAYFGI010000016.1:23174-24428 GCA_964342785.1 uncultured Thermoproteaceae archaeon
ATGTCGTCATAAGTCGTCATGAAGAGAGCACCTAGCTTCGATATATCTTTAGGTATCGAATGGTACGTAACCGACACCTCTCCGTGTGGAGGCAGGATCAAGGAGAGCCCCGAGGATTTCGTGGTGGAGGAGGTGTTGAAGGGAGGCGTCGTGGTTTCGACCTCGGGAGTGGAGCTACAACAACGGCCCGGGCCTTGGCTCTGGGTTCACGTGGTCAAGCGGAACGTGGATACGTTAAAGCTGATAAACACGCTCAGAAGGTCCTTAAAACTTAGGAAATTCGACGTCGGTATAGGCGGCATAAAGGACACGAGGGCTGTTACATCCCAGATAATATCGTTGTTCGGAGTAAACGCCGAAGATCTGCCGAAGATACCAGGCGTCGAGTTCAAGAGAGCTTGGCGTATGGACTCGCCGATATCGCCGTCAAGGATAGAGGGGAATAAGTTCACCGTCATCGTAAGAGATACCGACGTAGGTTGCGCAGCGAGGACGTTGGAAGTACTATCCTCGATGCCTCTGCCCAACTACTACGGATATCAGCGGTTCGGCACCGTGAGGCCTGTCTCGCACCTCCTCGGCAAGGCGCTCATAAGGAGAGATGCGGAGGAATTCCTTAGGGTTATGTTCTGCCAAGTGTTCGAGGCCGAGTCCCCCGCGGCTAGGGAGGCAAGAGAACTGGCGTGCAGAGGCGATTACCTCGCGGCGTTGTCCAAGATGCCTAAATCTATGCTCGAGGAGAGGGCCCTTCTGAAAGCTCTCGCCTCTGGGCGCGACCCGTGGAACGCCATAATGGCGATACCGAGGGATATCCTCAAGATATATGTAGAGGCGTATCAATCCTATCTTTTCAACAAGATGTTGAGCTTAAGGCTGGAGGAAGGCCCTCTAGGGGCGGCCGAGGACGATTTAGCGCTTACAAGAGGCTACCCAGTCCCGATTACATACGCCGAGGACAAGAGGCCAGTACTGCCGATGCCGGGCGCCGGGTTGGTATTACCCGAAAGCCGTGCGCGGACCTATTTGATGAAGGTCCTCGAGGAGGAGGGCGTGGAGTTGAAGGACTTCGCGCTCGCCAGAGTAGGGACTACCGGGTCCTATAGGCATATCTTCGTAACGCCGATCTGGGAGGCCAGGGAGCCCGGCGCGGGGATCATTAAGCTCTCCTTTAGGATGCCCAGGGGTAGCTACGCCACGATTCTGCTTAGGGAGATCATCAAGCCTGAGCGGCCCTACCTACACGGGTTCTAGAGT
>CAYFGI010000017.1:0-24260 GCA_964342785.1 uncultured Thermoproteaceae archaeon
GGGATCGCCCACGGTGTCTCCCACGACCGCCGCCTTGTGTTGCTCGGTCTTCTTGAGGCCTTGTAGCTCGATGTATTTCTTGGCGTTGTCCCACGCGCCGCCGGCATTCGCCATTAGCAATGCGCGGGGTACGCCGGACACGACGGCGCCCATGATCAAGCCGGCTAAAGCTTGCCAGCCCAATAGGAATCCCGTCACCAACGGCGCTATAATGACCACAAGGCCCGGCAGAAGGAACTCGCCGAGAGCCCTCCTGGTGGCTATATCGACAACTCTAGCGTAATCCGGCTGCTCCTTCCACTCCAGTATGCCTGGTCTCTCCCTGAACTGACGGCGTATCTCCTCCACTATCTCCATGGCGGTCCTCCCCACAGCCCCTAGAGTTCTGCTCGTGAAGAAATACACGATCACGACGCCCACAAAAGCTCCGATCAACACATCGGGGTTGATTATAGATATCTTCGATATGGATTCTGTAAGTAAGGAGGTTATGGGTTGCCCAAGTATCTGGGCCATCGATTTCATTATTTCGAACATAAGCGCTATGAAGAGCACCAAAGCAGCCAATGCGGCGCTGGCTATTGCGTAGCCCTTAGTGGTAGCTTTCGTCGTGTTCCCTATCGAGTCCAGTACGTCGGTGACTTCTCTGACGCTATCAGGAAGACCTGCCATCTCGACGACGCCGTTTGCATTATCGCTGACAGGGCCGTAGCTATCCGCCGTGATTATTATCCCTGCTATCGCCAGAAGCCCCACCGAGGCCAACGCCGTGCCGAAGATCCCGGCCAGATATGGACCATATCCGCCGAAGCCGTTGACGTTGAAGGCGAAGAAGCCTATCGCGTAGGATACGCCCAGCACGGCCACTATTACGAGTAGGACGGGGACGGCGCTCATAAGGCCGATGCCGTAGCCGGTTATAATCACCGTCGCTGGGCTTATCTTAGCTTGCTCTGCGATCTGTCTGACGGGGCTGTAGTTGTATGATGTGAAGTAATCGGTTATCTTGACCACTAACGGAGCCACTATGGCTCCTAGAGATACTGCAGTGGCCATGGCTAGAGCCTCGTAGACGCTTAGGCCGAGCAGGAATGCGCCGACGAAGAACAAGACTATGGATAGGCCTATGGTTATGTAGATAGCTGTGCTGATAGAGCCCATGGGGTTCTTAACGCCTCTAGTTCTGAGGAGATTAACCCCGATGAATGTAGCGATCAACGCCAAAGACGCCATAAGTATAATACCCTCTATAAATGTCGAGGACAAGCCGAGTATATAGGCTAGGAATATAGCCGCCGTGACGGTCACTATATACGATTCATATACGTCGGCGGCCATCCCCGCGACGTCGCCCACGTTATCGCCGACGTTATCCGCTATAACACCTGGATTCCGCGGATCATCCTCAGGTATGCCCGCCTCTATCTTGCCCACGAGGTCGGCTCCGAGGTCGGCCGCCTTAGTGTATATACCGCCGCCAACCCTCATGAAGAGGGTCACCAAGCTCGCCCCGAAGCCGAGGGCCACTAGGGGCGTCGCCCACTCCTTCGGCGTTATCCAGCTGAATAACATGTAGAACCCGGAGATCAAAAGCAGCGCGACGCTGGCGAGCGAGAGGCCCATGACGGCGCCTGCACGCCAAGATACTTGCAACGCCTTGCCCATGCCCCCCGTCGCGGCCGCTTGCGCCACGCGGGATGCCGACCTAGTGGTGACGTACATGCCTAGATAGCCTGCCAACATAGATCCAAGCGCGCCTACTACAAACCCTATCGCTGTAAGCCCGGGCAATCCTCTTGTCATATCTACAGCAAGAAATATAGCTATAGCTAAAATAACTAGAAGTATTGATAGCGTCCTATACTGTCTCATGAGGTAAGCCCTTGCGCCGGTCGCTATAGCGTTAGAGATAAATACCATCTTCTCCGAGCCAGGATCTTGTCGGAGAACCCATCTGGCTAAGTAGAGTGCATACAAAACGCCAAATGCGCCGACAAGTAAGCCTATGATCGGTATAATCGATGGCATATCCTAATACCTAGTCGACTCTTTAAAGTGTTATCACTAATGATAGATTCCGCTTAAGCCAAAAATTCCATTTGTATATAAACTTTAAAATATATTAATATGTATTTAATAAAATATATTATAGATTTATATCAATTTATTTTAAATAAATTAAATATGATTTTTATTTTAACGAAGGAAAGAAGAGAGGAAATATAGTTAAAAACAAGGCATCTCCTCCCTACGTGCCTCTTGAGAGAATTGTCGAGTTTAGAATTGCGGCGCCCGTAGACGTCCTACCCGATTTAATATACTACATAGGCAAGACCGGCGTTGCTATGTTCGAGGAAAGGCCGCAGAGACTTGCGAGACCTAGAGACCCCTCAATATTACAAAATATAAAGAAACTAGATGAAATTATATCTATAATATCTCAATATTATAATCCAAAAATTATTACTTTGCCAAAACAGTCACTAGCTTATATACTTGATAATGCTTTGAAAAACCTAGATCCTCTATTCGATGAGATCAGTAAACGCTCGGCGGAGTTGCAGGAGTTGAGACAAAGGCTTCAATTGGCCACAGCTTTGCGCCAGTTGAAGGAGGCGAAATTCCCCCGGACGGAGGCCCTCGACGTGTTTATAGTAATGCCGGGGAGGCGGTCCGCAGAGGTATTGAACTTATGTAAAGATATGGGCGCGGCGGCTGTAACCGTCGGCGATGCGGTCGTGGTATCTGTCGCCAGAGATCGGAGTAGCTTGTTGTTATCAGGTTTGACTAGGCTCGGCGTGATGGTATTGAGGCCGGATGAGCTCGGCGCCCTGGAGGACCCGGAGGCCATAAAATCTAAAATAGATAATATATTGATTAATTTGAAAAATAATATAAATAAATATGCTGAAAACATTGATTTAGCATATACTTTAAGATATGCTTTTTCTTTAGTAATAGATACATTTAATAAATCCGCTTTATCGGAGGGCGAGGAGACGGGCCATCTCTTTGAGTCGCTAAACGCCGAGATAGAAAGATTGAGGTCTGAAATACGCGAGCTCTCAGCAATACGCGAGCTTCTAGCAAGCCTCAAGGCCAGCGGTATGAACAAGGTCGCGTTGCCCGAGGGATTCGCCCTATATGCCGAGCTGGCCGAGGCCGCGTCGGCCACTAGAGTGAAGATAGGGGAAAGGTACGCGTATCTGGCGAAAGATGGACTGAAGGGAATTAAGGTACCAAGGCAGTACCTAGAAGATGTAGGCTCTTCTCTAAGGGTTATAGAAGAGACCTTGAGCTCCATGGAGAGATCTCTCGGAAGCCGCGAGAGAGAGCTAGAAAGCTTGGAAAAAATATATAAGGAGTACTCTGTATATGGAGATAAAAAATGGTATATGCATAAAGATATAGGATCTATTATATTCTATGTAAAAGAAAAAGATGTAAATATTATTGATGATACTTTGACAGAATTAATAAAATCGCTATCAATAAAACTCGACATTATTAAAAATATACGTTATAAATACTTTGTAAATGTTCCGGCCGAGAGAAGACCGACGTTGGAGAAGTATCCTTCGCCGATAAAGCAGATAGTAAACAAGATAGCTTATATGTACGGCGTACCTAGCGCTACTGAGATAAGCCCATCCGCTCTAGTCGCCGTGCTCTTCCCGATATTTTTCGGCTGGATGTTCGGCGATCTAGGCCACGGTCTCCTTCTGCTCCTATTTGGGTTATGGCTATACACAAGTCTTTTCGGCGGAAGATACAAAGATTGGGGCGTCATCTGGATGACGACAGGCGCCTTTTCCATGTTCTTCGGCGGCGTTGTCTACGGCGAGTTTTTCGGCTTCCCGCTATCGTATCTAGGGCTACATTGGGATGGGCTTATACATATGTTCCAGCCAGTGGTGGGGCCTCAGATGGGGACCGCCGTGGAGGCTGAAGGGATATTCGCAAATCTCTTCGCGGCGTTGTTATTCGGCTATCTGATAATGGCGGGCTCCTTCTCGTTGAAGATCGCTAATTTCGTGATCAGAGGGGAGGGCGATATGGCGCTAGGCGTGGGTATTCCGATCTTGTTGATATACCTATCGGCGGGCATGATAGTGTTCGGATTGCTTAAATCCATACTCCCTATGCCGGCCTCCATGGTCGATGTAGTGAATCTACCGTGGATGTACGTATTGATAATAGCTATAGTGTTATTGATAATAGGCGCAATAACGCTAACTATTAAGTACAGAGGATACGAGGAGAAACCGCCTATAGGGCTAGAGATGGCGGTCGGGCTTGTTGAAGGGATCTTCGGAGGGCTCGCCAACGTGCCTAGCTTCGCCCGTCTCATGATATTGATCTTGATGCACGGCATATTTACAAAGCTGTCCATGGGATGGGCGCTAGCAGTAGCCAGCTCCGGCAATATAGCGGGCGCTGTAGCGATAGCTGTGGTGTTCAATATACTTATAGCGGTAGGCGAGGGCTTCATGTCGTTGGTGCAATCGCTCCGTCTCACTTTCTACGAGACGTTAAGTAAGTTCTACGAAGGCAGAGGACGTCTCTTCACGCCTCTGGTTCTGCCTTAGATGAAGATCATAGCCGAGTTACCGCCTTCTACATCGAAAGACGTCGTGATCAACAGAATACATGCGATCTCGCGGTATACAGATTATGTGGACATACCCGACTCGCCTGGAGGTAAGCCCTCGGCTCATGCAATCGCGGTCGGAGTAATCGCTAAGGAGAGCGGGCTACTGCCTATAGTACATATACGTCTCAGAGATCTGAATCTGCTGGCGTATCGTTCCCTTCTAGGGGCCTTGAGGCTCCTCGATCTCAACCATGTGGCGTTGTTGATGGGGGATCCTCCGTCGGTCGGGCTTCCTGTAGATCATCTAACGACCGAGTTGGCTGTACCTATCGCCAAGGAGTACGGACTTAAGGTAGGCGTTCTGCTGAGCATGAGGAGGAACTACGCCGAACGCTTGAAGATAGGCGCTGATTTCTATCTGGTCCTAAACCTAAGGGATCCTCGAGCCCTCGAGCCGCTGAGATCGCTCGAAATATATCCATATCTTCTCGTGAGGACCGATAAGAACGCCGCGTTGTTGAATAGGCTGGGCCAGCCCTCCGTGGAGCTTGAATCGTTGAGGGAGTTCGTGGACATGTTGGAGCCGTATTCTAGAGGCGTCGTCATCTCGGCACCCGGCGATTTCGAGGCCGAGTTGATGGCGCTTTCATCGATAACTAAGAGATAGACACCTCTCGCTCAACAACCTCACATCCCTATAGCCCAACAAGTGGATCCCTCTGATCAACTTGAGCTCCTCCAGGTCCAGGAAATCGCAGAGGCTTTTGGGCACCACGGCCGTGCGCCCCTCCCTAAGTATGTAGATCGCGTTTTTACTCTCGCCCACTACGAGGCCTTCTGTCTCGTGGCTACAGTTGAGGACCTTTACCCTCCTCCCGATGAGGTCCGCGCAACTCACTTGGCAGACTCCTCGCGCTCTATTGTCAGTATCCTCGCTATGGCTCTCCTGATATATCTTATCCTGCCCGAATTCTCCACGATGCCTCTAGATCTCTGCGTCTGCAGTTTTATGTACTCGGCGCGGAGTTGTTCCAACAGCTTCAACCTATCCTCTCTGCTTAACTGTCTGAGCGATTTGGCGTTCAGCTTCTTGGGTGCCGAGGACATATCGGCGATTCGCGAGATATTTTAAAATGTTACTGGCTTTGGGCCTCCGGCCTTGTGGGCGGTCTTAGCTTGAAGTCGTCCGCAAATCTGGCGTTGACGGGGGCTATCGATACCTTTATCCCATAGATGCCGGGCTTTAGGAGCACGTGAACCACCGCGTGTCTCATGGTCTTCATGGAGTCGTAGCCCGTCTTGTAGACCTTCCCTATTTTGTACTTCTCGAACTTAGCCCTCTCCGTGGACAGCTTCCCGCTTATCACCAGCTCGAACCCCCTGGCGCCGGCCTCCGTGACTTGCCTAATTGCGACAAACGCAACTCTGCGGAACCTTATGCCCTTGGCCATAGCGTTAGCTATCCTGTAGGCAACAACCTTGGGGAACATCTCCGGCACGTCGACCTTAGATATATCTATCACGTCTATCTGCGGGTTCTCCACGCCGAGCTTAGATCCGAGGATCTGGCTTAACTCCTTAACTACAGCGCCCTTCTTCCCGATTATCCTGCTAGGCCTCTCGGCATATATGACGATCCTGGTGCCCAACGGCGTTTTGAGAATCTCTGAGTCGACGTAACCCAGCCTGGACAACTTATACTCGAGGAACTCCTTTATCATCCACTTCTTCACGTTATCCTGTAGTATCTTCTTGTAAACCGCTAGCCTCCTGCCTTGTTGAGACACGAGCCTCCCTAAAAGCTCACTATTTAAAATTCTTCTCCGCCCAAAGCCGTTACCCTTAATTTAAGCAAAAAGTCCGTTTCAGTATAGATGATGACGACTCCAAATTGGCCGGGATTGCCGGTTCACTCCTTGCTGATCAAAATGGCGCGCCTTCCTTGAGCCATCTGGCCGCGTCCAAGGCGAAGTAGGTTAATATCAAATCGGCGCCGGCCCTCTTGATGCTGAACAATACCTCAAGCGCCGTAAGGCGCTCGTCCAAATATCCGGCGGACGCCGCCGCTTTGATCATGGAGTACTCCCCAGACACGTTATAGGCCGCCAGAGGTGCCCAAGGGAATGCGTTCTTGACTAGTTTTATTACGTCTAGATACGCCAGGGCTGGCTTCACCATAACTATATCGGCGCCTTCCTCTAGATCCAACATAACCTCCTTGATAGCCTCGTTGGCGTTGCGGGGATCCATCTGGTATGTCCTTCTGTCCCCGAACTTGGGGGCGGAGGATGCGGCGGTCCTGAAGGGGCCGTAAAACGCCGATGCGTACTTAGCCGAGTAGGCCATGATGCCGACGTCCTCGTAGCCGGCCGCATCTAAGGCTTGACGTATAGCTCTGACCTGGCCGTCCATCATGCCGCTAGGCGCAACGAAATCGACCCCTGCATCTGCGTACACGACGGACTCCTTGGCGTATATGGATATAGTCCTATCGTTATCGATCTTCCAACCTTTTCCGTGCTCTACCACCACGCCGCAATGTCCGTGGTCTGTGTATTCGCATAGGCACACGTCGGCGAAAAGAAGTACTTTATCGCCGAAGGTCTCCTTGATCAACCTAATGGCGCGCGGCACCACGCCGTGGGGATCGTACGACGCCTTGCCCTCGGGATCTTTTAACTCCTCCGGCAGAACGCCGAAAAGTATGAATTTGTTTATACCTAGGCCTAAGGCCTCCTCCACGTGTTTAATAAGCGAGTTGTCCACAGGCCATCTGAAGTAACCCGGCATGGAGCCTATGGGCTCCGCCCCAGCGCCCTCCTTGACGAATATAGGCATTATGAAGTCGTCGGGGGATAACGAGGTCTCGGCGACGGCGTCCCTTATGATCTTGTTGGCTCTCAGCCTCCTCGGCCTTGTCACGGGGTAGGATAACTGTATCTGCATGGGCTTTTCAGACGTATCTACTTAATATCTCCCGCGCCCTCCTCAACGCAGCCTCCACGTCTCTTCTCCTCACGAAATCCATGAACTGGACGTCTTCCACCAAGGCTTGGTAGAACTCGAGCCTACGCCTAACGTCGCCTATAGCCCTCTTGGCTTCCTCCTTGGCTGCAGCATAAGCTCTGTAGAACGATGGGATCCAGCTTTCCTTTATACAAGCCTCTATTACATCTAAAGCCATGCGGGCTGGCGTCCCGGCGGCGCCCTCGCTGGTCGTCGCCACCTTCAGCCCCTCCACGTCTCTAAAGTAGGGCACGACCACGTGGGTTCTCGACGCGTCCGTGGCATCGTTTACTAGCTTGCCCATGGAGCTGGCCAGTTCGAAAAGCCTTCTGGCGAGAGCCTCGTCGTTAACCGCTATCACCACAAGATCAGCCCATCTTATATCGTCCGATGGATCGTACGTACGCAAATCCACGCGCTTAATCTCTAGCCCCAGCGATTCGAGCTCCTCGTTCACATCCTTTGCGACAACCCTCACCTTAGCGCCGGCAGATGCGAAGAGCTTGGCGCGCCGCGTCCCCACGGAGCCGCCCCCGAAGATCAAGACCCTCAGCCTAGAGGCCTCGATCCATAGCGGGATCCTCATATCAATATCGGCCGGATATATCCTTAACCTCGTCCAGCTATCTTTAGGGCGATCTTATACGCGCTTTCTATAGTGGCCTCTGGGGCCACCACGTGGGGAATCCCCAGTTGAGCTAACTTGCTAGAAGTGACGGGGCCTATCGCGACGACCTTCTTATTGCTCAGATCTATCCTCTTCGCGATCTCCTCAGCCGCTATGGAGCTGGTCAACACCACCACGTCGGATCTCTGGATCGCTGCGACGGCGTCTTCCAACATATCGCGATCGATAGATATATCGTACACAGGGACCTCCACCACGTCGGGCAACAAACTCCTCAACACGTCGTTCCCCGCGCTCGATCTCAACACGACTACCCTCCCCGGGGCTAGTTCTTTGATCAAACGAGCCACTCCGTAGCTGCTGTATTCGCGCGGAACGGCGCAACTCCCGACGGCGGCCGCCGTCGAGGGCCCCACGCAGATAGTGCATTTAAACCTACGCCTAATTTCGTCCACGTCCACCGCTTGAGCTACGACAGGGCTCATGATCACTAGGTAATCCCCGTCGGGCACCGACACGTCTCTACGCACAACCACCGAGCCTATCCGTACGCATAGAGCGCCTTGAGGGCAGGGGCCTTCCTTCAGCCTTATTATCGCTACCGACATGACGCCCCCCTTAGCCTCGATCCTCTCTCGACGACCTTGCCCACGACTATTATTGCCGGATTGCGCACAGAGCTCAGAGCGCCAAGAGTGGTCGTCTTGAAGCTTTCCCCTTCGAAATACGCCGACTCTATGACGGCCACCGGGGTATCCGGCGGCAGTCCTCCGGCCATAAGTTCCTCCGCTATTTCCTTAGCCGCGGAGGCCCCCATGTAGATGATGATGGTATCTACCGCGGTCGCCAGCTTCTTGAAGTCCACTTGCCTCACGCCCTTTGAAGGATCCTCCCTGCCCGTGACTAGAGCGACGGAGCTAGCTACGCCTCTCAACACCGGAGGTATAAAGTACTTAGCTGGCGCCGCCAAACCGCTGGTGATGCCGGGAACGAACTCGCAGGGAACGCCCCTCTCGACGAGATATCTACACTCTTCAAAACCCCTTCCAAATACCAAGGGATCGCCGCCATGTAGCCTCACCACTAGCTCATATCTAGCGGCATATGAAAGAAGCATCTTGTTTATCTCCTCTTGGGACGGCCCGACGCCGCCTGGGCTTTTCCCGACGTCTACCACCAAGGCGCCCGGCTTCGCCGTCTTTAAAAGCTCCTTCGGGACGAGCCTATCGTGGAGGATGACGTCGGCGTTTTGAATAAGTCGCAACCCCTTGACCGTGACGAGCTCCGGATCGCCGGGACCTGCGCCGACGATATAAACCTTACCCACAAGATTTAATCGACATCGTTTTTTAACCTATGGATATTTGGGAAAGAGCTAGGGCCGTGTTTCCCGGCGGCGTTAACTCGCCGGCCAGAGCTTTGAAACATTTACCGAAGCCCTTGGTGGCTAGAGGCGCGGAGGGCCCCTATCTGTTCACAGATAGCGGACGTCTAGTGGATCTCTGTTCGGCGTTCGGCGCTATAATCCTCGGACATAACCATCCCAAGGTTAGAGAGGCCGTGATGAGGCAACTAGAAAGAGGGTGGATATACGCATTGCTCACGGAGGAGGAGGTGGAATTTGCCGAGAAGATAAGACGATATATGCCGTCTATATCTAAGATAAGGTTCGTCAACAGCGGGACCGAGGCGACCATGAACGCCATAAGGCTCGCCAGAGGCTACACGAAGAGAGATGTAATAATTAAGTTCGACGGTAACTTCCACGGCTCGCACGACTACGTGTTGGTCAAGGCGGGTTCGGGGGCGGCCACTTGGGGCGTGCCGACAAGCGCCGGGATACCCGCCGACGTGGCGAGGCTCACAGTCGTCGTGCCCTACAACGACGTGGAGGCCTTCAGGCGGGCCGCGCGCGAGGTCGGGGATAGGCTGGCCGCAGTCATAGTGGAGCCCGTGGCCGGTAACTTCGGCTTGATAATACCCGACGTGGAGTTCCTCAAGGCGTTGCGCGAAGAGACCGAGGCCGTCGGCGCCCTCTTGATATTCGACGAGGTCATAACGGGCTTTAGGCTGGGCCTATCCGGCGCCCAAGGGCTCTTCGGCGTGAGGCCGGACCTCACGACGCTGGGGAAGGTGCTGGGCGGAGGCTTCCCCATAGGGGCCTTCGGAGGCAGAGCGGACGTGATGGATCTCCTCGCCCCGGCGGGTCCCGTCTACAACGCGGGCACCTACAACGCGCACCCCGTATCGGTGGCCGCGGGTCTCGCGGTCTTGAAGGAGCTGGAGACCGGCGCTCCCTACGAGATCGCAGACGCGGCCGCGGCCAAAATAGCCGAGGGCGTCGAGGACGCGGCCGGCAGATACGGCTTCGACGTTGTGGTCAAGCGCATAGCCTCCATGTTTCAACTCTATTTCAAGAAAGGCGATGTGAAGACGCCGGACGACGTGAGGCAAAGCGACGAGAGGCTCTACTTGAAGCTCCACGAGCTGGCGTTGAAGCGCGGCGTCTACCTAGCGCCAAGCCAATACGAGGTGAACTTCACCACGGCGGCATACACGAAAGACGTCGTGGAGGAGGTCCTGAGGGCTCTCGAAGACGCCTTCAAGGAGCTCTCTCTGCAACGCTGAGCCCTCTGGCCCGCCTCCTGGCCTCTCTGAGTAGCTCCAGGACCTCCTCCACGCGCCCGGCCTCCGCGAGCTCCTTCAACGCCTCCACGAGGGGCAACACAGCCCTTTTGACCGAGGACCTGGCGGCCGTCAACGAGTCCGCGCCCGCGCGCTCCGCCTCCTCCTTGGCGGCCATCTCGACAAACTTCATGTACTCGCCGAGCTCCATCTCCACCACCCTCCTGGCCACCGCCTTCTCCACCGCGTCCAGCTCCTCCAGAGCCATGGCCCTCGCCCTCTCTACCTCCGCCATCCTCTCCTTATTGAAGCGAGCGGCGATGCCCTCCAGATCATCCACCTTAATCACCTCCACGGGCAGATCCTTGGACACGTTGCCCGGCACCCCCAGATCGACTATGGCCCTCACCCTCGCCCCCTCGGGTATCCTCGTGATCAACGGCTCGAAGGATAAGGCCGTTGTGAACACAACATCGCACGTCTTGAGGCACTCGTCGATGGCCTCCTCGTTTAACGGCTTGGCGACGGCGCCGTATTTCCGCGCCACCTCGGCGGCTTTCTCGAAGGTGCGGTTCAACACGTAGATCTTGCCGGCGCCCTCGTCCCTGAGCTCCTTCACGAGCCCGCTCCCCACGGACCCCGCGCCTATGACGCCGACCGATAGCTTGCCCAAATCCCCGAACTTCTCCTTTATGTATATTATCGAGAGGCTACCGAGGCCGCGAGGGCCACGCGAGATGTTTGTGCGCGTCCTCACGAGCTTGCCGAACCTAATGGCGCGCTCCACGACGGTCTTGAGGGGCTCCCTGGTTACGTGCGACTTGACTTGGCTGTCGTAGGCCTCCTCCATTTGGCCCAATATGTCGGTTTCGCCTATCAACATCGAGTCGAGCCCGGCGGCCACCTCGAGCATGTGTAGAGCCGCCTCGCGCCCCCTCCTGATCCTCACCCTATCGGCGTACTCCCTGTAGCGCGATAGCACGAGCTCCACAGCCTCTTGGGGGACGTCCCAGGCGTACACCTCGACCCTGTTGCAAGTATGGAGGACGAAGAGAGGGATCGGGAAATGGGGCGCCACGCCGAGTATTTCCATCACGCTTCTTCCCAGCTCGCCTAGCTTATCTGTGGATATCTCTCTGAATGTGATCGACGCCGAAAAGAGCTTATCCAGCAACGCCACTTGGCATCGATACGTTGGTCTATTTAAGTTGTGCAAGTTTTTAATAAAGGACATGGCGCCCTCGTGAAGATCAGAGTAGCGACTAGAGGCAGCAAGCTCAGTCTACTGCAGACTGAGATGTTGATCAAAAGCATAAAGGAGGTGGAGCCAGATCTAAGCTTCGAGGTCATCGTGGTGAAAACCACCGGCGACGTGATACAAGACAAGCCCCTCTACGCTATAGGCGTCAAGGGGATCTTCGAGAAGGAGGTGAACATAGCTGTGTTGAGGAGAGAGGCCGACATAGCGGTACATTCGCTTAAAGATCTCCCGGCGGAGATACACGAGGACCTCGTCGTGGCCGGCTACTCGAAGAGGGATCCTCCCTACGACGTTCTTGCGAGCAGACAGGGATATACTATCTACGATCTGCCTATAGGCGCCAAGGTCGGGACGTCCAGCGTGCGGAGAGCAGCCTTCTTGAAGAACATAAGGCCAGATCTACGCGTGGAGCCCCTCAGAGGCAATGTGGACACCAGGATAGGCAAGCTTCTCAACGGTGTAGTCGATGCCGTGGTTCTAGCCGAGGCGGGCGTCAGAAGGCTATACGGCGAGAAACCGCCTGTCGAGATCAGGAGGATCAGGCCGGAGGAATTGCCTCCGCCGCCCGGCCAGGGCATAGTGGCGGCGGTGACGCGTAGAGATGAGGGCTGGATCGTGGACCTCCTTGAGAAATCCAGCGATCCCAAGGCCGCGCTCGAGGCGCGAGCCGAGAGGGCCTTCCTCAAGGAGATGGGCGGCGGTTGCCACGTGGCTATAGGCGGATTCGCGGTTGCGCGTCACAACGGTTTGGAGTTCCTGGCGGGATGGGCGGCGCTAGACGGCACTAGGAAGGTGTTGGTAAAAACGTTCGGCGAAAATCCGGAGGATGTAGGCACGAGGGCTGCCAGGATGCTGAAATTAGAGCTGGACATACATTAAGCCATGATCGACTATCTGCGGAAAAAGATTTAAGGCGGTGGGTTAATGGAGGCGGGCCGGTCGTCTAGCGGAAGGATGCCCGCCTTGCGCGCGGGAGCCGCGGAGCGCCCGAGATCCCGGGTTCGAATCCCGGCCGGTCCACTCCTCCGCCGATCCCCTTGTATATATCGCTAAAGGATTTTTAATATCTCCCTATAGCATATCGTGACGAGGTTGGCAAAGCCATGTATATTAGCCGGCTCTTGCCCCGGGGATCTAGGCGAGACCGAGGTGTTGTGGTTCGGCGAAGCGAAATGCGTCTCTAAGGCCTCCGCTATAGTTAAACTGTTCGGAGCGCTGGAGGCCGCCATGGTTCATATAAATCTAGCCGCAGTTAAGTCAGACGGCAGAATCCGCAGGGTGCTTTGGCTAGCGCTTTGGGTCTTGCAATACGCCGGCTTCTATATGTCCACTGGAGATAGGCGTTTTCTGGACAAAGCGCTGAACGCCTTGAATAAAGCGGTTAAGCTCGTGTATTCCATGGCCTCCGACTCGCCGCTGGGCTGGGTCGTCTGCCTCGACGAGGTCTGCGCGTATATCAACGCCGCCAGAGCTTGGGTCAGATGGACCGAGAGGCGGCTGGCCCAAGTGGATAAAGGCAGGGAGGTCATCATGTTGCTTAACCACATCGGCAACGTCCTCTTTGAGCTCATGCGGACGCGGGGCCACGTGGTGCTTACAAAGAACGGCGCTGTTAGATACATACCGGCGCCGAGACGTGACGACGCGTACTAAACTTTTAAACACGTCATTCTCGAACCTCCGTGTCCGAGGTAAGAGCCATAGTCCGCGTGGGGGATACGGATCTAGATGGCACCAAGGCCGTGGCATATGCCTTAGCCCGCATAAAAGGCATCGGCATATCGTCCGCATTCGCTATATGTAGAAGGCTCGGCGTAGATCCCTTCGCCCCCCTGGGCTCCTTAAGCGAGGATCAAGTGGCCAAGCTGGATTGGGCCGTGAGGAATCTACACGAGATAGCGCCGGCTTGGTTCCTTAATAGGCGTAGAGATCCCGTCAATGGACGCGATGTACATCTGATAGGCTCCGACTTGATATTAGCGGCTAAAAGCGATATCGACCTCATGAAGAAGCTCAGAAGCTGGAAGGGAATGAGGCATGCAGCTGGCTTAAAGGTAAGAGGTCAACGCACCGTCACCACCGGCAGATTCGGCCCGACGGCTGGCGTGGCTAAGAAGAAAGAGGCGCAACAAGGAGGAGCTAAGCAATAGCCATGGGCGGCAAGAAGAAGAGTAGAAAGACGTATCTCGACGGCAAGCCCAAGAAGCTGTGGAACACCCAGCTGTTGCTGGAGGAGCTACAACTAATGGGCGAATATGGCTTGAGGAATAAACGCGAGTTGTGGAAAGCCAGAGCTATCTTGAAGCATATAGTGAGACGCGCCAGGAGCTTGCTCTCGATGAGAGCCGAGGAGAGAGCGCAGCTAGAGCTACCCTTCAAGGAAAAGCTCTATAAGCTCGGCTTCATCGAGGATGTAAGTATACCGCTCGACAGAGTGCTCTCACTCGACGTGAGGGCAATACTAGATAGGCGTCTGCAGACTTTAGTCTACAAGAAGGGCCTCGCGAAGACTTTGTACGAGGCGAGGCAGTTGATTACCCACGGCCATATAGCTATAAACGGCCGTAGGGTGAGATCCCCCGGATTTCTAGTCCCCAGAGATCTTGAAGATAAGATATCTTTTGCCCCCAACAGCCCCCTAGCCGCCAGGACCCAGCAAGCCGCCCAGTAGATGCAACCCGTAATAGCGGTACACGGAGGAGCCGGCAGGTGGAACATCACGCCTAATGAGGAGGCGCAAGTTCGTAAGGCTCTTGCAGACGCGGTCGCGGCGGGGTTGACCGCCTTGGCGCGGGGCAACGCTGTGGACGCTGTGGTGGAGGCGGTCGCGGCCATGGAGGACTCGGGCGTCTTCAACGCGGGGATTGGCTCCGTCTACACTATCTCAGGTCGCGTCCAGATGGACGCCGGCGTTATGGATGGCAGGACGGGGAAAGCGGGCGCCGTCGCGTCGGTGGAGGACGTAAAGAACCCAGTGAGGTTAGCTAGATACGTCCTGGAGAACACAGAACACGTGCTGATAGTCGGCGATGGCGCTAGGGAGTTGGCCCGCGCGATGGGGTTATTAACGCCAAGAAGCCAATTTTACGACGAGAAGAAAAACGCTAGATTCGGCGAAATGAAGAGGGAGGCCTCCGCGGGCCGTTGGCATTATAGAAAGGTGCTGGAGGCGGCTAAACTGCTCGGCATAGGCGATACCGTGGGCGCCGTCGCGTTGGACAAAGATGGAAATCTGGCCGCCGCCACGTCGACAGGCGGGGTTTGGCTCAAGCTGGATGGGCGTGTTGGAGACTCGCCGATACCAGGCGCCGGCTTCTGGGCTGAAAACGGCATAGGGGCTCTGTCGGCGACCGGCGTGGGCGAGGCCATAATCCTCTCCATGGCCTCGTTCAGAGCTATTTCGCTTATGAGAACCGGAATCGACGTGGAGAGAGCGCTTAAGGAGGTCGTGGACTTCGTCACAGAGAGGTTCGGCCCAGACACTATAGGCATACTCGGCGTGGATAAGACGGGGAAAGTAGCTGCTGCGTTTAACACGACAGCTATGGCGAGAGGATGGGGCTCCGGCAGGGAGGTCAAAAGAGTTGCCTTACGACGAGACGATATCTGGCCCTAGGCTCTTTTACGCCAGGTTTTAGTGTCTGGATCAAACTTGAAGCCCATCTTCTTGAGCTTAGATATCGTGCTTCTAAACTCATCCTCGGGCAATCGCCGACCTTTGCCCACCTTGACCACCAGCTCGTCGTCCTCCCTGGACACATCGACGGGGAGCTTGGAGAGCTCGCCTTCTATATCCACGTTTCTAGACCTTCTCCGTCCTTCCTCCTCACCCATTCCAGCGAGAGGACACCACTTATTAAGTTTATGCCAATCGGCTCACCCGTATTATCTTGGTTAGAGCGAGCTCCTCCGCCCATGAGGGGAGGCTTCTGCTCCTCAACGTCTCCTCGACCAGCTCCTCTATCTCGTCGCAATCACCGCCGTTCTGCTTCCTGCAGATCTCCACCAGATACTTCGATCGCGCCTTGAAGAGATCCCAATCCATGGGGATCCGCTTGCAGTCGTGGTCGTAGGTGAAGCCCCTCTCGAGGTCCCTTAGGTGCAGATAAAGGTGGGCGGCCGCCTTGGCTAAATCCATGGGGCCCGGCTCCACGTAGAGCCCCTCCTTCCTCCCGTAGCAGCTCCTCAGCCCCGAGTATATAGAGTTCGTATCGGCCACGAGCCGATGAGGCCTTTAAATTAAGTCCCCAACGGTTAACATGATAGTCGGCACCTGCGGCTTTCCGAAAGCCCGCCGCGTCGTATACAAGACGCTTGACGCAGTGGAGTTGCAAGAGACCTTTTATAGTATGCCCGACGAGGAGAAGATGAGGAGACTCGCCGAGGAGGCCCCGCCTGGCTTCGCCTTCACGGTAAAGGTCTTCCAGGGGATGACGCATCCAGCGGAGAGCCCCACCTATAAGAGGACTAAGGGCTTCCGCCCCAGCGAGAATCACGGCTACTTGAGGCCCACGAGGGAGAACCTGGAGCTCTGGGACGAGTTCAAGAGGCGCGTCGCGCCTTTGAGACCGCGCGTCTACGTCTTCCAGACGCCGCCTAGCATGAAGGCTGATCTATTGCGGGAGGCCTTGGAGTTCTTCAAGAGCATAAGCGGCGAGGGGATATACGCGTGGGAGCCAAGGGGCGAGATAGCGGGGATCGATGGCTTGGACTCGATCTTGGCCGACGTGGGGGTATCCCTCGTGGTCGACCCGCTGAGGAGGGGCGTGCCCAAATCTCCCGTGCATTACTTCAGGCTACACGGCCTCGGCAGGGGCGAGGTGAACTACCGCTACAAATACACGGACGAGGATCTCAGGAGGTTGCTGGACCTGGTGAAAAACCTGGAGGGCTACGTCATGTTCAACAACGTCTACATGTTCGAAGACGCCGTTCGCTTCAAGAAGCTCCTCACCTCCTGAGCCTGTAGTATCTGGCGTCTATGGACTTGTCGTATCCGATCTCGACTCTGCCCGTCAGCAACAACAAGGCGGGCAAATACGGCGAGCGCTCTATTTTCCTCCTCTCCGCGCCGTTTTTCAAAGCTGTCCTCCAAGCGTCGTGGAGCTTGGACTGCGGAACGTAGCGCAGAGCCCGCTCCACGAGCTTGACCGTGGTCCTCAGACAAGGCCCGTCTTGGCACTTGTCGCCCGCGCCTCTGAGCACCTTGACTGAGTAGTAGACGAGGGGAGCCGTCACGGGCAAGCCGGTCGACGGGTCGTCCAGGAGCTTTATCGGTATGTCCCTCGCCGCGAAGACGGCCGACCAGAACCTGCGGGCCACCTCGTCCGGGTCGTCTATGCCGAATATCCTCCTGGCGTGCTCTCTGACTATCTTGTCTGCTATCTCCTCGTCGTCCTCGCCCTCTACCTTGAGCCTCCTCAGCTCGGCAACGACTCTGAAGGCTCCCCAGTCCTTGGTGCGGCCGAGGAGATAAGGATCCACCTCTAGGAGGCCCTTTGCCTTGGCCCACATCTTCTCGAACAGATCGGCGGCGCCTATCGCGTCGTCGCCGCAGTTAGCTAGAAGAAGACCGGTCGAGGAGCCCTCCAAAGCGTCTAGAAGCAGATCGCCGCCGAAAGCCACACACGTTCTGCCGCCTCCGCGTAGTACATAGAACGAGGAGAACAACCTGGGGACATAGCGCACCTCTACATCGAAGTTATCAACAGCCTCAAGAGCCCTCAATTTGTTAAGAACGGGTCCTTGCGTGATTACCCTAAGCGATTTTACCCGCGAGGCCAGCTCGCGAAGGCCCGCGCCGCCTAAGATACGGGTAGCCGCATCAACGGCCTCAGGCCGGTACTCGGAGAGGCAAGCATCTAGGCTTACGCACAGCATATGGTTTTCGACAAACTAATTATTAAACAAAGCGCTTACATTCCGGTCCGAATCCCAATCTCCGCTTTGTTTTTATTTTAGTTAATCATAAGCTCGTCGAGTGGATCAAGCGGCGCCGATAGCCGCGGGATGAGAGCCTCCGAAGCTGAAAGATGATGTGTTCACGTACCGGCTGATATATATATTCTACATTTGCCTTGTATGTTCAAAACCTCCTTGACTGTCTTACATAATGCCATGGCTCCAAGCTTAGCAAGATAGCTCCACAATACGCCTCTCTCCAGAGGCACTAGCTCCGAGTCGCTCTCGTTATGCCGAGCGACGGAGTCCACGAGGGCATAGATGGATTTCCTGAAGGAGAACGCCCTGACTTTCACGTCGAAATGCGGCCAGAATTCGCCGCATCTATATACCGCCACAAGCGCCTTAGAGAAGACGCGCGGCCACGTGAACATAAGTACGTCTACTCTTACGTTTGCCGAGATCTTACAAGGGCTGCCGAAAGATACCGTATATTCAGCTGGACCAGCCACCGAAAATGCGGGGTTCTCGAGCTCTATCTCGCTCACCTCGGGCAACTCCATGTGATCAATAGACTCCTAAAAATTTGAATACGTGCTCGCCCGCGTCTTACCGCATATAATAGGCTAACGCCTTATGTCCATCGACTGAAGTGGCGCCTAGCAGAGATGCGCCCCTCTATCGACCGCTATGGCGCTTCTATAGAGAAGCCGCCTTACGCCGCATGTCTTTAGCCATTGCCTCCACTTTACATGTTCCACAAAGGAAAGAGACAAAGCTAGAACCCGACGGAAGGTGGTGGAAAACGACGGCATCTAGGCTCCTAAAGTCGTCAACTTTGGCTTCAATATTAAATAGCGTATACGTTCCGTGGGCAGGAGGCTCGGCCAACATATGCTGAGGGATAGATCCGTGGCTGAGTACATAGCGGACTTAGTGCCGATAGGCTCCGTGGTGTTGGAAATAGGGGCAGGCACGGGCGTCTTGACTCTGGAGCTGGCGAAGAGAGCAGCTAAGGTCTACGCAGTGGAGCTAGACAGAGCGCTTGCGGCATATCTTTCTGCTAGGGCTCCCCCTAACGTGGAGGTGATAGTAGGCGATGCCTTGAAGATCGAGTGGCCTCCCGCCGATTTCTTCGCCTCGAACATACCCTACTACATATCCTCCCCTCTACTCTTAAAACTAGCCGAAAGGAGGTTGCCCGCCGTAGTCATGTTACAGAAAGAAGTCGCCGAGAGGCTTGTTGCGGCGCCCGGCTCGGAGAACTACGGCAGATTGACCATCGCCGTTAGGTGCAACTACGACGTGGAGATGCTCAGGGTGGTGCCCCCGCGCGCTTTCTCGCCGCCTCCACAAGTCTACTCGGCCGTGGTCAGACTGACCCCCCGCAACCCGTGTGTTGACGATTTTAAATCGTTCGAGAAATTCACGGCGATGTTGTTCTCGCAGAGACGTAAGCTCGCCAGGAAGCTATGCCAGAAGGCGCCTGAGGGGAAAAGAGTATATCAACTCTCGCTGGACGAGATAGTCGAGCTGTTCGGCAAATGCCGCTCTTAAAGCTACTCTTCTTAGGAACAGGCGGCGCCGTCCCGAGAGCCGACAGGAAGATGCCGGGGATCTACCTAGAAGATTGGGAGGGACACCGCTTGCTTCTCGATGCAGGGGAAGGCGTCCAATATGCGTTGATCGCCAACGGGATCTCGCCAGCGTCTCTCAGCTACGTGGCCGTGACGCACGGCCACGAGGACCACGTGTTGGGTCTGCCGGGCCTTCTCAGCACAGCTAAGATGATGGGGAAAGACCTCAAGGTCTTGGCCCCGCCGAAGCTGGCCGCCGCGTTGGCCAAGAGCGGCGTGGACGCCTCCACGTCGATCTCGGATAGACATATGTCGATTAAATGCGTCGAGGTCTGCCACACCGTCGAGGCGTGCGGCTGGTTGATAGAATGGGATGTTGGATTTAAGTTGGATCTATCCAAGGTGGAAGGCTTCCCCAAACAAGCACTGACGAGGCTCATAAGGGGCGAGCCCGTCGAGATCGATGGGAGGATCGTGAGGCCGGAGGACGTGGCCGAGCCTGGGCATAGGAGGTACAAAAGGCTTTTCTACACCGGCGACACGGGGCCTTGTCCCAAGGCCCTAGAGGCCGTCGGCTGGACCGATGTGTTGATACACGAAGCTACATTCGCCGATGATGTGGATCCGGCTAAAGCCCATGAGGAGGGGCACTCCACTGTTCTCGACGCGCTGGAGGCCGCCAGAGCTCTAGGCGCCCGCTTGTTGATCTTGACGCATATAAGCGCTAGGTATAACGACGTCAGTCGACATAGGGCGCTGTCGGCAACATATAGACATTCGGTAGTTCCGGAGGACGGCGATTGGATCTTGGTAAAGCTTTAACGCAATATAAGCCAACTCCCCAGCGTCTCGGCCACCACCACGTCTGCGACCGCCCTCAAAGCCGCGGCGTCCTCCAGCCTCTCGAAGACTGTTATGGCGAGAGCCGCGGCGAAGCTCCTCGGCCTTAGGGGCAGGAGGCGGGCGTCCGCCACGAGCATATCGGCGTCTAGACTTCTCGCGATGGCTTTCCTCAACATCCCCAGCGATATATCGATGCATAGGACGTATCGAGGCGATAAAAACGGGATGCCGATGCCAGTGCCACAACCTACGTCGACAACCCTATCGCCTTCAATGTAGGCCAGGGCCTTTAGGTACTTCACCATCTGTTCCTGCCCGTAAAGCTCGTCGTAAATCTCGGCGAGGTTGTCGTAATACTCAGCTACGCGCCTCGTATCGGCGTCCATACGCCGAGGGATGGGGGCGCCTTGAGGGCCTCACCTCGTGATCACTAGATCTTTCATCTCTTGGAGTATCTTCGCGCCGGGCCCTTGGAAAAAGCTACGTACAGGATCTAGAGCTTTCACGAGAGCTTCTGCGGCGGCGTTCTTCAGATCTGCTGGATGTATCTGCCCAGCCGCATACGCCTTCTCTAGCTCCTCATAGCTCCAGAACTCCAGGGGGCCTCCGTATTTAGCCGGTCTTTCGAGCACGAAGGGCTCCTTCCTCTCCTCCCTGAAGGCCGAGATCCTGAGTATCTCGAGGACGGGGTTGTACTCTACGTCTCTAGGCGGGCAATAAGCCCGCGAGATCTTCTGCCGTATCTCATCGGGGCTGTCGTGCACGAATATGGCGCTCTGCGGGATGGATTTCGACATCTTCATCTCGCTGAGCTCCTCCTTGCTCTTAGGCTTCTCGGATATGTTGAGGGCCGGCAACAACTTGTGGTGTAAAGCTACGGGCTTGATCCTCTTGCCGTCCACCGTCAGAGGATAGAACTTTATCTTCAAAGCGACCTCCCTCGCCAATATGTGGGCCCTCCGCTGGTCGATCCCCCCGTGGGGTATGTGGGCGCCCAGCGCGAAGACGTCCGCCACTTGGAGGGGCGGGTAGACGAGGTATGCGAGGGGTATTGATTCGCCCATCTTCCGGCCTAATATCGTTAGGCTGTGGCGCACCTCCGATAAGGTCAAGTTCCTCACTATGTCCATCAAGAGGAACCAATACTCGTCGTTATGGTGGTAAAGCTCGGAGCCGAGCACGAACCTCACGCCGTCAGGCTCGCCGCCCATGGCCTCTATGATCTTCTTGAACGTCTGGACGTAATAAGTGACGGCTACTCGTCTTATGATCTCCAGATCGCCGCCCAGCTTGTTGTTAAGCCAGGAGTGGATATCGGCGAGGAATATAGTCGGCTTAACTCCAGCCCTTTGTAGATCGACGACCTTGGCCATGCTCACAAGGCCTGTGCCTATGTGAATGTAGCCCGATATCTCGAAGCCTATGTAGTGATTCAGCTTATATCCCGTCTCGAGGAGCGCCTTAAGCTCGTCGATCGTTAGGACCTCCTCGGCTGGATACCTAGTTATAAGCCTTAACCTCTCCTCGACGTCCATGGCAATATTAAGTGAAGTATTTGAATCATAGATGCTCAGCGATATAATAATCGCGCGGGGGCACGCGAACATAACGGCGAAAAACACGCGGACGTTGGAGATAACGCGCGATCCCTACGTCACGAGGAGCGGCGATTGCATAATCGCTTGCTGCGCCGACAAAGCGGGGCCGGATCTATCCAGAGGGCTCCGCGAGGCGTTAAGGAGGCCCGGAACCGTGAGGATAACCATAGAGGCCGGCGGCGTCAGCGATGTGATAGTGGGGAAGACCCCCTTGGCGGCGCCGACAAACCCGTATAGGCTGGTGGTGCGGAGGAGCAACTACGTCGACGACTCGACCCTGGCTGTAGGCGCCGACAAGGCCGCGGCCGATCTCTCGAGGGCGTTGATCTCGAAGATCAGAGAGGGCGCCGTGGTCAGAGTGGTGATCTCCGTTGATGGTTAAAAAGATTGGCATAGATGCCGTCATGGATCTAAGGGGTCTTTTGATCCGAAAGGCGTTCCATATAATCGGCGCTATCCTCTTGGCCGTGCCGTTCTTCGTGGAGGTGCGTCCGCCTCTTTACTACGCCGTCCTCGCCCTGGTGGCAGGCGCCTTCTATTCAATACAGATCAAACGACCCCAATTGCTTTTAGACTTGAGACAGAATATATTCAAGAGCCTTGAGGACGTCTTCAATAGTTTGGATAAACTAGTGCCGGTCGGACGCGCAGATCTAAAGACCCAGTACGATGCCCTGCTCGTCTCCATCGAGAAGGCCATAGAGGCCGCCGAGAGGGACTACGAGAAGAGAGGCGGCTATCTGGGGCTCCTCATGGGCGCCGTAGGAGTGCTCGTGGCCTACAACATATTCGGCGCTAGATCCCTATTGCCTGCCGTCGTCGGCCTCGCCGTATATGATGTGTTCTCGGCGCTCGTGGGCATGGCCCTCGGGAGACGTAAACTACCCGGCACAAACGCGACCGTGGAGGGCGTCTTGGGGGGCTCGGCGCCTACTTTAGCCGTGCTTATAGCCGTCGGCTACAAGCCCTGGGCCGCTTTGTTGATAACCGCGTTCATAATAATCGCCGAGGCGTACGGCGTAGAGGACAACTTGGCCATACCCATAGCGGCCGCGGCTGCGGCTTACTTAACTACTATCATCTAACGAAGTAGAAGCCCTTGGCCCTAATGCCGAGCCTCCCGGCGGCTTTCGCAAGGGCCACGTCGTCGGTTAAAAGAACGCAACCAGTCTCAAGCGCTAGGGCCAACACGGAAAGATCCGCGTCGCTGAGACCGCGCGCCCTCCTGGCTAGCTCCGCGATCTTCTCCGCGTCTACGTCAACCACCTCTATCGGTAGTATCTCAAGGGCTGCACGCGCCCTGGGGTCCTTGAGCTCCTCCACGACTTGTCTAGTCGTTAGTAAACGGCCTTGGAATACCCTCATGTCGCGTCCGTGAAAGAAAGCGCTGGCGTCCAAGACGTAGCAACTCATGGCGATAGAAGTCGGGACAACACCCTATCGTAATAATCGTATTCGCCGAATATAGCTAGCCTCAGTTTTCTCGCGCCTTTCCTCACGATGAAGGATCTCCCGCGGAGCCCGCCATAACCGTCGCAAGCAAGCTCGGCCTCCTGCGCCGTTGAGATCTCGAGGGGTTCCTGCGGCACGACCAAGGGCCTTAGGTACAGGGTATACGGCGCTATGAAGGATATGACGAAGGCCTCTAGCCTATAATCCACGACCGGACCCCACGTGGATACCGCATAGCCGGCCGAGCCCTGCGGGGTCGAGATTATCACGCCGTCGGCACGCCCGCTGATTATAGGCGAGGAGCTCGTTATCTTAAAGGTGAGGAGCTTCTTGTAGTCGACGTTTCGGATCACCACTTCGTTGACCGCAATACAACCGCCGGCGTCTATGGTGGAGAGCTCCACCACGTCTAGATCGCGCGAGAAGATCCGTCTCGCCATCTCCTCCAGCGGCATCTCGCCTATCCTAGTCGCTCTATAGAAGTTTATACGTCCACCTCCCACGTGCACCACAAGCGAATCGAGCACACAAGGATATCTATGCACGGTCTCGAGCAACGTCCCGTCGCCTCCAACCACCACGGTCACATCGGGGTTGTTAGAACAGTCGAGCTCCGAGGCTCCCAGCAGAGATTTAAGCTTCGCCGCGAAGTCTGCCAGATCGCTACGATACGCTATGGCGATCACGAAAAACTATACGCGATATATAACATTGGACCGCTGAGGGTCAGACAGATGCGCGTTTATCTTCTCCGCAGGTACGAGAGCTCTCCTGA
>CAYFGI010000018.1:0-4292 GCA_964342785.1 uncultured Thermoproteaceae archaeon
TATCCCAAGGCTTAAACCACTCCAACTCCCTAGCAACAGAAGCCCAAAACTCCTCTAGATTCTCAATAGACCTCTTGTGGTACTCCCAATACGCCTTTATATCTATAATTCGCGAACGCCATTTGTCGTTATAGACGTATTCATCGAAGGGTAGGTTCTTTTCTTCAAGTGACATGCAAGATATAAATCAGCACTATTTATAAGAATTTCTTTAAAAATATGTCAAGATAATCATATTTTTATTTAAGCTAAAATTATATATATTAACAGGAACTCCTATATTTTATATAAAATTTCCCTATGGGCTATCTTAAGTAATCGTAGTAAAATATCTATTGGAAATCTTAAGTATCTATAATGATGGATACGTTAGACGTCATATCTAAATATATCTATATAGATAGATATAGTATACTTGAGGTAATCGCCCACGCGATCCAGCCGACTCCTAACGGCGATGATATAGTTAGGATCTACATTTTTAAACCTATTGACTCTTCGATAGTATATTGTGTATTTTCAAAAACTATGTGTAACAATATGAGTTTACTATAACTATACTACCAAAAGTTTTATAACCGCGCCTGCGGGAGGGTTCTATGAAGGTTACGATATCGATCATAAAGGCGGATGTAGGCGGCTGGCCTGGCCACGCCTGGGTCCACCCCAAGATGCTTGAGCTAGCCGCCGAGAGGCTTAAGGAGGCGCAGAAGAGGGGGTTGTTGATAGATTATTTCGTCTACAACGTAGGCGACGATATATCGTTGCTCATGACCCACACTAAGGGGCCCGATAACCCCGAGATACATGGCCTCGCCTGGGATATATTCAAGGAGGTGACTGAAAAGGTCGCGAAGAAGTATAAACTATACGGAGCGGGGCAAGACCTCTTGAGGGAGGCCTTCTCGGGCAACGTGAGGGGGATGGGGCCTCAGGTGGCGGAGCTGGAGATCGAGGAGAGGCCTTCGGAGCCTGTGATAACCTTCGCCGCTGATAAGACCGAGCCCGGCGCCTTCAATCTGCCCATGTATAGGATATTCGCAGATCCCTTCAACACGGCGGGTCTCGTGATCGACCCGGCCATGCACGAGGGCTTCTTGTTCGAGGTCCTCGACGTGTACGAGCACAAGGTGTATCTACTCAAGGCGCCTGAAGACTCCTACTCGTTGCTGGGCCTCATAGGCACCACGGGCCGCTACATAATCAGGCGGGTCTATAGGCGTGCAGACGGCGCGCCGGCGGCGGCCGTGAGCGTCGAGAGGCTGAACCTCATAGCGGGCCGTTATGTGGGCAAGGACGACCCGGTGGCCATCGTGAGGGCTCAACACGGGATGCCGGCCGTCGGCGAGGTGCTGGAGGCCTTCGCGTATCCGCATCTAGTCCACGGCTGGATGAGGGGATCCCACGCCGGGCCGCTGATGCCCATGCGCTTCTACCAGATAGACGCCGAGAGGAGGATAGCCGTAGGCGCTAAGATGACCAGGTTCGATGGGCCGCCTAAGGTGGGCGCCTTGGGCTGGCAGCTACACGACGGCTACCTCGAGGGGCCTGTGGATATGTTCGACGACCCCGCCTTCGACTACACGCGCCAGCTGGCCGCCCAGATAACCGAGTATATACGCCGCATGGGTCCGTTCCAGCCGCATCGCCTGCCGCCCGAGGAGATGGAGTACACGACCTTGCCTAAGATACTTGCCAAGATAAAGGCGTATTCAGCCGACGACTTCGAGAAGAACCGCGAGAAATACGTGGAGGAGGCCGTCAAGGGCGCGGCGGCGATCGCGCCGTCTCACGACTAAGCTATCCATACTAAGCTAGAATACCCTCTATAATTTCTTAAAAATTAATCTTAAACAATAAAAATATCCTTAGTATCTTTCTCCAAGATATTTTTGTCTATTTTCAATTCATTTCTGTGAGTAATAAAATTTTTAAAAGAAAAACGTAAAGATGGTCGTGGAGCTCGATTACTACGAGGTCACTGGCCAGCGCGACGAGGTGAGGAGGTTCTACTCCATGGTGAGCGACGAGAGCAGATACCTCCGCTTCCTGGCGGCCGTGAGGGACCCCGTAAGTATATATGACCGTATGTGGTCGTGTGGAGGCAGGACGTTCCTGGTGGTGCAAAACAGGAGGCCTGTGGCCTTGGTTGACGTAACTCCTTGCGGCGGCGAGGAGGTCGAGGCCGGCATAGTCGTCGTGGATGCTCTGCAGGGAAGGGGATATGGGTCTAAGATAGCCGAGATATTCGCCGATCTACTCCCCCGTCTAGGTTTCGACATGGTTAAAGCGGAAATCTATAGAGAGAACATCAAGGCGCTCGCCATAGCGAGGAAACTAGGCGCGTCCATCTCCTGTAGGGACGTGATATGTACGGTGAGGCTTAACTTAAAGAGGCCTTTATCGAAAAGCCCCCTCGCCTTGAGGCAAGCCGTTATCCTTTGAAGACCTCGCCCAGCTCTTTGACCAGCTCGGGCACCTTGGCCCTCATCTTCTCCCGGGCGTCGTCGTAGAAGTTGTAGCCCGTGGTGTCTATCATGACGGTGAGCGGCCCGAAGTCCTCCACCTCGAGCACCCACATGGCCTCGGCCATGCCTAGATCCAGCCAATGCACGTCCACGACCCTCTTTATGGCTTGCGCCGCCAGCACCCCGGCGCCGCCTGTGAATATGGCGTAAGCCGCTTTGTGCCTCCTCATGGCCTCGGCGGTCCTCTTGCCCATGCCGCCCTTGCCTATTATCAGCTTCACCCCCAGCCTTTCTATCACGTCGGCCTCGAAGGCCTCCATCCTGGCCGAGGTGGTGGGGCCCATGGCTATTATCCTCCACCTATCGCCCTCCTTCTTGGCGACAGGCCCCGCGTGGTATATCACGCCGCCCCTCAAGTCGACCGGCAGAGGCTTCCCCTCCCTGAGGTATTCCAGCATCCTGGCGTGTGCCGCGTCCCTCGCGCTCACGATGACGCCGGAGACGTAAAGCGTATCGCCTACCCTCAGCTTCTCTATGTCCTCGTCCCTAAGGGGGGTCCTCAGCTTGTATATAGCCATGTAGAATGGGGCGTGAGATAAATTTACATCTTTCTATCGTCTTCAGCCGAAAAAACACTGGACTATCAGATCAGCAATGTTTTTCTATTCAAGAGGAGATAGATGTATGAGCCTCGAAGAGGTCGTCCTCAAGGCCGCCAAGGAGGCTATAGTCAAGGCCAGCATCTCCCCGGCTTTCGACGTGGTCGGGGCTTTGAGGAAAGCCCACGAGGAGGAGTCCTCGGAGGCGGCCAAGGTGCAGATAGGCGCCATCTTGAAGAATATAGAGTTAGCCACGTCGACGGTATCGGCGGTTTGTCAAGATACCGGCGTGCCTACCTTCTTCGTGAAGCTCGGCGATGGCTTCCCCATAAGGAGCAAGGTCCTCTCGATACTTACAGACGCCGTGAGGCAAGTGACTAAGGAGCTGCCGCTTAGACCCAACACGGCCGATCCCTTCACCGAGAAGAACCCCGGCGACAACACCGGCGTCGGGGTCCCCGTTTTCGACGTGGAGCTTTTCGAGGGGGACTACCTACAGTTCACCTACATACCTAAGGGCGGCGGGTCCGAGCTGCCGGGGAAAGCCATGGTGTTGCCTCCAGGCGTGGCGTTCAAGGAGCTGCCTAGGATCGTGTTGGAGTCCGTCATAGATGCGGGGCCCATGCCTTGCCCGCCCGTGATCGTAGGCATAGGCATAGGCCCGACCCTCGACGCCGCCGCTAAGTTGGCCAAGAAGGCGGCGACCTTAAGGCCTGTTGGCTCGCGCAACCAGAACCCCGAGGTGGCGAAGATGGAGGAGGCTTTGCTCAAAGCCATAAATAAGCTGGGTCTAGGCGCTCACGGCGTAGGCGGGAGCGTCACGGCCTTGGACGTACATATAGAATACGCCTACAGACATCCCGCCACCTTCGCGTTGGCCATAGTCTTCAGTTGCTGGGCCACCAGGAGGGCCACGGCCACGGTCTGGCCCGACGGGAGGTACGAGGTAAAGACATAATTTGCGTTAATTAAAGAAATAACAAACGTAAGGTTTATACCTAGGAGATGTGGGCTTGACGGTGAGCCAAAAGAAGGAAAAGTTAAAGCTTGTCTCCTTCACGCTTTCGGAGAGCACCGTGAAGAAGATAGACTTCTTGGTGACCAAGGGCATCTTCGTATCGAGGAACGAAGCCGTCAGGGCGGCCCTTGAGATGTATTTCAACGGAACGGCGAAGAGATGGCTGGAGATGTATAGAAAAAGAAGGGCTAGATCCCGCTGACGGCC